>JADGQF010000097.1 GCA_017882045.1 Anaerolineales bacterium
TGTTACGCGTGGCATTGTCAGGTCTCGGGCACGATCACCCGCAGAGCGCCGGGCAGCACTCTGGCCTCGACCGGTCCCGATTCCATGACCTCGCCGTCGATCTGGATCGCCTGTTGCGTCTCGGCCTTGATGCTTACCCGACGGGCCTGCCAAGGCGGGAAGGGCACGTTGCCTGGGCTTGCGACTGAAGTGGTCGCCATGCTCGCCGCCGCGCTGACGATGGTCCCCAGGCCGGCGCCGGGGATCACTACCACATCCAGCAGCCCATCGGCCATATCGATGTCCGGGGCCAGCGAGACGCCCGGCACGCCGAAGTTCCCCATGTTGGCGACGACGCAACTGACGCCCGACTCTTCCAGTTCTTTCCCGTCCAGCGTGATGTAGTATCTGTCGACCTTAGTGCGGCGCAAGGCGTCGAGCGACGCCAGCGCATAGGCCAGCGGACCCAGCCGCTCCTTGGACTCCCGGTCGGCTCCCTCTGCCGGCTCGCCTGCCAGGCCCAACCCCACCGCGACCATGAAGCAGCGTTCGCCAGCCTGCCCCATGTCCACCGTGCGCACCTTTACCGGGTCACGACAGACCAGGGCCGCCGCCTCAGCCAGATCGCTCGGGATGCCCAGCGCCAGGGCGATCGCGTTGGCTGTGCCGCCGGGAAAGATGGCCAGCGGAACGTTGGTCCCGATCAACCCTTCGGCTACTTCGATGATCGTGCCATCGCCGCCATAGGCGGCGACCACATCTGAGCCGCTCTTGGCCGCTTCCTCGGCCAGGCGGCGGGCGTCGTCGGCGGCCTTCGTGATGACGACGTCCCAATCCAGCCCCGTGTCCTTGAAGACCGTATGGAGGGTGTTCAAGATCGGCCGGTCGCGCCCGCTGGCCGGATTGACGATTACCTGCAGGTGTTTGAACATGGTCAACCTGACAGCCTTGCCTGCAACTTGATCTCCACCCCGGCCAGGGCCTGCGAAACCGGACAGGTGCGCTTGGCGGTGTCGGCCAGTTCCAGGAAGTGCGCCTCGTCGACTGTGGGCACCCTGGCTTCGGTGTCCAGCTCGACGGTCGTGATCTTGTTGGCGCCGTCGACCTTGTCCAGGTGGACGCGGGCGCTTGTCTGGATCTGCTCCGGCGGGAAGCCGGCCTTTGTCAACTGGCTGGCCAGGGCCATCGTGAAACAGCCGGCATGCGCCGCGGCTATCAGTTCCTCGGGGTTTGTCCCCTGGGCTTCTTCGAAACGGGAGCTCCAGGTGTAGCGGCCCTCGAACGCGCCGCTCCCCAGCTTCATCCGCCCCTGTCCTTCGCGCAGGTTCCCCTGCCAAACGGCTTCTGCAGTACGCACTG
The DNA here is from genome assembly GCA_017882045.1 of Anaerolineales bacterium. Lineage (GTDB taxonomy): Bacteria > Chloroflexota > Anaerolineae > CG2-30-64-16 > CG2-30-64-16 > JADGQF01. The sequence continues at coordinate 1,339 of JADGQF010000097.1, forward strand.
GCATCTTAAATACCTCCTGAAATCGTCAGACGGTGTCAACCGGTGTCAACGGTATCATCGGAGCAATACTGATATTCTATCGCACCAGTGCTTGCCGTACCCGTAACCGCAATGACAGATGGGGAATGGGAGCGAGGTTGTGCCTGCCGGTTTTCAGCGCAGCAGGCCCTGCGCGCCGCGGCGCGACCAGGCCGATCCGCCGCGCTTGCCGGCAAAGCGAGGATCGAGGCGAAGCAACTGCTCCACCCCTTGCACCAGCGACACCCGCGGCGTGTAGCCGAGCAAAGAGCGCGCCTTCCCCAGGTCGGCCACCAGGCGGCCGATGCCGCCGCTTTGCTGTGGGTTGTGGAGCACTTCGGGCCGCCGCCCGCTGACGTCCTCGAGGGTGGCGATGAGATGGTTGATACTGGTCTCTTGCCCCGAGCCGACGTTGATCGTGGCGCGATTCACGTTCGGCGCAGTGGAAGCCGCGACCAGGGCGTCCATCACGTCGTCCACGTAGACGAAATCGCGGGTCTGGCTGCCGTCGCCGTATACGATCAGCGAAGCGCCGGTGAGGATGTTCTTCAGATAGAGCGGCACGACCGGGGCGTGGGAGGGTGGCAAGTTTTGCCCTGGCCCATAGGCGTTGAAGATGCGCAGCGCAACGGTTTCGACATGGTACAGCTCACCGAGCCCGAAAAGGTAATACTCGGCCGCCAGCTTGCTCACGGCGTAGGGCGCCTGCGGATGCGGCCAGCAATCCTCTTTGACGGGTTGGACGGGCTGCGGGCCGTAGACGGTAGCTGAGGACGCGAAAACCACGCGCTTGACCCCGGCATCGCGGATCGCCTCTGCCAGGGCAACGGTCCCGCCCACATTGACGTCGTTGTACTCACGCGGATAGAGCACCGATTCCGGGACAGACACGCGCGCCGCCAGGTGGAAGACGCAATCGACGTCCTGCAGCAGCGTCCAGAGCTTCGGCCGGTCGCGCACATCGCCGCGCGCGAACACGACGTCTGGAGGCAGACGGCCCGGGTCGCCGGCGCTCAGGTCATCCAGAACGCGCACCTGGTGCCCGTTGCGCACAAGGCGGTGAGCGAGCGCGGCGCCCAGAAATCCTGCTCCTCCGGTTACCAGACAGCGCATCATTACCTCTCTTACAGCGTCTCGGGAAGCGGATTATAGCATGTTGCGGCCGCTTTGCCCATTCAATGGTATAATCACTCAATTATTACGATTGGCGATCTGTGCAGACGATTCGTCTCAAGGAAGAATTTCTATGCTCAAATCACATAATTGTGGTGAATTAGGTCTGGCCCAGGCAGGGCAGACGGTGACGTTGGCCGGCTGGGTCCACCGGCGGCGCGACCACGGCGCGCTCATTTTTCTCGATATCCGCGACCGCTCGGGTGTCGTCCAGGTGACCTGCAACGAAACTGCGCCGGCCGCGCGTGAAGTACTGAACGCGGCGCGTAACGAGTACGTGGTGCAGATCACCGGCGTGGTGCAGGCGCGCCCGGAAGGCCTGGTCAACCCCAGGCTGGCGACCGGCGCGATCGAGGTGATCGCCCAGTCGGCGCAGATCCTTAATGAGGCCAAGACGCCGCCATTTTACATAAACGAAGATGTAGAAACGGATGAAGTGCTGCGGCTGCGCTACCGTTACCTGGACCTGCGCCGGCCAGCCATGCAGCATAACCTGGTCTATCGCCACAAGGTTGTGAAGCTGATCCGCGACTACCTGGACGAGCGCGGCTTCGTCGAGATCGAGACGCCGATCCTGATCAAGAGCACGCCCGAAGGCGCGCGCGACTACGTGGTGCCCAGCCGGGTGCATCCGGGCGAGTTTTACGCCCTGCCGCAGTCACCGCAACAGCTCAAACAGTTGCTGATGGTCGCCGGCTACGAGCGTTACTTCCAGATCGCCCGCTGTTTCCGGGATGAGGACCTGCGCGCCGACCGCCAGCCTGAGTTCACACAGCTCGACATGGAGCTCTCCTTCGTCGAGCGCGAGGACATTATGGCCCTGCTGGAGGGTTTGTACATCCAGATTATCGAGAAGCTGGGCAGCAAGCCGATCCAGCACAAGCCCTTCCCGGTCATTAGCTACGCCGACGCGATGGGTCTCTACGGCGTGGAAAAGCCCGACCTGCGCTTTGGGCTGCAACTGGCCGACCTGAGCGACCTTGTCCGGGGCAGCGAGTTCGCCGCCTTCAGCGAGGCGTTGGCGGCGGGTGGCCAGGTGAAGGCCGTGCTGGCGCCGGGCTGCGCCGAATACAGCCGCAAGCAGGTGGAAGACCTGGGCGAAGTGGCCAGGCGCTATGGGGCCAAGGGCGTCTTTTCCATCGCGCGCAAGGCTGACGGCAGTGTTAAGTCCTCGCTGAGCAAGTTCCTGTCAGAGGCGGCCCTGCAGGCGATATTCGAGCGCACGGGCGCCCAGGCCGGCGACCTGTTGCTGATCCTTGCCGACGCCAGCCAGGGCGTGGTCGCTGCGAGCTTGGGCCAGTTGCGTCTGAACCTGGGACGCCAGCTGGGCCTGGTAGACGAGAGCGTGCACGCGCTGTGCTGGGTGGTTGACTTCCCGCTGCTGGAGTGGAATGCCGAGGAGGGCCGCTGGAGCGCCATGCATCATCCCTTCACCTCGGCCAAGGACGAGGATTGGCCGCTCCTGGAAAGCGACCCCGGCTGCGTCCGTGCCAAAGCCTATGATATGGTGCTGGATGGCTGGGAAGTGGGCGGGGGCAGCATCCGCATCCACCGCCGCGAGCAGCAAGCGGCGATGTTCAAGGCCCTGGGCATCAGTCCCGAACAGGCGGAGGAGCAGTTTGGCCACATGCTGGAAGCGTTCGAGTACGGCGCGCCCCCCCATGGCGGCATCGCGATGGGCATCGACCGGACCGTCGCCCTCTTGACCGGCGCGTCGAACATTCGCGAGGTGATTGCCTTCCCGAAGACCGCCTCGGCCACCGATCTGATGTTTAAGTCGCCGTCGCCGATCACCGAGGCGCAGTTGCGCGAGCTACACCTGAAGGTAGTTTAGGCCTTTTTTGCTATTTGCGCGCGCCAAAAAGCTGTGGTAATATCTCAAGCGTACCCTGCGGTGCGCGTGATGCTTTACAAAGCTCTGAGCCAACACCCCATATAGGGGAGCCAGTTATGCGACCGGGAATGCAATAGCCGCACTCTTGTGCTTGCACTCGAGTGTTTTGGCAAAGCAGGAACGGACGGAAAGGTTCCCACCTGCGAATGCAGGTTCAGAACTTTCTGAGCACACGACACAGCGGGGACGCGCGCTCATTGGGCCGACGGTTTCGTAGCCGTTGGCCCTTTCTTTTAAGGTTCGATTTGCCCTTGACATCGGCTGTTTGCGTGTGCTATGCTTGCCGGGCATATGTGAAATGGGTATCATCCCCAGGAGGCGGTTGTGCCGGTCAAGCGAGATCGAGTATCCGAGGGAATCTACGTGTTCACCAGTGGTATGTACGCCGAGGTGACGGCAACGGTGATCTTCACCGACGAAGGCGTGCTGCTGGTGGATACGTTGCCCTTCCCACAAGAGACGCGATTTATCCGCGATTTCATCGAGCAGCGTCGCGCCAAGGTGATTTACGTCGTCAACACGCATTCCCATGGGGACCATGTCTACGGCACCTATTTGTTCCCCGATGCCGAGGTGATTGCTCACTACCGCTGTCGCCGCCTGATGGAGCGCTACACCGAGCGCAAGCTCAGCGACGCCCGCCAGCAAACGCCCCAACTGGCCGATGTGAAGATTCGTCTGCCTGAGTTGCTTTTTAACGAGGTGATGACCCTGCGCATCGGCGGGCGGACCATCGAGCTGGCCCATTCCCCCGGTCACAGCCCGGACCTGATTACCGTCCACGTGGTCGAGGACCGGCTGCTGATCGCCAGCGATACGGTGATGCCCGTGCCCTACATCGTGGGCGGCGACCTGGATGACATGGTGACGTCGCTGGCCACGATCAAGAGCAAAAACCTGGAAAACCTGGTCCAGGGGCACGGCGAAATCCTGTTACGCGGTGAGATCGAAGAGACGCTGGACGCCAACATCCACTACCTGCTCACGATTGACCGCCTGGTGCGTGAGTACATCGCACGCGGCGTGCCCCGCAACGGTGTTCTTGACATAACGGTTGAGGAGGCCGGTTTGTCGCGCATCCCGCTGGGCGGGTTGGTGCAACGTCTACACCACGACAACCTGCTGACGCTGTATGACGCGTATCGGACGGAGATGAGGGTCAGGCGGGCGGCGTGAGTCACGTCCGCATAGCGCGAGCTCAAGCATAAGAACACAAAACGTAAGGGGCTTAAGCCCCTTACGTTTTGTGTTAAACAACATCTTACGATCCTGACGGCCCAACGGCGCGGCGCGAGCATGCGGCGCGCCACACATATCACAATTGTCCGCTGCTATGCCGTGCATCGTAAAGCGAGCGGTCGACGATGGCCAGGGCCTCTTCCGCCGCGGCAGGGGGGAGGTCGAGCATCGGGCGGAAGCGGATCGAGCGCTCGCCACATTTCAGGGCCAGCAGCCCGTTTTCGAGCAGCAGGCCGCGGAAGATATCACGCGTAAGCGCGTCGGGAAGGTCGAAGGCAACCATCAGGCCCCGGCCGCGGGGGTTGTCGAGCAGGTCGGAACCCTCGGCCAGTTGCGTCACCCCATCGAGCAGGATCTGGCCGACCTGCGCAGCGTTTTCTACCAGGCATTCTTCTTGGATGATCTCCAGGTAGCGCTGGCTGCGCACCATGTCCACCAGGTTGCCGCCCCAGGTGGAGTTGATCCGGCTAGAGACGTGGAAGACATTCTCCGGCACCTCGTCGACGCGCTTCCCGGCGATAATGCCGCAGACCTGCGTTTTCTTGCCGAAAGCGATGATATCGGGCTTGACGCCCATATGCTCGATGGCCCACATTTTGCCCGTGCCGCCCAGCCCCGTCTGCACCTCGTCGACGATGAACATAAATTCGTGCTCGTCGGCCAGGCGGCGCAGGTTGGCGAAGAACTCCGGCCGGAAGTGGTTATCGCCGCCCTCGCCCTGGATGGGCTCGATGATCAGTGCGGCGATGTCATCCCGGTTGTCGCGCACGGCCTGCTCGATCTCGGCCACGGCTTGCTGTTCGGCGGCCATCACCTCCGCCAGCACTTGCCTGGTGACCGGAAAGCGCAGCTTGGGATTGGTGATGCGCGGCCAGTCAAACTTGGCGAAGTAGATGTGCTTACGCGGGTCGGCGGTGTTGGTCAGCGAGAGCGTGTAGCCGCTCCGGCCGTGGAAAGCCTCGCGGAAGTGGATGATTTTGTTGCCCTTATCGCCTTTGCCCGCGGCCAGGTTCTTGCGCACCTTCCAGTCCATGGCCGTCTTGCACGCGTTTTCGACCGCCAGGCTGCCACCGTCGACGAAGAACAAATAGGGCATGTCGGCCGGCTTGGCGACCCGCGCGAAGGTTTCCACGAACTCGGCCATGTAAGTCGTATAAACGTCGGAGTTCGCGGGCTTGTACAGCGCCACGTTGCTGATGCGTTCGACGAACGCCGGATCGCATATTCGCGGGTGGTTATGCGCGACGGGTTGGCTGGCAAAGTAGGCGTAGAAGTCCAGGTATTCTCGGCCGGATTTGCCGTCCCGGAGGTAGGCTCCATGCGAGCCTTTCAGGTCCACGACCAGGTGTTCCCCGTCGGCGAGCATGTACTTCGCAATCGTGGCATGCACGTCCTCGGGGCTGATCGTTACGGGTGGATAGTGTTTAGTGCTCTGCGTCATAAGAGTGTCTCCTTCGCCCTCTATCCTTTACGGCACTGGCCTCACTGCCAGTCCGCTGACGACGACTTGCGCACCCACATTCTGGGCGCGCAGCACAACTTCGTTGGCGCCGGCTTGCACGGCCAGCGTCTCAACGTATGTTCCATTCTGGTACGGCACGTCCAGGGCTAAGCCACCCGGTGCGGTCTTAACCCTTAGCTCAACGTGCCCGGCCGCTGGCGCCTGGATCAGCAGCGACGCACTGCCAAGCAGCGTTCTGCCGCTCTGCTGCGGGTCGAACGCCCCCCAGCCGCTCGCCAGGACCAGGTAAGGTATCGCCTGATCGGGCGGTGTGACCTCAAAGACGGTCAGCCGCTCATCCTGATACACGGGAGTCTGCCCAGCGAACACCTGGGCCGCCGTCTCCTCGGTATAGGAGCGTTCACGCCCGCCGGGCATCTTGTAGCGGTCCAGCACTACCCAGCGGATTCCCAGGTCATTCAGCACCTGGCGCCCCTGCCTCAGGTCGAATTCGATGATGTCCGGTCCGAGGTGACGCAACTCCTGTAGCACCGGCGCACGTTCAGTGAGGGTGCGCGGGTCGTCTCGGCTGATATACGCCACCGTCAACGGTTTCTGGTGCACCGTTTGGTAGAGCAGATAGCCCGGGCGGTCCCAATTCATGGGCAAGTTTAGCAGCGCGCCCGGCCGCTTGTCTGTGAGCAGCGTCCTGTACCAGGCAGGCGTATCGGGCTGGCTCAGCGGGTAGGGCGCGGGGAAGAATTCGAACAGCAGCAACGCGCTCAGCAGCAAGCCCGCCGCGCGGCCTGCCCGACCGAGGCCCAGCAACCATCTTACGCCCCAGGCGGCCAGGACGGCTATGACGAGCATCACCATGATGTCGAAGCGGCTGACCGAGCGCGTGATGTCCATGAAGGGTATCTGGTTCGAAAGCCAACCGTAGGGCAAGGCCAGTTCCCGCCCGCCCGGCAACAACTGGCTGCGCCCGGCAACGTGGAGCACAGGACCCAGCGACAGGATGAAGAAGCTCAGGAGGACAAGCAGCCAGAGAGCAATCGCGCCAGCCTTTCCCCGTCGCTTGGATCCCACCCACACCCCCAGCCCGGCCAGGGCCAACGCGGTGAAGCCTACAAACACCTGGTGTTCGGACGGGCTGGCCGAAAACAGTCTGCCGGCCGCGCGCGCCCAGGCGCCCCACACCGGGTGGAACTCCAGCGGTGTGACGAAAGCCAGCAGATCCGCCGACAGCAAGCGGCTTTGGGCAGGGTCCGGCACCATGTAACGCGACTGGCCTGCTTCGCGCACCATCGGCGCCAGCACGGGGCTGACGATCAGCGCGAACAGCAGCCAGGCAGCGGCGACGACCGCCACCGCCCCCCACCCCCTGCGTAGTCGCGACTTTAGCCGCTCCGCCTGACCGGCGACTAAAGCCGCTGCTACGTAGTAGATGAGCACGACGGCGGTGAGGATGGCGCAATAGAGGACGAAGTACCAGTCGCACAGGGCGACGAGGACCAGGAAGAACGCGGCCAGGAGCGCGTCCCGCGCGCGCCTGCGCTCCACGATTCTCAGCAAGTACAGCGCGTAGAAGGGGATCCATTCGAGGCTCAACACCTGGAGATGGCCCAGAAGGTGCGCGATGTGAACGGGGGCAAAGGTGAAGATCAAGCCGGCAACGAAGGCCGCCGGACGGCTGCAGCGGCCAGGGCCCAGGCTGTGACGGGCCAGCAGATAGGCGCCAAAGCCCCCGGCGGCGAAGCAGAAGAGCACGGCCACATTGTAGGCTGGAATCAGGCCCGCGGAGAGCTGAACCGGCAGAGTGAAGAGCCCGTTGAACGGGTTGAGGGTATGGAAGAGCAGGCTGACGCCGGTCGGGTAATAGAGCAGGCCGGTGAAGAAGGGGCTGGTCGCGCTGTCCACCAGCGCGCGCTTGATCCACCACAGGTTCCAATAGTTCTGCCAGCCGTCGAACCCATCGCCGGGGATCGCGCTGCCGAACTGCGTGATGAGCGGATAGGTCAGGGCCAGCGTCAGCAGCAAATAGCCGGCCAGAGGCGCTCCCAACAGGCGCCAGGTGCCGGGTGCTCTTTCAGCAGAGAGCTTCGGCGTTCGTCGCGTCATTGCGCTAAGTTTTGTGACCACTGTCACGCGTTCATTCTTCCGCCCCGGCGGCGGCCAGGGCCGCGCTCAGCGCGGCCTGGCCGGCGGACAGGAGTTCGACGGTCCGCGCGCGGGCATCGTGGGCGACGCCCTTGTCGCCAAGGGCCTCGATGTTCGCCAGGACGTTACGCACTGCAGCCTGCAGGCCGGCGTGGGCCAGCAGCGCGCCGACCGTCGCGTCAGTGACTGCGTTGCGGTTGCCTTGCGCGATCAAAGCCGGCAACATCTCCAGCACGTCTACGCAAGCCGCGGCCGTCTGCAATGGCGGGAGCAGCGCGCCTTCGAGGGCGGTCCGAATGGCAGCGCGGCGCCTGGCATTTTGCTCGTCGGTGTCCTTGGGCAGCCGGTAGGCCGCGCTCACCTGCCGATAGGCTTCGGCATCCGCGTCGACCAGCGCCGCCAGCCGTGCCCGCAAAGCATCGGCCTGATCCCGCCAGTTGGCCATCTCGTCTTCCACGGCGGCGTAGCGAGGCCGGCCAACCGTCAGGCGCGCTACCATGCCGGCCAGGGCCGCGCCCAGGCTGCCGGCCAGGGCCGCGGCCGACCCTCCCCCCGGGACGTCAGTATCCCCCGCGAGCATGGCCAGAAACTCGTCGACGGGAAGGCGTATCAGTTGATTGCCAGGCGAAATATAGGCAGGCGCTTGAGCAGTCATGTCCGGCTCCGTGGCGGATGACACGCCGGGCGCTCAACGCTGACGTGTGATTGTGAATTATACCCGTTAATGTAACGCTAACGCAAAGGAAGCGTAACTCTAACGCAACTCATGTACAAGTGGAGGATGCGACTCTGGTCGCGGAGGCCGGAATGTGCTAGAATCAACGATTGTCTTTAGTGAGGCGCGACCGGGAGGTTAAGCAGGTGTACCGAGAACCTTATTCCGAACTACGTTGGAGTTTTGGGCACGAATCGACGTGGCGTCCGCCCACCGACGTTTACGAGACTGACGATAGCGCGGTGGTCATGGTAGAGATCGCCGGCTTGCAGGAGGGCGAGTTTGCGATCGCGCTGTCGGGCAGGAACCTCGTGATCAGCGGCGAGCGCCGCGACCCGGCCGAGAAGCTGGCGTATTAACAGATGGAGATTCGCTACGGGCGTTTTCGCACGCAAGTGTATCTGCCCTGGGCGATTGATCCGGCCAATACCGAGGCGCAGTACGAGAACGGGCTGCTCAAAGTGACCTTGCACAAGGCCCAAGCCCGCCGGATTGCCGTCAGTTCTCCGGATGACCTGGCCATTCATGCTGATGATGCAGAGAGTGAAGGATAGAGTAACCAATGGCGAACATTGAAATAGGGGACATGACAATCCCGACCGAACTGGCGATTTTGCCGCTGCGCGGGCTAGTTGTCTATCCAATGATGTGGCTGCCCCTGACGGTGGGGCAGGAACGCTCGATCCGGCTTGTCGACGAAGCGCTGGTCGAGCTGGCGGAGAAGCGCTTTATCGGCCTGTTCACCTCCAAGAACGTAGAGGTTGAGGAACCGTCGCCCGGCGAGATACACGAGCTCGGCACGGTGGCTATCGTCCACCGGATGCTGAAGGCACCCGATGGCACCATTCGCCTGATCGTCCAGGGGATCGAGCGCATACGCGTCAAGCGTTACCTGCAGGAAGAACCCTATCTGCGGGCCGAGATCGAGGTAGTGCCCGACGTCGAAGATGGCTCGTTGGAGCAGGAAGCGCTCATGCGCACCGCCCAGGAGCTGTTCCGCCGGCTGATCTCGCTGGTGCCTCATATGCCCGAGGAACTGGAAACCGCCGCGATTAACGCCACCGACGCGCGCCAGCTGGCTTATTTGATCGCTGCCAGCGTGCGCATGGAGCCCCAGCAGGCGCAGCGGATCCTGGAGCTCGACCCGGTGCGCGAGAAGCTGGTGCAACTTAACCAGTTCCTCAATAAGGAACTGGAGGTGCTCGAGCTGGGGCGCAAGATCCAGACCCAGGCCCAGGACGAGATGACCAAAATGCAGCGTGAGTATTTCTTGCGCGAGCAGCTGAAAGCCATCCAGAAGGAGCTGGGCGAGGGTGACGAGCAGGAGGCCGAGGTTCAGGAGTTCGAGCAGCGCATCAACGCGGCCGGCATGCCCGAAGAGGCGGAGAAGGAAGCGCGCCGCGAGCTCGATCGACTGCGCAAGATGCCCAGCCAGGCAGCCGAGTACACGGTGATCAAGGGCTTCCTGGATTGGATGGTCAATCTGCCGTGGTCGAAGACCACGCCCGACAACCTGGATATCGCGCATGCACGTGCGGTGCTTGACGAAGATCATTACGGCCTGGAAGACATCAAGAAACGCATCCTGGAGTTCCTGGCCGTGCGCAAGCTGCGTATGGAGCGCAAGGGTGAGGCGGAGGCCGAAGGGCTGCCACATGATTACATTCGCCGCGAGCGCGAGGGCGTTATCCTGTGCTTCGTCGGCCCTCCGGGCACCGGCAAGACATCGCTTGGGCGCTCGATCGCCCGCGCGATGGGCCGCAAGTTCATCCGGCTGGCGCTGGGCGGCATTCGGGACGAGGCTGAGATCCGCGGTTTCCGGCGCACATACATTGGGTCGATGCCCGGGCGCATCATCCAGAGCCTGCGTCGCGCGGAGACGCGCAATCCGATCTTCATGCTGGACGAGGTGGACAAGCTCGGCCACGACTTCCGCGGTGACCCGGCATCGGCGCTGCTCGAGGTGTTGGACCCGGAGCAGAACGTCGAGTTCCGCGATCATTATGTGGATGTGCCGTTCGACCTGAGCCAGGTTTTCTTCATCACGACCGCCAACCAGCTCGAGACGATCCCGCAGCCGCTGCTCGACCGCATGGAAATCATCGAGCTGAGCAGCTACACGGAGGAGGAAAAGGTCAAGATCGCCCAAGGCTACCTGGTGCCGCGCCAGATTCGCGAGACCGGTCTGCGCTCCGGCGAGATCCAGTTCGAGGAAGGCGCGCTGCGCCGCCTCATCAGCGACTACACGCGCGAGGCCGGGGTGCGCAACCTGGAACGGGGGATCGGCAGCGTGGCCCGCAAGGTGGCGACCAAGGTCGCCGAGGGCGGCGACGGCAACCCGCCGGTAACGGTCACCGCCGACAAGGTGCCCGACTACCTGGGCAGACCGCGCTTCCTGCGCGATGTCGCCGAGCGGGTGGAAATGCCCGGTGTCGCGACCGGCATGGCCTGGACGCCGGTCGGCGGCGAGATCCTTTTCATCGAGGCGACGCGCATGCTGGGCGGCAAGGGCTTCACCCTGACCGGTCAACTGGGCGACGTGATGAAGGAATCGGCACAGGCCGCTTTGAGCTGGGTGCGCAACCGGGCGAAGGACTATGGCATCGACGAGGGTTTCTTCGCCAAGTCCGACATTCACCTGCACATCCCGGCCGGCGCCGCTCCCAAGGATGGGCCGAGCGCCGGGGTGACCATGGCTACCGCGCTGGTCAGCTTGCTGACCGGGCGGCGCGTGCGCCAGGATGTAGCGATGACCGGCGAGATCACCTTGCGCGGGCAGGTGCTGCCGATCGGTGGGCTCAAAGAGAAGGTGCTGGCTGCCAGTCGGGCAGGCATCACCACGGTCATTCTGCCCGAGCGCAACCAGAAGGATCTGGACGACATTCCGGAAGTGGTGCGGAACAAGATGCACTTCGTCTTCGCGGAGCGGGTGGAACAGGTGGTAGACGCGGCGTTGGAGCCGGCTCCCGCCGCAGCGGCGGAGGATGCCGGCCCGCAGGCTGAAGCCATACCTGAACCGACCACTGAGCCACAACCGGCGATGGAGATCATCGCCTGATCGGCAAGCGATGAGGGGCGGGCTGCGAGCGGGCTCACAGCCTGGGAGGCTTTCAGCCCGCCTTTTTACTATCTTGCGCGTTTGCACTCGTTATGTGCAATGTATTTCTTGACAAATCCCTTGATATAAAACACAATAAGAATCTGTAAGGCGTGGCCCGCACAATTGGCTGCGCGAGAAAGGAGAATGGGTTATTTTGTGTCCGATAATAACAAAAGAATAGGTAGAGCCTATCGGGTAACCGAGGGCGAGTGGCGGCGGGCAGATCTGCACCTGCACACTCCAGCATCGGCAGATTGGTTGGAGCCTGGAGTTACGTATCTTCAATGGCTTCAAAAGGCGGAGTCCCGGGGACTCAACATTGTAGCGATCACCGACCATAACACGGTCGAGGGGGTCGCTCAGCTAAGGGCCGAGATTGAGCGCCTGGCATGGTTGGAGGATAACGATCGTCTCCGGCCACAAGAACGGCGCGATTTGGATGAATATCGGCGCCTGGGCGACAACATGCTGGTCTTACCGGGATTTGAATTCACGGCCACGTTCGGGTTCCACGTATTGGGGATATTTCCGCCCGAAACCCCCATCCGCAAGCTAGAATTGCTCCTGCTGCGTCTCAATGTCCCCGTTGATAAGATCTCCGAAGGCAGCACGGAAGTGGGCGCTTCGGCCGACGTGTTGACAGCCTACCGGCTGATCCGCGAGGCCGGGGGCCTGGTAATTGCGGCGCACGTTAACAGCGCGCACGGCGTGGGCATGCGGGGCCTGAGTTTCGGCGGTCAGACCAAGATCGCGTTCACGCAGGACCCCAATTTGCACGCGTTGGAAGTAACCGACCTGGACAACAGCAGCCGGCGGGCGACCGCGAAGTTCTTTGACGGTTCCAAGCCTGAGTACCCACGCCGCATGCACTGCGTCCAGGGCTCCGACGCGCACAGGCTGACGTATGATCCCAAGGACAAGAACCGGCCGGGGATCGGCGACCGGATCGTGGAAGTCTGTCTGTCGGAACTGTCCTTCGAGGCGCTAAAGCAAGTCCTCGAAAGCGATGATTTCAGCCGCGTCCGGCCCTATCGGATCGCTTCGGTCGAGCCGTTCGATCCCATTAAGGCCGCGCGCGAGCAGGGTCCCACGATTGTCCAGTCGTTCCATGAGAGTATCGACATCAAGGGCGGCCGGCTTAACAAAGTCCTGACGGATGTGGTAGCTTTCGCCAATACCCAGGGCGGGACCGTCTACGTGGGTGTCAGCGCCAGCCGCAGAGGTGTACCGCGCGGCGTGCCGAACCCGAACGAGGCTGTCTCCATCCTCAGGCGCGAGATCGAGCGCCAGGTGACGCCGTCGCTGGAAGCACGGGTCGATGTGTTGCAGAGCCAGGATGTGCCGGTAGTGCGGGTCATCGTACCCAACGGGCCGGACAAGCCCTATGCTCTCGAGCAGACGCGCATTTACGTCCGCCAGGAGGGCGAGACCAACGAGGCCGTGCGCGACGAGGTCGTGCAACTTGTCCTTGGGCAGCGGCGGCAGGGGAATGGGCTGCCGTCTTCGGCTGCGGTGTCCGCCCCTACGTCCAGCCCTCGCTACACGAAGCCGGCGCCCCAGCCCGTCGGGCAAGTGGTGGCGCCGCCAGCAGCAGTAACGCCGCCGCCTTCCCGACAGCCGGTCGCGTCTCAACCCCCGGCCCGACAGCCGGCGCGGCGGCCGCCGGCGTCTCGGCAACCCGCGATAACCCAGCCGCCGGCGGCCGCCGCGCAATCGATGCCGCAGCCTGCCCAGCCGCCCACGGAGGTCCAACCGCCGTCAGTGGTTCAACAAATAGCCGCGGAACAGTCGCCGGTCGCGGAACAGCCGC
>JADGQF010000324.1 GCA_017882045.1 Anaerolineales bacterium
GCCACATGGCATTCAGCCCTCCCCCATTGTCTACTGCGCTGAACAGGCATGCCTGCGGCTTACCCAACGCGCGCATCGCAGCGGACCTACTCATGTTGTAGCTTGGCCTCCCGTTTTCGCCATGCAGACGAGGAAACCCGCCATGTCGCTTGCGCCCATCCGTTGATCCACGTCCATCGTCCTGTCCGGCCGGGTGCTCCTGGCGCCCACGCTGCTCACTATCTTGCTGGTTGCCGGCGACGGCTACCGGCTGGCCCTCTACAACCCCGACCGCAAGGAGACGGCGCGCACGGAGTATTTCCCCAACGCGTCCTGCGTTACGATCAACGACCTGCCCAAAGACTGGTCGTCCGGCACGCACTACTGGTGGGTGACCGTGGGGCATGGCTGACAACCCCTACAACTGGGGCGACGGCACGGACACCCGGATGGTCGTCATCACAGACGTCGCGCGGCTGCCAGCGCGTGGGGGCAGCACGTGGAACCTGGCCGCGCCGGGCCGCGCGGAATGGCCCGAGGTCGGGAGGTAGGGGCGCTCATTCTTGCCACCACGGATGTCCGCCCCCTTCCGCGCGGGGAGATAGGGGCGATCTCATCCCGCACGCCGGATGGTCGATCAGATAGGCCGGCACGATGGAAAGGCACCTGCGGCTGCCCAGCCCTATGGTATAATGCTGGTCGAACGATGAACCTGGTTGTGGCAATATGGCATCGGTGATGTGACGATGAGCATCGATTTGAATGACCTTGTAGTTTCGGGTGTCTACCCGGATGCTGATACCGCCGTGCGCGAAGCGCTGCGCGTTCTGTGGCAGGAACGGCTCGCTGTACGAACCGATGTGGCCGTGCACAAGTACCGCATCGAAGGGTCATCAGTAGCCGCCGCCGTTGCCTTGGCAGGGGTGAGCTTCCACCGCATGAAGGAAATCCTTTATATCCGATCTGGGCAAGCTACTCACTTGAGCCCTACGGCATCGCAGCGACCTGATTTCATCTCCGTTGGCTCACAACGCCCGCACCTGTTACGATAGCCCTGTTGGCGACAAACAAACATACAGGATAGGAGTTCACGCAAATGAGAACCCTCGCACGCGGCCTGTTGGTGGCGATCCTCCTGGTGCTGGTCCTGTTCGTAGTGCGTTCCCCGGCAGCGCAAGCGCTGGCCGGCCAGATCGGCCGCAGCCCGTTCGAGCATGGAGCGGTGCTGTTGGCGTTTGTGCTGCTGCTCGGCATGATTTCCGATGTGCTCGTGTTCGCGCTGCTTCCGGGCGCGCTGTGGGGCGGCCGGTTCCTGCATACCCTGACCATCGGCGTCCTGTTCCTGCTGATGCATCTCATCATGCTCGCGATGGTCGGGATCTGGCCGGGCTGGCAAATGCCGCTCGTGCTGAGCCGGCAATGGCCGCTGCTGGTGCCGTTCGTCCTCGGACTGATTGCCTTCCTGTTCATCACCGCGCTGATCGGTCCCATGCCGCAGCACATCGACCTGCCCCGCCCCATGCATGGTTACCTGCACGCCGACGAGCAGCTCTTGTGGCGCGCCCAGCAGACGCGGCTGAAGCACCCGATCACCCCGCATTCGCTGATCGCCACCGACCAACGCTTGATTAAGTACAAGCCCACGCGGCTGGGCTTGACCGCCAGCATCGAGGACTACAACTACGTCGACATCGCCAACGTGCGCATCGAGGAGGGACTGTTCTTCTCCACTGTCGCTATGAAAGAGCGCTTCCAGGGCGATGACATGGCCTTTCCCAACATCCCCAAGCGGGCCGGCGAGGGGTTCGTGCGCATCGTGACCGACCAGACACAGCGCCGCCAGGGCAGCGTGCCGCTGGCAGGCCAGCGCCCCGGCCAGCCGCGGCCGCCGGCCGCGCCCGAGACCGCTGCCGCGCCTGCCGAAGGCCCCGCGCCCGACGACGGTGCGTTAGCCATCCTGCAGCGCCGCCTGGCCTCTGGCGAGATCACCCGGGAGCAGTACGAGCAGCTACGGAACGTCCTCGGGCGATCGTGATGCCGGGCCTGGCCATCGCCACGTAAGACCTGACCAGGCGGCATGGGTCTTGCGTGGCCGTGGATGGGCTTTCGCTGCCCCATGGGCTTCGCCACCCTCACGTTGTTCATAGCGCAGATCATGGGCGTGCTGGGCTGGGGCGTCGTCTTCCCCTGGTCGGTGCCGGCGCTGTACAGCGGCGCGGCCGGGTCGCAGGGCAGTGGGCTGGGCCCGCTGAGCTATGCGCTGGTGGTCCTGACCTTGCTCGCGGGCCTCGCAGACACCCTCGCCTGGTGGAACTATGTCGAGCAGGGGGCGTAGATCCTGCGTGTCGGCCGCGGTGCCGTCGTAGCGCCATGGCCGGGCCAACCCAAGGAGCTGCTGATGGCTGGTACAGACATGCGCGGGGTGTTCACCATCCTGGTCACGCCCTTCGACGACCAGGGACGGATCGACTACGAGAGCCTGGCCGCGGTGACCGAGTTCGACGTGGCAGCGTGAGCCGATAGCCGTCTTCGCTCGTGCAAGGAGGAAGGAACCATGAGTCATTTTCTATTCAGGTCGGTTGCCGTCGCCGTCCTGCTGGCTGCGGTCTTGGCGGCCTGCGGGCGAAAAGCCCCCGCGCTGAGCCTCCTGCTCCCGGGCGCGAGCGAGGGCAAGCCGCTGGCCGGCGGCTGTACCTATGCCACCCAGGAAGACGCGCAGGCTGCCCTGGGCAAAGCTGTGGAGGCCGGCTCCTTCGTAGACCTGGATGGCACCCGGCTCTGTACGTTCACGGCGGCGGACAAGACTACCGCCAGCGTGCAGATCCGAGTCTCCAAGCGCGTCGGCGTCGTGCCTATTCAGGACGCAATCGCCGCCTCTCGCAAACTGACTAAGGATAGCGAGTTGCTCGAGGGCCTCGGCGATGCGGCCGTGCTGCTCAGATTTACCGATCAGACACGCGTCGTGCTCTACAAGGGGGATCAGGAAGTCATCGTCACCTTGCTCAAGCCGGCTATGGCCGATGCCGATGACGCTGCCCAGGCGCTTGCAGCGAAAGTGGCGGATCATCTCACCCAATAGAATAACGCTGACGACGCCTTCAGCCCTTCTTTCAGCCAGACTCAGGGGTCCGGATGCCGCCGCGGTCTCCGTGCACCGTTGAAAACGTGCTGTCGATATGCTACCCTCTGAGCGTAGCAAAAAAGAAGGGCCGGGTGGTTAGCCCAGCCCCTCTGAAAGCTCTCAGCCAACTACGCTGTTGCTTTTTCCTCGTCACCGTGGGAGTTCGTCTCCTTGGTGATCGGGCACCATCGGCCGTTCGGATTGCGCACCGAGCAAGACCAGAAGGCCCCGTACACGCCCTGCCGAAGTTTCATTGGCTTATCGTGCACTGGACAGCGGGGTGGTACCGCTGCCTTTGCCTCCTGTGGCGTGTCGATCCTTTTGGGAGCAACCGGCACGGCGCCACTGTGCGCCTTGACGATACCCGCTTCTTGCCACATTTGCGCCTTGTTGCCGTAGCTTTGAAGAATCGTTTCATAAAGCTCTTTGGCACTGGGCGCAAGTTGGGAAAGGTCCTCTGGCGTTTCCGCCGAAACATGAACGGTGTGATTTCCGTCGCTGGATAGAAAAAGCTCAATCATTTTTCTCACCTCCTTTCAACGGATGCCAACTTGTAACGAGCAGGCTCACATCCGCTTGCCTGTCACCTACCCTGCCAGCCACACTAAGTCAAGGAGACCGCCGCAGGCGGGACTTGCGCGCAGGCAGCCTGCGCAAAGCGCGCGAAATCGGGTGGTCAAGGCTGCCGGAGCGTCCTTGACAGTGTGGTACACTTTCTTGACCAGGCAAGCGAAGGAATGTATCCAAAGACCGCGCCCGATAGGGTTTGTAGACGCTTTGGGTAACATTTGTACTTAAAGAAGACCGAATGGGTAATGCTTGTGCTCGACACGCAACCGCCGGTTGCGCTGACGGATAGGCAGATGCGAGCTCTGCCTATGAAGCGAAGCAAAAAAGAAGGGCCAGTTTGCTGTCCTGGCCCTGTGACCCCCAAGTGGGAGTTACTCATGTAAGCTGCGCACGTTGGAAAGCGGCACGGCCTCAAAGCCGTCGTCTTCCTCCAGCGTCAAACCAAGCGGACCCCGTATGTCCAAAAGCTCCTTCAGGCTGAAGTATCCAAGCTCGCAAACATCCCCCACCACATACCCAAAAAACAGATCCTCGCCGTCAAACTCCATGGCGTACCAAAGCCACTTGCTCCACGGCAAGAAGAACCTACAAAGAACAAGCGGATCGGAAACGCCCTCGGTTGCGTAAAGCGGCGGAAGCTTTTCGCGTAAGTCATCGATTATGATCTTCATGTGCCTCACCTCCTTTCATGCCGGCAAGACGCACGCTTGCCTGGCTAACCAACCTGCGATCACACGAAGCTCAAGGGATGAAGCCGCTGTAAGCGGCGAAACCGCAGGCGCTGAGGTGTCCTGCGTATGCGTGTGAGGAAAGATTCAGGGACGCCGAAGCGTCCCTTGACCGTGTGATACACTTTGTTGACCAGGCAAGCGGAATGCAACATTTGCCAAAAGCTTCTTGGGAAAACGCGCTCTGCGTGGCACATATGACCCTGCAGGACCATTCCACAGGTCATCGAAAGCGAGGACACCGAAGATGAAACCGCCATCGATCAACAAGCCGCGCAGGGGGCTGACTCATTCCGCGGTCTGGTTGCGGCGAAATGTCTTTGATGGCATACTTATCCGGCCAATTTCAGCAGAAT
>JADGQF010000325.1 GCA_017882045.1 Anaerolineales bacterium
AGTTGATCGAAGTGGGGCTTGCCAGAACGGCGCGCCCGCGTCGATTGGGCGATCGCTCATGAGTTTGTGCCTTAGACTGAAGATTGAGGCCTTGGCGCAGCCGGGTAGGTCGGACCGGTAAGCGCAGGCGAGGCTGTTTGGTGATACAGCTCAGTCTAGCACAAAGGTAAGTGAATGTGCAATCGCGCGGGCTTGGGCCAGGCCCGTCCTACAGGCGTCGCGCGCCCCGCCGGCTCCACAGCGGCAACCCCGCCGCCAACCCAAGCACCACGAGCCCGCCGGCGCAGGGAGGAAGAGTGATGGGCGCCTGCGCCGCCGGCGCGGCGCTAACGCCGGCGGGCGTGGCCTGCGCCAGTGCCAGGCGGTCGTTCCCGGTTTCCGCGGCCGGCGTTGGCGCCGCGGTCCCAGCGGCCGGGGTGACCGCGCCGGCCGGCTCGGCGCCGAGCGCGGGCGGCTCGACCGCGACGAACGCGGCGGTCGCAGTGACCGGCGTGCCGTTCTTGGCGTTCTCTGGCCCAGGGCCGGACTGCCCGGAGGGCATGGACGTGGGAAGGGCGTTCGACTGCCCATCCGGCCCGATCGCGTAGGGCTTGCCGTCGAGCACGAGGGTCACGCGCTCGCCAAGGGCCAGGTAGCGGCCAATCTCTGGGTGCTGGCTCAGGAGCTGGAAGTAACGCTCACTGCCGAAGACCACCCCCTCGGCCTGCATCGTCCCGGTGTCGAACTGCGTATCGAGCCAGGCGCTGGCCTGCAGGACGAAGGTTTTGTCGCCCACCTGGCGGATGTCCACGGACGGCCCTGAGCCGGTTGAGTTCCCGCTCGCGCCTGTGCCGCCGGCCGACTGCGCGGCGGCCGCGGGAGCGGCCGCGGCTGAGGGGGCGGCCGCAGCAGGATAGGCGCCGGCCTGCAACTGCTTTTCGACCTCGGCCCGCTGGACGGCTTGCTCGCCGGCGCGCGCCCCTCCGGCCAGGGCCGGGGCCGCTGCCCCAGGCGTCGCGGCGCCCGCAGGTACGCCCGCCTGGCCAGGTTGTGAACCGGGCTGCGGCGCCTGGATGTCCTGCACGATCTGGTCGCGCCCGGCGCTGCTGAGCGCCATCTGCGGCTCCTGCACCAGGAACGAGGTATAGGGCGTGACAATCCCGTAGCGGGTGCTGAGATCCACCACTTCCTTCACCAGCTCGCCCTGCGTGTCGCCCGGTTTACCACCGTGGAGGCGGATCTGCGCGAGCAGGTAGCCGATCTTGCGCTGCGCCCAGAGGCGGGCGATGAAGTCGTCGCCGCCGCGGGAAGCGAAAGCCAGGCCGGAATAGGTGTAGACCTGGGGCCGGCCATTGACGGCGCCCGTCAGCTTCAGTGTCGCCGTCTGCGTCATCGTCTGCGATGCTGTCGTCTGCCCGCTCGTGCCGGCGGGCCGGTAACGACCGGCGACGACCAGTTGTTCGCCGGCGAACAGGTCGGGCAGGGGATATGGATAGACGTCTTCGACCGTTACCCCCGCCAGGTCCAGGCCGATGTCGACCAGCACGGGGCTGCTCACCTTGGCGTAGAAGCCGGAGACGGTCTCGTCGAGCGCTTCGCCCGGCTTGACGTAAGCGCTGGCGCCGCGCAGGTTGCTGCTCAACTGGTCGAGCAGTACTGTATCCACGTCGTAGCCGACGCCGAAGGCGAACAAGCGCACCGACTTGGGAGCGCCGGCCGTCACATTCGCGACGATGCGGTCGGGATCGGTCTCACCCATCGTGGGCTGGCCGTCGGTCAGGAAGATCAGGATGGTCGGGCGCGTCGGGTCGGCGCCGGCGCCGGCCTCGAGCAAGGCCCGGTTGATGTCCGTGCTGCCCTGCGCCCGCAACCCGTCGATGAACGCCAGCCCAGCCGCGCGCCGGCCAACCGGCGCCGGAACGGCGTCAAAGGCATGGACCGACGAACTGAAGCTGATGATGTTGAAGCGGTCCTCCGCTCCCAGGTGGTTCAGCACGTACTTCGCGGCCGCCTTTGCCTGGTCCAGCTTCTGACCCTCCATGCTGCCCGACGTATCCAGCACCATGATCACGTCCTTGGCCACCGGCGTGTCTTCCGTGGTCAACGGAGGGGTGACCAGCAGCAAGAAAAAGCCGTCCTCGCCGGGAGCATTCCCGAAAGGCTTGTAGCTGAGCAGGTTGACGGCGATGCTTCCCGGTGTTGAGGCCGGCGCGAGGCTGTAATATAGATCGAAGTCCTGGTTGGGGAGGACGTTCTTCGCCTCGTAGCTGACGGTGGCCTTGCGCTCGCCGACGCGTGTGATAGTCACGGGATAGCCCGGCGCGTAGACCGCCCGCAAGGCCGATTTGTCCTCTACGCTCACCGTGACGGCTACATCGCCCAAGGGGCGGGCCGAGAACTTCTCGGTGTTTAGCGGATAGCGGTAGTGGAGCAACCCGTTGGACTGCGCCAACACCTGCGAATACGTGAGCTCGATGCGCCGCTCGGCGCGGGGCGGGATGGGGAAGATGCTTGCCTGGAACGCGCCACGCCCGACGTACTCGAGCAGGGCGGGATCACGCTGCTGGCGCACGATGTCTTCGTAGATAGCGCGCGCCTGCTCACGACTCAACAGCTTGCCTTCCAGCTTCTGGCCGTCGACCGTCATGTCAAAGCTGGAGATGGCCGCGTCCTCGGGCAGGGGGAACATGTAAGTGCCCTCGACGGCAAAGTCCGCCTCGTTCACGAAAACCTGGTCCAGATGCGTCGTCGCCACCTGGTCCTTGATCGTGACCTCAACGTGGTGGTATTTCACGGTCAGCGGGATGGCGCGCCAGGATACGGGCCGGTGATCGACCGGCGGCCGTGGGATGATGATGCCATCGGCGTGGGCCGGCGCGGCAAACACGGCCAGCGTGAGCAGAGCGAGCAGCAGAACGATGACCGGGTGGCTGATAGCGAGCGCTAGCTTCTTCATTGAGTACTCTCCCTGGAACCGGAACGGCAGACGCCTTATCCTTGTCAAATAGCAGACGCCAGGCGATGCCCGCCGGTTCCGGACCGCGAGTAACTTGCCATACCGCCTGTCCGTGTGGCTATGCGACCCATCCTCCCCTCTTTGCGATTTGCTCCTTTTGTGCCAGTCGGCTATAATGGTTTTGTTATGGGCCGTCGCAGAGGTGACGGCTAATTTGTTCGGCTCCCCCATCTGCTGCTCGCCGGCCTGCGTTAGGCAGCAAGCGACTTGCGGCAAGAAGACGGTGCCTGGTCCCAAATTGCGCCATTGGCGCTTTTTTCATGTCACCGTCAGCGCGAGAACGTGAACACCCGGAGGGTTAGGACGGCTCGTCCCCGAGCGTCCGAAGATGAGTACTATGGAAGATGAGCGCAGCGTCTACCTGACAGCAGAAGGCTTGCAGAAACTGCACGAGGAACTCGACTATCTGGTCAGCACACGCCGGCCCGAAGTTGCCCGCCAGATCGCCGAGGCCAAGGCCGATGGCGATATTTCGGAGAACGCCGGCTATGACGAGGCCAAGAATGCGCAGGCTTTTGTGGAAGGGCGCGTTTTGACCTTAAAAAACCTGTTATCGAATGCCGTGGTGATCCATGAGAATGGGTCCAAGGAAACGGTCGACCTGGGCAGCACGGTCACCATCCAGGACGGCGAGTACGGTGATCAGGAGACATACACGATCGTCGGTTCGACCGAAGTGGACCCCGGCAACGGGCGCATCTCACTTAAGTCGCCGATCGGCCGGGCTCTGATGGGCCACAAGAAAGGGGACGTCGTGCAGGTGCAGACGCCCGCCGGGCAGGCCGGGTTTAAGGTCGTTAAGATCGGGTGAGCGGCCGCTCGCACGCTCTGGCCGCCTGGGCGATCAGATTGGCTCAGGTGAAATGAGGAAGCTAACCACGCGCGCGACGCGGCGTAGCCGGTCGCGCGTTTGTTGTACCCTGAGAACGACGAGGCCATCGTGGACGAATCCAACCTGAACGATCAGCAACTCGTACGCCGTCAGAAGGTCAACGATTTGCGCGCTCTCGGCATCGAGCCTTATCCGCCGCGCCTGCCGCACGAACGGACCCATACCGCCGCGGAGGCGGTTGCCGCCTTCAGCGCGGGCGCGCTGGCGCCCGGCCAGCCCGTCACCCTGGTTGGCCGGCTGATGGCGCTGCGTCTGATGGGTAAGGCTGCCTTCGCGCACATCGAGGATGGCAGTGGACGGGTCCAGATCTACGTGAAGCGTGACGTCGTGGGCGAGGCGCTCTACGACAGCCTGTTCAAGAAGCTGATCGACCTGGGCGACATCATCACGGTGACCGGCAGCATGTTCGCCACCCGCACGGGTGAGCCGACCTGCGGGGTGCACGAACTCGCGTTGCTCACAAAGACCCTCAACCCCCTGCCCGACAAGTGGCATGGCCTGAAGGACACCGAGACGCGTTACCGCCAGCGCTACGTGGATTTGCTGGCCAGCGACGAGGTGCGCGCGATCTTTCGCAAGCGCGCCGCCGTCGTTGGCGCGATCCGTGACTATCTTGACTCCAACGGTTTCCTCGAAGTCGAGACGCCTGTTCTGCAACCGATCTATGGCGGCGCGGCGGCGCGGCCCTTCACCACGCACCACAATCAACTGGACCAGGAGCTGTTCCTGCGCATCAGCTTCGAGTTGTATCTCAAGCGCCTGCTGGTGGGTGGGTTCGAGCGTGTCTATGAGATCGGGCGCGATTTCCGCAACGAGGGGATCAGCTTCAAGCACAACCCGGAGTTCACCCAGCTCG
>JADGQF010000326.1 GCA_017882045.1 Anaerolineales bacterium
GGTGTTTGTTTCGATCGATCCGGCCGAGGCGGAGAGAGTCAGGCACAAATGGGAAATCTGGGGCGAGGGTGTCAGGCTGGTTGTACTAAATTCTCCCTATCGCCTCTTGATTGAGCCGCTGCTTGCCTACATCGAGAAGATTGCCGCGCAACGGCAGCCGAACGAGACAATCACGGTCATCGTGCCGCAGTTTGTGCCGAAGCATTTCTGGGAGAACGTACTGCACAACCAGACAGCGCTGAGCTTGCGTATGGCCCTGCTGTTCAGGCCCGGCATCGTCATTACCGAAGTGCCCTACCTCATACAATGAACCAGGTCGTGTTTCAGGGCAACTCTTCAGTGTGGTTGGGGCAGTCATCTGCCCTACGGGCCAGCATGACACCGCGGTAGTGAGCCTGCCTGGTAGTTAGCGACGGCGCCAGCCGACCGGTATCGACACCACTCGCGGCCAGTGAGTCCCGTTCGGCGCGCGCGTCGACGCCTTCCGAACCCATCAGGTCGGCATGGCTCTCCGACCAGAGCAGCGCCAGAATTGGGACGGCGACCGCCACGGCTAAAAGCAGGATCATGTGCACTGTCTCTCCCGCTTTTACCTTAGCGGAAACATAGAGTAAAGCTACACTGATGGGAACCAGCGCATACAGACCCCACCAGGATCCCCGTGTGTTCCGTTTCATTCGCATCTCCCACGAGCACCAGTACTGACAACACGCAATTGTACGCTTCTGCCCGTCAAAATGGGGGCAAAGCACCTATCTGAAAGGTCAAGGTTTTGTCTAATGTGATGTATTTGTGTCACGAGGCAAGACTATGAAATGGGTCACACGCTCACACGTTCACGTTGACCGTGTCGGCAGTGCATGACTCGCTCTATGCCTGGTGTCGTTTGCAGGTGGCGAAAGGCTAAGGCTGGTCGCCCGGTCCGATTTCACTCAAGCGCTGCGACCAGGAGAAGACAGCGCTGCTTATACGCTGATCCGAAACCAGCGGTGGTTCTTTGTTGCGCTCATCCAGATAGTTCGCACGTAGAGTACAACCGATGAACGAACGTCGCTCCGGTAACCCTTACCTGTAGTGTGGTGTCTGTTGCGGCGGCTTCCGGGCGTCTTTCTACTGGTCCGATGCCGCGCTATGGGGCCTACCCGAGTCATTGGCTGAGCAGGTGAACCCCTGGCTATGCTGCATGGCCGGCACCAACCAGCCCGTTCTGCGCTATCGGGCTCTTGAAGGCGTGGTTGGCTTGGCACCCATTGACATTTCTTTCACACTGGGCCCCCCGATTGACACGCGCAATTGATCGCGTTCTGGCCTACACTGGTTTACGGCGCAAGACAGCGCAGCGATTGCGTGCTGTGTCTCTGCGCCTGCTCCCGGTATGTAAGGAGGGCCGGCCGTATGGACCTGCTATTCGTGCTTCTGACGCTCGTTTTCTTCGGGGCGAGTTGGGGCTTGCTGCGGCTGTGCGAGCAGTTGCTGCGAGGTGAGTCATGAACTGGCTTTACATCATCGCCGGCCTGATTTCGCTGGCGCTTTTTGTATACCTGATCGTGGCCTTGCTCAAGCCAGAGGTGTTCTGATGACGCTCAACGGCTTTCTCCAGATCGGTCTTTACTTTGTGGTCTTGATCGCGCTCGTCAAACCCCTCGGCTCCTATATGGCACGCGTCTATGAAGGCAAGCCGGTGCTGTTGACGCGCCTCCTGGGACCACTCGAGCGCCTGATCTACCCCGTCTGTGGCGTGCGCCCCGAGGAGGAGATGCGCTGGACCACGTACACGGTCGCCGTGCTCCTCTTCAGCGCGGCCAGCGTCTTGCTGCTCTACGCTTTGCAGCGACTCCAGGGGTTGCTGCCGCTTAATCCGCAAGGATTTGGCGCCGTGGCGCCAGACCTGTCGTTCAACACCGCGACCAGTTTCACTACGAACACCAACTGGCAAAACTATGGTGGCGAGAGCACCCTGAGCTACCTGACCCAGATGCTGGGCCTCACGGTGCAGAACTTCGTCTCTGCCGCGACAGGCATGGCCGTGCTGGTGGCCTTTATCCGCGGTTTTGCCCGCCACAACGTTCAGACGATCGGCAACTTCTGGGTGGACCTGACCCGCACCACGCTGTACATCCTGCTGCCGTTGGCCCTCGTCGTAGCGGTGATCCTGGTCTCGCAGGGGGCGGTGCAGACCTTCAGCGATTACAAGACCGTGTCGCTGGCGCAGCCGACCAGCTACCAGCAGCCCCAAACCGATGCCAACGGCGATCCGGTAAAGGACACGGCCGGCAACCCGGTGATGGAGACCGTGACCGTAAACGAACAGACGATTGCCGTAGGCCCCGCGGCCTCGCAAGTCGCGATCAAGCACCTGGGGACCAATGGCGGTGGTTTCTTCAACGCCAACGCTGCGCACCCCTTTGAGAGCCCCACGCCGTTGACCGATTTATTGCTGATCCTGTCGGAGACGATGATCGGAGCGGCGCTGACCTATACGTTCGGCAAGATGGTGCACGACACGCGGCAGGGCTGGGCGCTGCTGGCGGCCATGGTCGTCGTGCTGCTGGTAGCTGTGCTCGGGACCTATGCCGCGGAATCGGCCGGCAATCCGAGGCTGGCTGCGCTGGGCGTCGACCAGACGGCCAGCGCGCTCCAGCCGGGCGGCAACATGGAAGGCAAGGAAGTCCGCTTCGGCATCGCCCGCACGGCAATCTTTGCGCCTGCCACAACGGGCACCTCCACCGGCGCCGTCGATTCGATGCACGACTCGTTCACACCTCTCGGCGGACTGGTGACGCTGGTCATGATGCAGCTGGGCGAGGTGATCATCGGGGGTGTGGGCTCGGGCATGTATGGGCTGCTGGCTTTCGTCATCGTGGCGGTCTTCGTGGCGGGGCTGATGGTCGGGCGCACGCCCGAATACCTGGGCAAGAAGATCGAAGTCTACGAGATGAAGATGGCTTCGGTGATCATCCTGATCATGCCGATGGTCGTCCTGGCCTTTACGGCGCTGGCGGTCGTCACGGCTCCGGGCAAAGCCGGGCCGCTCAATCCTGGTCCGCACGGCTTCAGCGAGATCCTCTATGCCTTCACGTCACAGACCAATAACAACGGTAGTGCTTTCGGCGGCTTGACCGGCAACACGCTGTTCTACAACGTCAGCGGTGGCATTGCCATGCTGATCGGCCGCTTCTGGCCGATCGTGCCGACGCTCGCCCTGGCCGGGGCGCTGGCGGCCAAGAAGACGGTGCCGGTGGGCGCGGGGACGCTGCCCACGCACCGGCCGATGTTCATCGGCTGGCTGATCGCCGTCGTCATCTTGGTCAGCGCGCTCAACTTCGTGCCCGCCCTGGCGCTCGGTCCAGTTGTGGAACACCTGATGATGATTGGCTCTTGAAATCAATAGGAAGCAAGTTAGGAAGCAAGTGATGACGACACAACTCACAGGACACAAAGATACGGCGCAGGCGTTGCGCCGGCAATTGTACCAGCGGGCGATCGGCGATTCCTTTGCCAAGCTTGACCCCCGCTCGATGGTGCGTAACCCGGTCATGTTCGTCGTCGAGGTTGGCAGTGTGCTGACCACCGCGCTCTGGGTGCAAGCCCTGCTGGGTCACGGCGAGGCAAGCGCCGCCTTCATCGGCGCGGTAACCATCTGGTTGTGGTTCACCGTGCTCTTCGCCAACTTCTCAGAAGCGCTGGCCGAAGGCCGCGGCAAGGCCCAGGCCGAAGCCCTGCGCCGCACCCGCCAGGAGACACAGGCCAAAAAACTGCACTCGGCCCAGCGCGACGGTAAGTATGACAGCGTGTCGTCCACGGCGTTACGCAAGAACGACATCTTCCTGGTAGAGGCCGGCGACATCGTGCCCGCCGACGGCGAGGTGATCGAAGGCATCGCTTCAGTCGACGAGAGCGCCGTGACCGGCGAAAGTGCGCCGGTGATCCGCGAGTCGGGCGGCGACCGCAGCGCAGTCACCGGCGGCACGCGCGTGCTCTCGGACTGGCTGGTCATCAAAGTGACGGCCAGCCCAGGCGAGGGCTTCCTCGACCGCATGATCAGCCTGGTCGAAGGCGCCAAACGCCAGAAGACGCCCAACGAGATCGCGCTCAACATCTTGCTCGCCGCCTTCACGATCATCTTCTTGATGGTCTGCGTCACACTGTTGCCTTACTCGCTGTACAGCGTCGAGCTCGCCGGCCGCGGTACGCCGATTACCGTCACGGTGCTGGTCGCCCTGCTGGTCTGCCTGATCCCGACCACCATCGGCGGGTTGCTTTCGGCCATCGGCATCGCCGGCATGGACCGGCTGATCCGCCACAACGTGATCGCGCTCTCCGGACGGGCCGTCGAGGCCGCCGGCGACGTGGATGTGCTGCTGCTGGACAAGACGGGCACGATCACCCTGGGCAACCGCCAGGCGGTCGAGTTCATCCCGGTCAATGGCGTTACGTCCGAGCGGCTTGCCGAGCTGGCTCAACTCTCCTCGTTGCCCGACGAGACGCCCGAAGGACGCAGCATCGTCGTGCTCGCCAAAGAGAAATACGGGCTGCGCGGCCGTACAGTGGGCGCCAGCGCTGAAATGCCGGCCGGCATGCGCTTCATCCCGTTCACAGCCCAGACCCGCATGAGCGGCGTGGATCTGGACCACACCAGTATCCGCAAGGGGGCGCCGGATGCCATCGCGGCGCTCATCCAGGAGAGCGGCCAGAGCGTGCCAATC
>JADGQF010000327.1 GCA_017882045.1 Anaerolineales bacterium
TTTCATCGATAGCGGCGACGACCTGCAGGGTCTTGAGATTGGCGAGGGAGAGGATGGTGGTACTGGCCGAGACGAGGTCGCCGGGGCTGTTGTTGACCTTGAGAATGGTGGCGTCGAAGGGTGCGACGAGCTGGGCGGCGGCGAGATCGGCCTGGGCGTTGCTGACGGCGAGGCGGAGCTGGTCGACGTCGGCCTGGTCGGTCGCCAGGGTGGCGGCGTCGGCGCCGGCCACGAGGGTGCTGCGGTCGTCGTGGGCCTTGAGCTGGGCGACCTGGGCATTGCGCACATCCAGTTTGGCCTGGGCCAGCGCGACCGGGTCGCCGCCTGCCTGGGCCTTGGCCAAGGCGTCCTGCGCCGTCTTCAGCGCCGCCTGGCTCTTACGCACCTGCAGCTGCGCGTTGGTCAGGTTGGCTTGTTGCTGCAGCTCGTAAGTCACGCGCGCGTCCTGGGCGTTCATCATGTTGTTATACGCCGTCTGCAACCGGTCCTGGTAGTACGCATCCGAGTACTTCTCGGTCGCGAGGCGGCTGTAGGACGCGGCGGGCGTCGCTTCGGCGGTCTGCAGCTTCGTCAACGCATCCTTGGCGGTCTTATCCGTCTGCTGGGCCACCAGGTTAGACTGGGCCGAGGCCAGCCCGCTTTGGGCGTCGGAGACGGCCGATCCCAGGCTCGCGAAATCGGGCTTGAGCAATTTGTCCAGCGCGTCCTGGGCCTGCTGAAGCTGGACGTCGGCCTGGGCAATCGCCAGGTCCGACTGGGCGAGCCCCAGCTCGGTGGGCGGCGTCTTCAGGTCGGCCAGCGTCTTCTCGGCGGCGCCCAGGCTGCTGATCGCCTGGTCCAGCGCCTGCTGGTAGGGTGCAGGGTCGATGGCAGCGAGCACCTGGCCGTTCGTGACCGTGTTGCCGGCCTTGACGGTCAGTGTCGCCAGCTTGGCCGTGCCGCTCATGCGGCTGAAGGCCAGGTCGGCGCTCTGCACGGCCTCGAGCTGGCTGACCACCGTGATGCTGGAGCTCAGGCTGCCCTGCTTGACGGCGACGAGCTGTGTGTAGGAGCCGCCGCTAGCAGTGGGCGCGCTGCCGGCCGCCGAACGGCTACGGTAATACCAGAGCCCACCGGCGGCCGCGGCGATGACGATGAGCAACAGCAAGATGCGGGTGAACGTGCGCATGCGGATACCTCTTGTGCGGGAAATTGCTACCTGATCCTCTCCCCGGCCGTCAGGGGGTGGGGGTGGGGTTAGTAGTCCGACCGCCGCCCGGGCTGCCGCCGAAGCCGGGCAAACTGCCGGCGGGCGAGACCTGGACGGAGCGAGCGGTAATGCTGCCGTCCGTGCCGGTGTTGCCCGATACGACGACGGTTTCGCCCTGCTTGAGGTCGGTCAGCGCCACCGAGGCCTGCTTCTGGATCAGGGTGGTGTTGGTGACGAGAACCTTCGTCTGCTTGCCGTTGTTGTCGGTCAGGGTCAGGGAGCCGTCGGCGATCTGGTCGATCTGGCCCGTGACGAAGCCGCCGCCCTGCCCGCCGGCGCGGCGTGCGCCGGGGGTGCCCTGGGCGTTGGCCCCAAAGTTGCCCGCGCCGCCGGACCCGCCCTGGCGGGCGGCGGAGAGCGTCGCCTGGGCCTGGGAGCGCCCGTAGAGGCTGCCTCCGTAGAAGCTTCCTCCTGCAACGGCCAACAAGACGACGACAGCGAGGACGATGGTCAGGGTACGGTTCATTCTTCTTCTCCTTCGCGATCAGATCTTTGCCGACAGCAGTAGCTTTTGGCACAAAGAGGGAAACAAGAGCATGTGCACTATAGCACGAGGATATGAAGATGTGATAAAGATGCGATTGGAAATCGGTTCATTTCAGGTCGAGCTTTGGGGATAATCATGCTTATCGCCGAAGGCTGAGGTCTGCGAGAGGGCGCGCGCCCGGCGGGCACGCAACGAGCGGGCACGCAACGTGCCGAGGCCCAGGAGGGCCAGCGCGGCCAGGGCGGTGGCGGAGGTGGTGAAGAAGAGGCCGCTGCGCCCGGCGTGATCCAGCAGCCAGCCGGCTGCCAGCCCGGCGACCAGGTTGGACAGGCTCATCACGGAGGCCAGCAGCCCTTGGCCGGTGGCCTTCAGTCCGGCAGGAGCAAGCTGGTCGGCGTAGGCGACGGCGCCCGCCAGGAAGGGCCCATAGGAAGCTCCTTGCAGCAGCGCCAACCCGAGCACCCAGCCCGGCGAGGGCATGAGACCATAGAGGGCCAGGCGCAGGACGTACAGGCCCATGGCGAAGGCCAGCATGCGCCCCGGCCCGAGGCGGCGTAGGATGCGCGAGCTGTACTGAAAGAAGGGGATCTCGGTCAGCGCGGCAATGGTGGCAGCCAGCCCGATCAGGCGCTGGTCGCCGCCCATCTGGACGACGACAATGCCCAGGAAGCCGAGAGCGCCCATGACGGAGATCCAGAGGACAAAGACGGACAGGGCAAAAAGCAGCCAGTCGGGTTGGCGGATCATGGCAATCAGCCCGGCGCGCCGCGCGAGGCCGGGGGTGACGGGGACGTCGGGCAGGCGCTGGGCCAGGAGCGCGAAGACCAGCACGCCCAGCGCATAAGCGGCAAAGATGATGTGCGTGCCGAGGCGGTCAATGAGAACGCCGATCAGCGCGCTGCCGGCCACAAAGCCGATTGTGCCCCAGGCCCGGAACGCGCCGTAGTGCGCGCGCCGTTCGCCCAGCATGTTCAGGAGCGAACTGTCGAGCAGGGGGAGGATGCCGCTGGTGAAGATGGCGAACAACGCGGCGACGCCCACGACGCCGGCCACCGAACGCTGCGCGCTCAGCACCATGCAGAGCAGGATGGCGCCGGCGGAGAGGATCGTCAGCACCAGTCGCACCCGGCCCAGGCGATCCTTAAGCGACCCCCAGTAGGGCGCGGCCAGGGTGCCGGCCAGCGACGAGGCGGTGATGACGAGACCGACCTGCGTCGCGCTGAGTCCGAGCTGACTATAGTAGACATAAATGAATGGCCAGAAGCTGCCGACCGCCAGCCAGATCGAGAACTGGAGGCTTTTGAAGTGGAGATCGTTGCCGCGCTGCATATCGAGGCGGATTGTAATGCGGGGGAGGGGGAAAGGGCAAACGGGGGGCGGGCGACCGAGGTCGCAGCCACCATCGCAAAGCCTACCTGCGTAGGCTGACGGAGCGGCCTACCTGCGTGGCTGACGACGTGGGCTGGCCGGCTTAGGCAAATATCTGCATGCTGCGAGGGGGTCGGCGTCAGAGGTCCGCAGCGACCACAATTTGGAACACGAAGGGACGAAGCGTCACTTGACACGTGAAGCGCGAAGAACGTGAAGGGGTGCGCCGAACAGGAGGCGTATTGGTTGAGCGGTCAGGGCGGCGCATATGTTAGGCGTCGGTAGCCCGCTTACGGCCGGACGGCTGATTGAGACTGCGGCCGTACGGGAATATGCGCCAGGGGTGATTACTAGCGGGTCGATTGGGCTGCTTGGGTTCAGCGGACACGGTACGTCCTGCTGCAATCCGAGCTACTTCGTCTTCTTGGATTGCCATGTAAGCCGCCCCGGCGACCTCGCTCTTGCGCCGTGCCTTCGCTGCACTCATCCTGATCTTGGTTAGCGCCTCAAGCAAACGAGTCGCAGGCTCAAATGCGGCTTGGGCCTGACCGCACCAGCCACTCATTTGTCTGAGGCGTTAGCGAAAGTCTAGCGCAACCAGAAGCCTAATCGCTTAGGCGCTTGAGAAATGATCACTTGCGAACAGCAGCAACTGGCGTGCGACTACACCCGACAGATGCAAATGACGAAATCTTCAGCCTGTAAGCGATTCAGGCTCTGATTGCGCAACAATTACGCCAACCGTCCGGCCGCACTCTGTCGTCCTCACGTTTGACTTGCCTTGCACTCCCTTCGCGTTCTTCGTGCTTCGCGTTCTTCGTGACGCTTCGTGCCTTCGTGTTCCAAACTACCACGCCCACTCTGTTGCGAGTCCAGGCTTGAGTGGATAAAGAGGACGTGCTAGACTGGGTGTGTTAGGGAGGAGGACGGATCGATGGCACTCTACGTTAGTGAGACGGGTCCGGCGACGGCGCCGACGATTGTGATGGTCCCGGGCGGGGGGACGGGCGGCTGGTTCTGGACGCCGCAAATCGAGCGGCTGGCCGATTACCACTTGCTGGCGCCGGATATGCCGGAACAGGGGCGCAGCCTGGGCGAGAAGCCGTTCAGCGTCGTCGACGCGGCGCAGCGGCTTGCCGAGCTGATCAACAGCAGGGCACACGGCGGGCGGGCGCACGTGGTGGGCATTTCGCTGGGGGCGCAGACCCTCGTGCAACTGCTGGCGACCTGCCCGGAGGTGGTGGACCATGCCCTGGTGAGCAGCGCTAACGTGCGTGGGCTGCTGGGCGCCGGCCTGCTGAAGCCGTACTTCAAGCTGATGATGCCGCTGCGGGCGGTGCCCTGGATGTTGCGCCTGGGGATGAAGAACAGTGGCGTTCCCAGGCAGTTCTACGACGACGTGCTGCGCGAGGCGCAGGAGATGACGCTCGACTCGCTGACGCACGTGACCATGGAGAGCCTGAACTTCCGCCTGCCGGCTGGGCTGGACAAGGTGAAGTCGCCGGTGCTGGTGGTGGCGGGCGAGAAGGAGCCGGGGTTGATGCGCGCTTCGGCGCGCGACCTGGCGGCGGCGATCCCAGGGGCGCAGGGCCG
>JADGQF010000098.1 GCA_017882045.1 Anaerolineales bacterium
GGACAACTGGCTGGCCGACGTTGCGGACCACTATGACCGGTCCCCGATCCCCCCTCAACCCGTGCTCGACAAGCTCACGATCGCGCCCGGCCAGCCCGGCCTGAAGCTGGACCTGCCCGCCTCGCGCGATCGCTTGCTTGGCGTGCTGATCGATCCGCAGGTGCGCAGCCTCGAATTGGTGCTTCACCAGGCTCCTGCGCCGCCGATCGACATGAAGGCGCTGGAAGCGCTGCTCAAAGCGCGGATGGACCAGTTCCCCGGAATTGGCGGCGTATTCGTGCACCAGACGACGACGGGCGAGGAAGCCGCCGTGAACGCCGACGTCGCCTATGCCGGCATGAGCACGATAAAGATCGCGATCGTGGAGGAAGTGTTCCGCAAGCTCAAGGCGCCCCCGGATGCCGAGACGACCGGCATTATCACGCAGACCACAGCGCTGAGCAACAATCATGCGGCCAACCTGCTGCTGGGGATCATCGGCGACGGTGACCAGACCGCGGGCGTGCGCGTTTTGAACCAATCGCTGCACACCCTGGGGCTGGAGAACACCTTCATGGCCACACCCTATGACCAGCACTTGGCCAGCCCGCCCCGCATCGTCACCCCGGCAAACAGCCGCAAGGACCTGAACACCCTGCCGGATGCTTACGTCCAGACCACGCCGCGCGACCTGGGCCTGATGCTGGGGATGATCGTGGAATGCAGCCAGGGAGGGGGCACCCTGTTGGCAGCCTATGGCGACCAGCTAACGGATGCGAAATGCCGCCAGGCACTGGATTTCCTGGGCATGGACAACATGAATGAGCTTGTCGTCAGCGGCGTCCCGCAGGGGACACGCTTCGTGCACAAGCACGGCTACGCGGCCGACACACACGGCGACGTGGCTGCCATCTGGGGTCCGGCCGGTCCCTACATCATCAGTGTCTTCATCTACCAGCCACCCTGGCTCGAATGGTCGCTCTCCAAAAGCACGATGAAGGACCTCTCCACAGCGGTTTGGAATTACTTCACCCTGATCAGCCAACCCCAATAACTGCGGCTCGGAAGCGCTCACCCCGTCAGATGGCGGCGTTGGTCTGCCCCGGATTGCCGTTGGAGCCGGGCCGGGCGCTATAAGGCCGTGTCGGGCCACCCGACCCCGGTCCGCCGAGGCTGACCGGTCGCGCCAGCGCGCTGGAGAGATCATCGCCCCGGCGCACCAGGTAAGCGGGCAGGCCGCCGATCTGCAGCTCCCCCAGGGCCTCGCTCCAATCGGCCGCCGGCCCGAAGGTACGCGCGGCCAGCAGGATGGCAATGCCGTGCACGCCGCGGGCGCGCAGACCGCGTAAGGTCTGCACCCAGGCAGGGTCAGACGAGGAGGTAACGACGATCAGGGTGCTATGACGCCCGAGGCGCGCGCCCTCGGTCGCGAGGATGTGCGGGAGGGGGATATGTCCCTCGGGCTGGATGACGGCCAGGATGTCAAGCAAACGATCGAGTTGGCGCTCACCGCGATCGGGCTGGACCACCTCGCGCTGCCCGGCATAGCTCAGGAAGCCTACTGCCCGGTCCAAGCGGATGAAGTGCTGCGCGAGCGAGGCCGCAATCGTGACCCCGTACTCGGTGGTGCTCGGCGGAAGATCCAGCCTGGCCTCATGCGGGCGCATCCACCCCATCGGTTCCCAAGGCTGCACGGTCCAGGGTGACTCGGCCTGCGCGCCCTCGTGCATGTCGAGGAAGATCCAGACATCGGCCAGCGGATCCAACTCGAACTCTTTCGAGATCAGGCGGCCCGTGCGAGCCGTGGATTTCCAGTGGATGCGGTTGAAACTGTCGCCCGGCACGTAGTCGCGCACGGTCGAAACGCTGGTCGTGATGTAGGGAGTACGTCGATGGATCAGCTCGCCGCCGGCCAGGTAGCCGCTGGGCGGGCTGAACTGCGGGATCGCGACCGTCGCGGGGACGACGACCAGCGCCAGAGTGCCGGGCGCCTTGCGTGTGAAACGAAAAAGACCCAGCGGGTCGCCGCTGGTGAGAGCCAACGGGCCGAGCGTGAAACGGCCGCGCAAGCGGCAGAGTGTACGGGCCTGCCAGCGTGACGTCGCGCGCTGCCCGAGAGAATTGACGACCCGGCTGATCTGATGGCCAGGTAGGTCCGACTGGTCAAGCACTTCGACCCACAGCTTGGGCCAGCGAGAGTTATTGGTCAGTTCGAGCGACTCTTCGAGGTAGCGGCCGACTTGCGAGCGCTGCGGACGGGTGACGCGGCGCAATTGAAGCCCGCGCAAGTTGGCCCAGGCCCACCAAAGCGCGAGCAGGATCACGCCGGTCACAAAGTAAAGCAGATCGAACGCGAGGTCTCGCCCGGTATTGAGGGCGAAGAGCAGCGCCGCCAACCACAGGAAAAAGATACCCCAGGAACGTTTCAACTATCTTGCCTTTACGCGTGCTCCCGGCACGGGTACCGACGCGGCGATCTCCTCGACCACCACACGCGCATCCACGTTTTTGATGCGGGCCGACGGGCTGATGATCATGCGATGTGCGAAAGTCGTCTCGAGCAGAGCCTTGACGTCATCAGGAATGACGTAGGTGCGGCCCTGCAGGGCGGCGTAAGCGCGCGTCCCTTTGAACAGGGCCAGGCTGCCGCGGGGGCTGGCGCCCAGGTAAACGTCGGGATGGCTGCGGCTGGCATTCGCGAGGCTGACGATGTACTCCTTGATCAGATCGTCGACGTAAACCCCCTTCGCCGCGTCCTGCGCCGCAAGCAGTTCCTCTACCGACACGACCTGGTCGATATCTTGCACCGGGTGATGCTCGCGCTGCGACTCAAGGATATGCATCTCATCCGAGGCGGATGGGTAGCCCAGGCTGATGCGCATCATGAAGCGATCGATCTGCGCTTCGGGCAGGGGGAAGGTGCCCTCGTACTCGATCGGGTTCTGCGTCGCCAGGACCAGGAACGGCCGCTCCAGGCTGTAGGTGATGCCGTCCACGGTGATCTGCCGTTCCTCCATCGCCTCCAGCAGCGCCGACTGCGTCTTGGGAGTCGCCCGATTGATCTCGTCGGCCAAAACAATCTGCGCCATGATCGGCCCCGGCCGGAACTCGAATTCGCGCGTCTTCTGGTTGAACACCGACACGCCGGTCACATCGCTGGGCAGCATATCGGGCGTGAACTGGAGGCGCCGGAAGGTGCAGCCAATCGAACGGGCAATCGAACGGGCCAGCATCGTCTTACCGACGCCCGGCACGTCCTCAATCAGCAAATGACCCTGGCAAAGCAGCGCAATCAGTGCGAGTTCGACCTCACGCCGCTTACCAATGATGACCCGCTCAACGTTCTCCGTGACGCGCTCGGCGAGGGAGGAAATAGGTGAAATATCGGCCATTAGGAGCATCTCCTCAGTGCGAAGGGAACCGTGAGCCTTAATTATACCCGCAAAGCCCGCATTTGGGTAGAAGCACACGCGGCGCGACCTGTTCTCACGTCTCAACGCCTGCTGTGGAGCCCTCCTTCGCGTCTCATTGACTCGCCTCCGGCAGGATGCTAGAATAACACCCGTGCCACGTTTGCGTTAGTGGCTAGCTTCCCAACGAGCGGGTGCGATGGGTGAACGGATCCTGGTGATTGAAGACGAGCCGCAGATTGCCGACCTGCTGCGCCGCGGCCTGATCTACGAAGGCTATACGGTCGAAGTGGCTCCCGACGGCGAGGCGGGCCTGGCTGCCGCGCGTGATCGGCAACCTGGACTTGCTGAAGCGCGGCGCGATAGACGACGGGGCCATGCGCGCTGAGGCCCTGCGGGCAATTGGGGACGAGACCGAGCGCATGAGCCGGCTGGTGAGCGATCTGCTGTTGCTGGCCCAGGCGGACGTGTGCTTGGAATTGCAGCGCCAGCCGGTCGAGATGGACACGCTCCTGCTCGAGGTCTACCGGCAGGCACAGGTGATAGCCCAGGGCATTTCCGTAAAGCTGGGCGGCGAGGACCAGGCGCTGGTGGCCGGGGACGTGGACCGCCTGCGGCGGTTGCTGCTCAACCTGGTTGACAACGCGCTTAAATACACGCAGCCGGGGGGCAGGTCGTCTTGATCCTGCGACGCACCGATGGTTGGGTGCGGATCCAGGTGACGGATAGCGGGATCGGCATTGCGCCAGAGAACTTGCCGCATATCTTCGAGCGCTTCTACCGGGCCGACCGCAGCCGCGCCCGCCGGGGCGGCTCCGGACTAGGACTCTCGATCGCGCAGTGGATCGCGCACGCGCACGCCGGCCGGATCGAGGTCAGCAGCAAGCTGGGCAAGGGCAGCACATTCACGGTGTGGCTGCCGGAGATGAAAAACGAAGCGTGAACTGGAAAGCAGAGCGATGGAGGCGAGAGAGTGAATCGTGAAGCGAGCGGAATCGGGTCGGGAGCGGAAAAAATAGGCAGCGCGCTGGCCGCGGAGATCGGCAGCCTGCTCAGAGAGCGCCACCTGACGCTGGCGACTGCGGAATCCTGCACGGGCGGGCTGGTCGGCGACCTGATTACCGACATCGCAGGCAGCTCGGATTACTTTCTGGGCAGCGCGGTTTCCTACGCCTACAGCGCCAAAGAGGGCATCCTGGGCGTGCGGCACGAGACCCTGCTGGCCCACGGGGCGGTCAGTCCGGAGACCGCGGCGGAGATGGCCTGGGGCGCGCGCCGGCTGTTTCGCTCGAGCATCGCCGTTTCCGTGACGGGCATTGCCGGGCCGGGGGGCGGGACCGCCGAAAAGCCCGTCGGCCTGGTCTACATGCACCTGACGGCCGACGATGCGGAGATTGGCGAACGGCACATCTGGGACAGGGATCGCATCGGCAACAAGCAGTGCTCCACCGAGGCCGCGCTGGCGCTGGTGCTGAAGTATTTGAAGAGGTAGGAGATTTCGATGTCGACACCTGAAACTGTCAATCAGCCGGTCCTCGTCGAAGCGCGCTTTTTGCCCGACGGTCGCGTCCAACCGATCGCCTTCAAGTGGCGGGAACACACGCGGCGGGTGGTCGACCATGGGCGCGAGTGGGATGAGACGCTCGAGGGCACGACCTGGCATTGTTACCTGGTGCAGACGGCGCAGCGCGAGACGTTCGAACTGCGCCTGGATGATGACGAGGCGCGCTGGGTTCTTGCGAGGGCGTGGCTGAACGAACAGGGGGTGTGAGGCGCGAAAGGCAGCCGGTTTGACGCATCACGCCCCCCAGTTCACACCTTTCTCAGCCGGGCAAAGCTCGCCAGCAGGGTCTTCGTCCCCTTGCCCGGAAAAGTCACGGTCACTTCCTCATCGTCGGCCGTCACCTGGCTCTTAAGCACGATCCCCGTGCCGAAGAGGCCATGATCGACCCGATCGCCGGGTTTGAATTGCGTCTTGCGCGCGGGCGCAGCGGGCTTCTCGGCAGGCTTCTCGGCCCGTTCGCTCTGCCCACCGCCGGCCGGCGCAACGCGCGCCGGCCGGCGCTCGGGTCGCGCCTGCGCGTTCGATCCCTGGGGTCCCCAGCGCGTGACGTTCTCGAGCGCCTGGCGGGCGGCCGCCTTACGATCGCCAATGCCCCCGCCCACCTGCAGTTTCTCCGGGATGTCGATGAGGAAACGCGAGGGCGCGTTGACTTCGCTGCGGCCGTAGAGCGTACGCCGGAAGGCACGCACGAGGTAGAGCCGGTCCTTGGCGCGCGTCACCCCCACGTACATGAGGCGGCGCTCCTCCTCCAACTGGTCGGGGTCTTCCAGGCTACGGCTGTGCGGGAAGATGTTCTCCTCCAGCCCGACGATGAACACCGCCTTGTACTCCAGCCCCTTGGCCGTGTGCAGGGTGAGCAGCGTAACCCGGTCCTGTTCCTCGGCCAGTTGGTCCTGGTCTGACACCAGCGCGACCTCTTCGAGGAAAGCGCCCAACCTGACATCCGGCGGCAGGTCGTCGTACTGCTCGGCGACGCTGTGCAACTCCTGGACATTCTCCCAGCGCTCTTGGCCCTGCTCGGTGCCGTCCTTGAGCCAGGTGGCGTAGCCCGACTCCTCAGATATACGGTCAAGCAGCGCCTCGATGGTCAGCCGATCCTTCTGTGCGACCCAGCTCGCGAACATCCGGTAAAAGGCGGTCAGCGAGCGCAGGGCGGCCGTGCCGAGAGAATGCTGGGGCGGCTCTGGGTAGCGCACGTTCATCTGCGGATCGCCGGCCAGGAGAGCCATGCCCCCGGTCATCGGCAACCCCAGTTCGCTGCTCCAGGTGTTCAGGGCGCCGATGGTCTTGTCGCCGATGCTGCGCGGCGGAACGTTGATGATACGCATCAGGCTCACGTTGTCGGCCGGATTGTGCACCAGCCTGAGGTAGGCCAGCGCGTCCTTGATCTCACGGCGTTGATAGAAGCGCGTGCCCCCGACTAACCGGTAGGGTATGCCGCGCGCCACAAACGCGTCCTCCAGCGGACGGGATTGGGCGTTGGTGCGGTACATGACCGCGCAATCGCTGAGGCGCACCTCCTCCTGGGATACCAGCCGCTGAATGGTGCTGACGACGAAGTTCGCCTCGTCCGATTCGTCATAGGCCTCGTGCAGCGTCACCTGCAGGCCGCGCCCGCGCTCGGTGCGCAACTGCTTGGGCGTACGGTGCAGGTTGCGCGCGATGATCGCATTGGCGGTGTCGAGAATGGTCTGCGTGGAACGATAATTCTGCTCCAGCAGGATCACCTTGGCCTCCGGATAGTCCTCACGGAAGCGCATGACGTTGCGGTAATCCGCGCCTCGAAAAGCAAATATGGATTGGTCTTCGTCTCCCACAGCAAACAGGTTATGGCTGCGCCCGG
Organism: Anaerolineales bacterium; assembly: GCA_017882045.1. Lineage (GTDB taxonomy): Bacteria > Chloroflexota > Anaerolineae > CG2-30-64-16 > CG2-30-64-16 > JADGQF01. The sequence continues at coordinate 6,797 of JADGQF010000098.1, forward strand.
CCAGCATGCTCACCAGCTCGTACTGGGCGGTGTTGGTGTCCTGGAACTCATCCACCAACAGGTACTGGTAGCGCTCCTGGTAACGGCTGAGCACCTCCGGCTGCTCTTTGAACAGGTAGGTGGTGCGACAGAGAAGATCGTCGAAGTCCAGCGCGTGGTTGGCGGCCATGACCTCTTCGTAGCGCCCATAGACGCGCCGGGCAACTTCGGCCCAGTACGTGGTGGCCTCGAAGGCGGTGGACTTGATCAACTCATTCTTGGCGCGCGAGATGGCCGCCCGCATGGCCTCCGGGCGGTACATTTTCTCGTCCAGTTTCAGATCGCGCAGCGCCTGTTTGATGACTGCCAACTGCTCGGAATCGTCGAAAATGACGTAGTTCGGATCAATATGGGCCGGGGCCGCCTCTTGCCGGAGGATGTAGGCGCAGATGCTGTGAAATGTGCCGATGGTCAGGCCACGCCAGCCGGCGCTGGTCGACACCGCTTCTCCCAGCAGCCGGTTGATGCGCTCGCGCATCTCGCCGGCCGCCTTGTTAGTGAAAGTCACCGCCATCAGCGAGCGCGGGCTGACGCCCACTGCACGCAGCAAGAAAGCCACGCGATGAGCCAATACCCGCGTCTTGCCAGAGCCAGGACCGGCGAGCACCAGCACTGGTCCTTTGATGGTCGTCACCGCCTCGGTCTGGGACGGATTGAGACCGGCCACAATGTCTTCGTGCATCAATACCCCTACTATCAGCAGCCTACCTGCCTGCCACGCAGGCAACAGGCCCCGCTCTGTCGCTCGCAGACCGGGATCACGTCCGCCGGCGGCCGGCCGGCCTCGCTCAGCAACTCCGCCACCGCCCCGAGCGGCAGACCCATGATCGCCGTATAACAGCCGTCCCAACGCTCGACCGGGGAAAAGCGAGGATGTTGGATGGCATAAGCGCCGGCCTTGTCCAACGGGTCGCCGGTCGCGACGTAGTCTCTGATCTCGTCATCCGTGAAATTGCGGATCCACACCTTGCTGCAGGACAGCCGAGTGGCCAGATGAGGGCCGCTTAGAAGGCCGTCGGCCTTCCGAAGGCTCACGGCCGTAAAAACGTAGTGCATGCGCCCGCGTAAGGCGCTCAGCATCTCGACGGCTTGCACCGGGTCAGCCGGCTTGCCGAGGATCTCATTATCGAGCACCACTACCGTGTCGGCCGCCAGAACCAGCTCCCCCGGATGCTGTTCGGCCACAACGTGGCCCTTGCTCTCGCTCAAGCGCACGACCAGGTCCGCCGGGCTTTCGCCGGGATAGGCCCGTTCGTCTACATCAGCCGCGGCCACGGCAAAATCCAGGCCCACCTCGGCCAGGAGGGCGCGGCGGCGGGGAGAACTGGAGGCCAGGATGAGAGCGGGCCGGCTATTCATGCACCGCGCGCTCCCCCGGCCAGGACACGAGATCCACCAGAAGATCGGCTGCGCCCGCGCACGGACGCCAACCGTCGGCCGACCAGGCCAGCTGGTAGTGCTCGGCTCGGAGGCTGCCGGCGGGCTGATCGAGCAGGTGAGCGGTGTCGGCCGCCTGCGTCCGATGGCAAGCCAGGGCAGCGCGCTTGACCGGCTCGAAGGGCCGGATGTCGACCGAGACGTCGACCGTCTCAGGCGGCACGCAGGCCAGCGATGGGCCTTCGGGGCTCGCCTCTTCCGGGCAAGTCACTACCTGGTAGAACAAGCGGCGCACGCCCAGCTCCGGGCCGTGGGCGGCGATCAAGCCGCTGACGACCGAATGAACGGCTATGTGGTCCGGGTGGCGGGTCACGCCGTCCTTATCGAACGTAATCACCACCGGCGGGCGCCAGCGTGCAAGGAGACCCTCCAGGCGCGCGCCGAGGTCGGAGCAGTCCCAGTTCTGGCCGGCCCCATCGGCAAAATCGAGTAGCTCGTAGGCCGCTGCGCCCATCGTGCGCGCCGCACAGGCAAATTCCTCGCTGCGCACGGCTGCCAGCTCGGCAGGCGTCTCCGCCAAACCGTTGCACATGCCGGCCGCACCGCGAGTGGTACAGATCAAGGCCGAGCGCACGCCCCGCGCCTGGTAGAAAGCCACGCTACCGGCGACACCGAAAGACTCGTCGTCTGGATGCGAAAAAATCGCGCAGATCATCACCGGTTCCATCTAAAGTTCTCCCTAATGTTCTACATCACACGATACCTATGATAACATCACGAATCACGTCAGGACACAGCCTCCGCGTGGGACGGAGCGCCGATCACGTCCAACACCTCGCATGCCACCTCATAGCGCCCGAAGCTTGGCATCAGGTAAACACCCTGCACCGCAGGCATCGCGCGCATCTGTAGCAGCAGTTCCTGCGCCATCTTGATGCCTTCAGTGCGGCCATCCGCGCCGGCGCGTTCCATGCGGTCCAACGCACTATCGGGCAGGGTGATGCCGGGCACCTCGTTGTGCAGGAAACTGGCATGGCGATAGCTTTGCAGTGGCAAGATGCCGACCAGCACCGGCACCGGGAAAGCGCCGTGCCGCTCCACGTACAGCTCGTAAAAGCGCCGCCAGACTTCCGGATCGTAGATCGGTTGCGTCATGGCCAGGTGCGCGCCGCCTGAGACTTTGCGCTGGAAGCGGTCGACCTCGCGTGCCAGGTCGGGCCGGGTAGGATCGCAGGCCACCGCGATCGTGAAGGCCGCCCGGCTGCCGAAAGGCTTGCCCGAACGATCCTTGCCCTCGTTGAACTGGCTGATGATCCGCACCAGGCCGATCGAGTCCACGTCGTAGACGGCGGTGCTATCGGGCTGGTCGCCGAGGCTGGGCGGGTCGCCGGACAGGGCGATAATGTTGCGCACGCCCAGCGCATGGGCGCCGATCAGGTCCGCCTGCAGCGCCATCAGCGACCGGTCACGGGTGGTATAATGCAAAACCGTCTCGATGCCCACCTGCTGTTGGATCAGCACGCACAGAGCCAGGGCGCCCATGCGCACGCGCGCCATGGGACTGTCGGCGACGTTGACCGCGTCGGCGCCGCGCGCCTGCGCGATGCGCGCACCCTCGAGCATCTTCTCGGCATTGAAGCCGCGCGGCGGGTCGACTTCGACGCTGACCACGAACTTGCCGGCGCGCAGTTTCTGCAGCAGGCCACTCGGCTCCGGGGCAGCCAGCGAGTCGGGCTGCGGGGGCGGCGAGGCGCGCACCATCGGCACAGGCTCGCGCGCCGGCGCAGCCAAGCCCAGGCCGCCGCGCGCCTCGGCCATGGCCGGTATGGCGGCGGCCGCGGCGGCCGAGGCGGCCGCCGTCACGTTCGCCGCCGCGGCCCCGCCTGGCGGCGTGCGCCGGCGGATCCCGTCCAGCGCAACCCGCATCGCCTCGATGTGCGCCGGGGTCGTGCCGCAGCAACCACCCAGCACCATCCCGCCGGCGGCCACGAACGCGGCCACATGCTGCGCAAAGTAGTGCGGCGCGGTTGGGTACACCATCTGCGCGCCGGCGCGATAGGGCAGGCCCGCGTTGGGCATCACCGACAGGCGCAGACTGGGCTCGGCGCGGTGCATCTCGGCGACGGCATCCAGGACGCGCGCCGGGCCCATCGAACAATTGACGCCGGCCAGGTCGACGCGCAGCGCGCTGAGCTCGTGCGCCACCTCGGCCGGGGTCGAGCCGGTAGCCGTGACGCCCTCGTTGCCAAACGACATCTGAGCCACGATGGGCAGATCTGTCGTCTCGCGTGCCACCTGGACGGCCGCTCTCAGCTCTTCCAGGTCAGAGAAGGTCTCCAAAACCAGCAGATCGGCCCCGGCCTCCCACAACACGCCGATCTGCTCGCGGTAGACGTCCTGCGCGAGGGTGATATCAAGCTGGTCCTCACGCTGCGAGGCGCGCTTGCCCAGCGGCCCGACCGCGCCCGCGATCCACACGGCCGACCCACTGATCTCACGGGCCTCGCGCGCAAGCTTCACACCCCGAAAATTCAGCGCACGGACCTGGATGGCCAGGCCTGCATAATCGGCCAGCCGCAAGCGGTTGGCACCGAACGTGTTGCTTTCGATGATTTCGGAGCCGGCCCGGATGTAGGCCAGGTGGATGTCCCGCACCCAATCCGGCTGAGACAGGTTCAGCTCTTCCAGGCACTGCTCGGGCGACGCGCCACGCGCGCGCAACAGGCTGCCCATTGCGCCATCGGTCAGGATCGGCCCACGCGCCAGTCGCTCGAGGAACGGATGTGCCATGCCTGGTCCTCCACCTGATCGGCCGAATGAGTGATCGCGCAGCCCGAACACGCGCACACCTGCCGGCCGCGTCCTTTGAGTATACCATCCCCCGCCCGGCGCGCCAATTGGTCGGCCGCATGGCCGCATTCGCTCTCAACCGGCGCAAGCGCCGCAAGCGGTGCCCGTTTGACAGGAAGTCCTGCCGGCCTTATAATCTGGCCACAATCGATGCTAACCAAAGACGCTGAACCGGAGGAGTAGGCAGGGAGCCGTCGCCAGAGAGCAGGGGTCACCGGGTGCAAGCCCCTGTACGATGTGAGCGCTGCCGAAGGTCGCCGGGGAGTTGGGTCGTCAAAAGCCCGTCTGAGGCAATTAGACGGCCACGGGTCTCGCCCGTTACAGCGATGAGTGGATTGGCAGGCCCGGCGCCCGCCAATCAAGCAAGGTGGTACCGCGGAAGCCCTTTCGCCCTTGAAACGAAAGGGCTTTTTCATGTCCAGGAGAATGCGAGCATGCCTGACTTCGAGATGCCCAAGACCTACGACCCGAGCGCCAGCGAACGGCGCATTTACGAATGGTGGGAGCGCTCCGGTTATTTCAAGCCCGAATTAGCCGGCCCGGCGGCGGAGCCATTTGTGATCAGCATCCCGCCGCCCAATATCACGGGCGAGATGCACGTGGGCCACGCCATGTTTGTCGCCCTGGAAGATATGATGATCCGCTACAAACGGATGCGGGGCTATGCAGCGTTGTGGGTGCCGGGCTACGACCATGCGGGGATCGCGACCCAGTTGCAGGTTGAGAAGATGTTGCGTGGCGAAGGCACCAGCCGGCAGGAGATCGGCCGGGAAGAGTTCCTGCGCCGCACCCGGGACTGGAAAGAGAAGTACGGCGACCGGATCGTGCAGCAGTTGCGGCGCCTGGGCGCCTCCTGCGATTGGCAGCGACAACGCTTCACGCTCGATGCCGGGTTGAGCCGGGCGGTGCGCGCGGCCTTCGTGCGATTGTACCGCATGGGCCTGATCTACCGCGGCGAATACCTGATCAACTGGTCGCCCGGGCTGCAGACCGCGGTCAGCGACCTGGAAGTGGAATACAGCGAGGAAGACGCCAGGCTGTACTACTTCAAGTACCCGATCGCCGGCGCCGACCTCAGCGAGGGACCGGGGAAGGGCTACATCCCCGTGGCTACGACGCGACCCGAGACGATCCTGGGCGATAGCGCGCTGGCCGTCCACCCGGACGACGAGCGTTACCGGCATCTGATCGGCGCCACGGCGTTGGTGCCCATCCTCAAGCGCACGATCCCGGTCATTCAAGACACCTACGTGGATATGGCGTTTGGCACTGGTGCGCTGAAGATCACACCTGGGCACGACCCGAACGACTTCGAGATCGGCCAACGCCATGGGCTGCCCATCATCAGCGTCCTGGATAGGGACGCGCGCGTGAACGATAATGGCGGCCCGTATGCCGGGCTAGACCGGTTCGAGGCCCGGCGCCGGCTGTGGGCCGACATGGAGCAGGCCGGGCTGACAATCAAGACCGAGCCGTATCGCACGCAAGTCCCCCGCTCGCAGCGCGGCGGCGAGATCGTCGAGCCGATGGTCAGCACGCAATGGTTCGTCAAGATGCGGCCGCTGGCCGACCTGGGCCTGGAGGCGGTGCGCTCCGGCCGGATCACGATTATCCCGGACCGCTTCACCAAGGTGTACTACAACTGGCTGGAGAACATCCGCGATTGGTGCATCAGCCGCCAGCTCTGGTGGGGCCATCGCATCCCGGCCTGGTATTGCGCCGACTGCGGGAAGATGACGGTGGCGCGCGAGGACCCGGCTTGCTGCGAGCATTGCGGCTCGACGCGCATCGAGCAGGACTCGGATGTGCTGGACACATGGTTCAGCTCCGGGCTCTGGCCCTTCTCGACCCTCGGCTGGCCCGACGACACGCCCGACCTGCGCCGCTACTACCCGACCACTGTGATGGAGACAGGCTACGACATCCTGTTCTTCTGGGTGGCGCGCATGATCATGGACGGGTTGCTGTTCACGAACGACATCCCGTTCGAGACGGTCTACCTGCACGGCCTGGTCAGAGATGATCAAGGCCGCAAAATGTCGAAGACCACCGGGAACGTGTTGGACCCAATCGCGCTGCTCGACGGCGCCAGTCCGGAGCAACTCGGCGACTACGTGCGCGCGCAATTCCCGGAAGGCATCCCGGCCATGGGAGCCGACGCGCTGCGCTTCACCTTGCTGACCAGCTCGACGCCGGGCAACGATGTGAACCTGAGCCTGCAGCGCGTCGAGGGCAACCGCAACTTCACCAACAAGATCTGGAACGCGACCCGCTATGTGATCGGGCAGTTGGGACTCGGAGATACGGCAAGCAACAGCGCTGAGAGCGCGGACAGCCCCAGCCTGGCGGTCGCCCGGTCGCCTATTGCCGCGTCGCCCCACGCCGCCCTGGCGGAGCGCTGGATCCTCAGCCGCCTGTCGGACACCGTCCGGACGGTGACGCGGCTGATGGATACTTTCCAGTTCGGTGAAGCCGGGCGTCAGGCTTACGAGTTCTTCTGGAACGAATACTGCGACTGGTATCTGGAGATCAGCAAGATCGCCCTCTACGGGGATGATGTGGTCGCCAAGGAGCGCACGCGTGCGACCCTGGTGAAGGTGCTCGACGATTCGCTGCGCCTATTGGCGCCTTTTATCCCCTTTGTGACCGAGGAGACTTGGGGCTATCTCAAGCAGGCGACTGCGGCACGCGACGAGAGCGCCGAGACCTGGCCGGAGGCGCTGATGATCGCCCCTTGGCCGGAGCCAGGCGCCGCCGACCCCGAAGCGGAAGCGGACCTGGGCCTGATCATGGAGATTGTGCGGGCCGTGCGCAACGCACGCGCCGAGTATGAGGTCGCGCCGGGGCGCCGTATTCCGGCGACGATCGTGGCCGGGGAGAAGGAAGCGCTGCTGCGGAGCCAGGCGGAAGTGCTGTGCGCCCTCGCCCGCCTCGACCCAGGGCAACTCACGATCATGGCGACCGGTGATGCTCCGGCGGCCTCGCTGACGCTGGTGGCGGGCAACGTCACCACCTACCTGCCCCTGGCCCAGCTCGTGGACCTGGAAGCCGAGCGCGTCCGGCTGCAGAAAGAGCTGGCCGCGACACAGCAGCAGGTGGAGCGCAGCGAAAAGCTGCTGGCCGGGCCGTTTGCCCAGCGCGCGCCGGCCGAGGTAGTGCAGCGCGAACGCGACAAGCTGGCCGAGCTGCAAGACCGGGCGAGCCGGTTGTCAGCCCGGCTGAGCGAACTGGCTGCCGGGTGATAGGTGAGTAAGGCCATCCATCCCGCATTCGAGACCCGCGCTCCCTGGCCCGGCACTTTGACGCGCGGGAGCAAACAGGGTACGATGGGGAGACAGGCGGGCAGCGTGGTTCGGCGTTGACCGTGTTGGACAACAGGAGCAATCGCATGTCAGGAACGAACAGCGTTTTTAAACCAATGGTCACGATTGGCGGGCAAGAAGTCGGCCTGGCCGCGGACCTGCCCAGCCTGGCCGAGATCGAACAGGGCCGCCTGGGGGAGATCACCGTCAACCTTGAGCCGATGGAGGCCAACCCACACAGGTTCAACGACATCAGCAGCTTCCGCGATTGGCGCCCGCTCGGGTTGAGCATCACGGCGCTGACGCTGCTGGCATGCGGGCTCACGCTGGGATTGGTGCTCATCCTACGCGGTCGCGCCCGCCGGGCCTGAACCTTACCCCGTTTG
>JADGQF010000328.1 GCA_017882045.1 Anaerolineales bacterium
TCAGGCATCGAGAGGATCGCGTCGGTGTTGACGTGGACCCACTCGCTGTTGCGGCCGTGGCGACGTTGGGGCGACGGGGGAGGCTGCGCGGGGTCGCCGTTGAGCCACTTCTGGACGTCGTAGTGGTAGAACTGCTTGGACCAGAGCATGCCCGCCAACGCCTGGCGCTGAACCAGTCGCTCGTCGACGCTCAGGGACGGCGGCTGCAAGGCGGCATAGAAGGCATCGGCCTCTTGTTGGCGTTGGGCGAAGAGCGCGTCGAAATCGGGCGTGGCGGCGGGAGGACGGCCGTCTGGGCTTGCGACCGGAGCGGCATCCGCCAGCTTCTTGAGCCGGAGGCGGATGACGGCGGTTTCGCCGGGGGCGACGGCCAGGCGGTAGTGGGCCGCGGCCTTGGTGCCAAAGCCGGCGGGATTGACCGCGGCGGACTGGCCGGAGACCACGCAATCGTTGATGCCATCCTTCGCGTAGCCTGGAAAGTCCTGGGCGCCGAACAGGCGTCGCAAATTGGTATCATTCTCGGTAAAGAGCAACTCCGGCGCGCCCTCAGAGATGAGAAGATAGCGGCCCAGGACAGGGTGATCGGCCAGGACTGCAACTGCCGGAGCGGCGGCGGCGGGCGCTGCGCCCGCGAGCGCAGCTTCAGCGGCGGCCCGGCGTAAGATGGGATGGACGGTGGGTTGGTCGGGGTCGCCCCAGCTCCAGGTGTTGCGGAACCAGAGGGTGGGCAGCAGGTGCAGCTCGGCCGGATCGGGGCCGCGGTTGGCGGCGCTGATGCGCACCAGCAGGTCGGCCGGGCCGGCCTTGGCGTACTCGACGAAGACGTCAAAGTAGCGGTCTTCGTCGAAAACCCCGCTGTCGATCAACTCGTATTCCGGCGCGTTGCGCCCGCGCAGGCGGTTGGTCTCCGTCAGGCCGGCGTAGGGGAAGGCGCTCTGCGGGTACTTGTAGAGCATCTTCATATAGGAATGGGTAGGTGTCGAGTCCAGGTAGTAGTAATACTCTTTGACGTCCTCACCGTGGTTACCCTCGGTCCCGCTCAGGCCGAACAGGCGCTCTTTGAGGATGGGATCGCGACCGTTCCAGAGCGCCAGGGCGAAGCAAAGGTATTGCCGGTCGTCGCAGATACCTGCCAGGCCATCCTCGCTCCAACGGTAGGCGCGCGAACGGGCGTGGTCGTGCGGGAAATAGTCCCAGGCCGAGCCGTCCGGGCTGTAATCTTCGCGCACGGTGCCCCAGGCGCGCTCGCTCAGATAGGGGCCCCACTGTTTCCACTCGGCCCCGCCCATCTGGGTGCCGGTGAGCCTTCGCTGTTCGGCGGTCAGTGTTATGCGCATAGTCATAAAGGCGACTCCTTTATGGTCAAGGAAGTGTTTTTCTTCAACGCCAGGGTAAGCGCGCTCACACGGGCAGACGGTAGTTGGGATCACGATTTGGCCGGCATCCCGAGGCGCTGCAACTTTAGTATTTCGAACCGCCGGCCTCGCAGCGCGACTGACCACCTGCTGGATGTGTCGATGGCGGTCAAGGGGCCGTAAGACCCACCCGCCGCGCGGAGCGTAGATTATGAAGATCGTGACCATCACCGCGGCGAGGCCCCATGAATACGTTATTTCGGAGGGATTGCGTGATGGGGAAGGGTCTTGTATGATGGTGAGGCGAGCGTGCAGGCCGGCCACGGTGGGCGGTGCGTGTGGTTGCGTTCGCTAGATAAGGAGTGAGCAGGTATGAAACAGCAGATGGTCTTTGCTTCTACAGACAGTCATTACGCGACGAACCTGGAGGCTGCGCCGGGAGAGGTCTATGACCCCCAGTTCGAGGACCTGGTGCGGCAGATGCTCCTGCGGTTGGGGGAGGATCCGGAGCGGGAAGGGCTGAAGCGCACGCCGTTGCGGGTGGCCAAGGCGCTGGACTTCCTGACGGGCGGCTATGGGAGGACCGTCGAAGAGGTGCTCAATGACGCGCTGTTCGAGGAAGGCTGCGTCGACGAGACCTGTGATGAGATGGTGGTTGTCAAAGACATTGAGTTCTATTCGATGTGCGAGCACCACATGCTGCCTTTCTTTGGCCGGGCGGCGATCGGCTACTTGCCGCACGGCAAGATCATTGGCTTAAGCAAGATCGCCCGGGTGGTGGACGTGTTCGCGCGCCGGCTGCAGGTGCAGGAGCGGTTGACCAACCAGGTCGCCGACGCGCTGATGGAGGCGCTGAACCCACTTGGCCTGGGTGTGGTGATGGAGGCCAGCCACCTGTGCATGATGATGCGCGGCGTGCAGAAGCAAAACAGCCACACGGTGACCAGCGCGATGCGCGGCACGTTCCGGTCCGTGCCGCGCACGCGGGCTGAATTCATGGAGCTGATGCGGAGGTGAGGGGGTTTAAGCATATCTGTAGGTGAGCCGAGATCGGCAGGCACGCTGCGCTGGAGGGTGGGCGGGATGGCTGAGGGTGAGTTTCCGAGCCTGTACGAGGTGAACACACGGCCGTGGTTGTATCGGTTGGGGCAGAGCCTGGGGTTGGCGCGGCTCGCGACTTTTGACGACGTGCCCGAGGCCGCGCTCGACCAGTGGGCAGCGCAGGGCTTTGACTGGCTGTACTTGCTGGGAGTGTGGCAGACGGGAGCGGCGGGCCAACGGGTGTCCGCGTCCGAGGCGCAGTGGCGGCAGGAGTACGCGGCCGAGCTGGCAGATTTCGGCGAGGAGGATGTGTGCGGCTCGCCCTTTGCCGTGACGGGTTACAGCGTTCACAGCGACTTCGGGGGGCCGGCCGCGCTGGCGCGGCTGCGCCAGAGGCTGCGGCAGCGCGGGATCAAGCTGATGCTGGATTTCGTGCCCAACCACAGCGCGCTGGACTATCCGTGGGTGATCAGCCACCCTGAGTTCTATGTGCACGGCAGCGAGGCGGATCTGGCGGCGCAACCGCAGAATTACGTCCGGGTGGATGTTCAGCAGGGCAGCGTGGTGTTGGCGCACGGCAAAGACCCGTATTTCGACGGCTGGCCCGATACCCTGCAGCTTAACTATCGCCACGCCGGCCTGCGAGCGGCGCAGCAGGCGGAGTTGCTGCGTGTGGCGAAGCAATGCGACGGGGTACGCTGCGACATGGCGATGCTGCTCTTGCCAGGCGTCTTTCTGCGCACGTGGGCGGAGCGGTCACAGCCGGCGGACGGCACGCCGCCCATCGACGTGCCCTGGTGGCCGGAGGCCATCGGCCGCGTCAAGGAGCGGCGGCCGGATTTCGTGTTTATGGCGGAGGTGTACTGGGACCTGGAGTGGGAACTGCAGTGCCAGGGCTTCGATTACACTTACGACAAGCAGCTGTACGACCGGCTGCGGGGGGTTGATACGGCCGGGGTGAGGGCGCACCTGGGAGCCGGCCTCGATTTCCAGCGTAAATCGGTGCGCTTCCTGGAGAACCACGACGAGCCGCGCGCGGCGAGCGTGTTCCCGCTGGGGCAGCATCAGGCGGCGGCCGTCCTCACGTACCTGGTGCCCGGGCTGCGTTTCTTCCACGAAGGGCAGTTCCAAGGTTGGCGCGTCAAAACCTCTTTGCATCTGCGTCGTTGGGCCGCCGAGGCCAGCGACCCGATCCTGGACGTGTTCTACGGGCAGCTGCTCGAAGTCCTGAAGCGGGCCGAGCTGGGCGCGGGGGTCTGGCGGCTGCTGGAGTGCCGGCCAGCCTGGTATGGCAATCCCACCTGGGAGCAGTTTGTGGCTTTCAGGTGGCAGGGTGAGGCCGGGCAGCGCCTGCTGGTCGGCGTGAACTATGGACCGTCGCAGGGGCAATGCTATGTCGCGCCGGATCTGCCCGGCCTGCAGGGCGCGCAAGTCGGCCTGCGCGACCTGCAGGGAACAGAGGTATACGCGCGGGACGGGAGCGACCTGGCCCAACGCGGCCTTTATCTGGACCGCCCGGCCTGGGGCTACAACGTGTTTGAGCTCACCACCTGACGGATCGGCAGCGCACGCCATTGCGGGTCGCCCAGGCGCTGGACTTCCTGATGGGCGGTTATGAGTCGACCGTCAAACAGGTGTTCAACGGCGCGCTGTTCATGGAGCTGATTCGGCGATAGAGGGTTAACCCGTATAGAACAGCGAAGACGATGATCAGCCCCAACACCACGTAGAACCTCAGGCTGCTGCCCAGGCGCATCAGGTCGGTGGCCCAGGCCGGTTGACGGCTGGCCCGCTGGTGCAAAGATGGGATAATGCTTTCGTCGGCCATAAATCAGAGTGGGGCACACCCCAGCTCAGGGATGCGCCCCACATAGGCACCAGTCAGACAGGTTTGGCCTTAGTTGGCGTTGGCCGCGATGACCTGCTGATAGTCGGTCAGAGTGGCGTAAGTTCCGGAGAACAGCTGCGTCTCGTTGTACCACATCATGCCGATCAGGTTGTAGCGCTTCATCTGTAAAGCGGAGAGGTCCATGGCCGAGCGCTTTCCTTGCCCGGTGTTTTCGCCGAAGACGGACAGGTTCAGCGGATGCGAGTGGGCCAGGTAGGCCAGGTAGTGGATCGGGCTCCAGTAGCGTTGATCGGTCCCGGCGTCGTTCGAAGCACTAGCATCCATCCAGGTGCCGGTCACGATCGCCTTCGGATCGGTGATGGCTGCGATCTGGCTCTGGTAGTCGAAGCCGCGCTGGATCTCGCCGTTGCTCTCGGCTGAGCTGGATCCGTTCAGGTTGGTGG
>JADGQF010000329.1 GCA_017882045.1 Anaerolineales bacterium
GGCAGTCCGTAGCTGCCGCACGACCATGGCGACATTCGCCCGGATGGCGTTGTCTAGTAGTTCGCCGGGCTTCGTCTTGGCGTGTTCCACAGCTGGCCGGATTGCTCTCACCAGGCTAGCAATTTGCCCATGAGCATCGTCGTCCGCTATTGCCGCCTGTACAGCGCCGCATCGGCTGTGCCCCAACACAACGATCAAGGCCACGCCCAGGTGTTGTGCTGCGTACTCCAGGCTGCCGAGTGAGGCGCTGTCCACGATGTTGCCGGCCACGCGCACTACGAATAGGTCGCCGAGCCCTTGGTCAAAGATGATCTCCGGCGGGACGCGAGAATCCGAACAGCCAAGGATGGCGGCAAAGGGATGCTGACCGGCTGCGAGTTCCCGGCGACGCTCGGGTGTCTGGTCAGGATAGGCCTGGTTGCCCGTCGCGTATTGATAGTTGCCGGCCAGCAGCTTCCCCAACGCCTCGTCGGCCCACGCATTTCTCGTCATTGCACCTGGTACCTCATCTTGCCACTCACAAGTCATTGCTCTACATTGGTTAAGGCCTGCGGCCGCTCGTATACCACGCCACGCTGCGCATCCAGCACCACTTGCATGCCGTCGAGTAGCGCGTCAATGCTCTCGCGGATGCCAACGACCGCGGGGATGCCCATCTCCACCGCCAAGAGCCAGGAATGGGCGTCTCGGGCAGTCGCGGCCGTCACGAGACCTGCCGCGCGGCGCAGGATCGGCACGCACGCGCGGTCGGTATCGCGGGTAACCACAATGTCGCCTGGCTCAAGGCGCAGCATGGGATCGAAAGGCGGCGTCAGGTGGCGCACGCGGCCGATCACCCGACGTTCGCCCAAGCCGGTGCCATGGGCCAGCACGCGCTCGATCAAGTGCGCTTTCATCAGGTTGGTCGTGCCCACGCCATAATCCACCGATCCCCCGGTAATGATGACGACGTCCCCTTCGGCTACAAAGCCGTGTTGCTGCGCGGCCTCGACGGCATCGTTGATTACCTGATCAGTGCTGCCGGCTCTGGGCGCCAAGATGGGGTGGATACCCCATACCAGCACCAACTGGCGTTGGGTGATGGGGCTGGGAGTCACGGCTACGATTGGGCAACGGGGCCGAAAACGGGCAATAGTGCATGCGGTCTCCCCGGAAACGGTCGGCGCGATGATGGCTGCGGCGCTGAGATCGGTCGCCGTCTGCACAGAAGCGTGGGCGACTGCTTCCGCGAAGCTGCGTCCGGGCTGGACGGGGGTCTGTCGACTGGGCAGCGAGGCTTGAGCCGTCTCCGTCTCGCGTGCAATGCGCACCATTGTCTCTACCGACAGCACCGGGTACTTGCCCGCGGCTGTCTCACCGGAGAGCATGATGGCGTCCGAGCCGTCGAGAATTGCGTTGGCAACATCGCTGGCCTCAGCGCGCGTGGGGCGCGGGTTGCGGATCATCGAGTCCAGCATCTGCGTGGCTGTGATGACCGGCTTACCGGATTGGTTGCATTTGTGGATGATCGTCTTCTGCACCATCGGCACTGCTTCCGTGGACATCTCAATACCCAGGTCGCCACGGGCAACCATAACACCGTCAACGGCAGCGATGATGGCGTCGATGTTATCCACCGCCTCCGGCTTCTCGATCTTAGCGATCACCGGCGTAGGTCGGCCGAGCGCCGAGAGTTCACGGATCAGGCCTTTCAGTTCCAACACCTCTTCTGCCGTCCGCACGAAAGATAGCGCCACCCAATCGGCTTGTTCATCCAGCGCGAACTTGAGATCCTCGCGGTCTTTCTCAGTAATAGCCGGAATGGAAAGCGCGGCGCGGGGCAGGTTTAGACCCTTGTTAGAGAACAGTACCCCGCCCGTTACTACCTGGGTCTCGATCTCGCTGCCTTGCACACTTAGTACCTTAAGTTCGAGCAGCCCATCGTCGATCAGGATGCGGTCGCCCGACCTGACGGCCTCTGGCAGGTGCTCGTACTGCACAGGCACCCGCCGCTGCGCACCGCTGACACTGGCATCTGTGCTGTCCCCGCTCCCAGAGCCAAGGCTTCGTACCGGCAATTCGGGACGCTCCGGCGCAGGTTGAGGTGTAAGTTCCGTGGTCAAGACCAGCGCCTCGCCAGCAACCAACGGCACGCCCTCGGGCGGCATGACGCCGACGCGCAATTTCGGCCCTTGCAGATCACACAAGATTGCTACCGGCTTTCCCAGTTGCTCCGAGATCTGGCGGATGCGCCGGATGTTCTCGCGGTGGAAGTCGGCATCGCCGTGAGACATGTTCAGGCGCGCCACATCCATCCCGGCCTGGATGAGTGCCACCAAAGTGGCAGGCTCACGACTGGCAGGCCCGATCGTGCAGACAATCTTGGTGCGTAGCATTGACCCTCCTCGACGTGCAAGGGGCATAGGTTTCATTTCATTGTGCAGGCGGCTGATCACCGGTTGCGCGCGCCGCGGGCGCTCGGCCATACGTCTCCGTCAGTTCCTTGAGCCGGTCGCGCAGGGCCGCAGTGAGCATTCCCTCCGAAAATCGCCAGCCCCAGTTGCCGCTTGCCCGGCCGGGCGTGTTCATGCGGCCCTCGCTGCCCACGCCGAGAATGTCTTGGAGCGGGAAGATCGCGGTCTGCGCCACAGACATCAGGGCGAGGCGGACCAACTCCCAGTTCAACTCATCGCAACGCGGGCCCAGGTACCGGCGCAGGGCGGTGCGTTCCTTCTGGCCTAGCGTGCTGAGCCAGCCGAGTGTGGTGTCATTGTCGTGGGTGCCGGTGTAGACCACACAATTGCGTTCGAAGTTGTGCGGCAGGTATAGATTCTCGGGATCGCCCGAGAAGGCGAACTGCAACACCTTCATTCCCGGGAAGGCGCACTCTTCCCGCAAAGCCTCGACTTCCGGAGTGATCAGCCCCAGGTCTTCGGCGATGACCCGCACCGGCCCCAGGGCTCGTTCAACTGCATGAAACAGATCGCTGCCGGGGCCTTTGGTCCATTTGCCGTTGATGGCCGTCTGTTTTCCTGCCGGTACGGCCCAGCAAGTCTCAAAACCCCGGAAGTGGTCGAGCCGAACGACATCCAGCTGTTGGAACGCCCGCTTGAGGCGGGCGACCCACCAGGCGTAGCCATCTTGCGCCATCACATCCCAACGGTACAGCGGGTTGCCCCACAATTGGCCGGTCGGGCTGAAGTAGTCCGGCGGGACCCCGGCAACCAAAGTTGGCTTGCCCTCAGCGTCGAAGTAGAACAGATCTGCGTGCGCCCAGGCGTCGGCACTGTCGTAGGCCACGAAGATCGGGATATCGCCAATGATGCTGATGCCACGCTGGTTGGCGTACGTTTTCAGGCTGGACCATTGTCTGTCGAACTGGTATTGCGCGTATTGGTGGAACGCGACCAGGTCCTTCAGAGTCACGCGCCAGTGTTCGAGCGCACCCGGTTGGCGCGCGGCGATGTCCTGCTCCCATTTATCCCAACTCGCCCCTCCGTGGTGATCCTTGAGTGCGGCAAAGAGAGCGTAGTCATCTAGCCAAGTACGACTGGCTGCGCTGAAAACTTCCAGCTCGGCTTTCTGAGCGTCGCTAGCGTTAGCCTTGAAATTCTCGAACGAGAGGAGCAGGAGCCGCCGCTTGAACTCGATGACCGCGCCGTAGTCCACCCGGTGTTCCGCAAAGACGGGCGCGCCGGTGAAATCCCAAGGCGCCAGGCAGTGCTCCTCGGCCAATCGTTCCAGGCTGATCAACAGCGGGTTGCCCGCAAACGCCGATAGCGCCTGATAAGGCGAGTCCCCGTAGCTCGTCGGGCCGAGGGGCATGATTTGCCAGAATTGTTGACCACTGTCTGCCAGAAAATCTACGAAGCGGAAAGCCGCATCCCCCAGGTCACCGATGCCGAAACGGCCGGGCAATGAGATGGGGTGGAGCAGGATGCCGCTGGACCTTGGGAATCCCATAGCTGGCTCCTGAATGGGCTCGGGCTGCCGGAGCATCTCGCGCAACGCCTCTTCGATGTTTGGCGTGCCGCGGCCACCCAGGTATCCCGCAAGTTGGGCGTAGTGGTGCGCCTCGTCGTCCTTCACTTCCCGGAAATCCAGGCACACCTGGTACTTGAAGGCGCCTAATTCTACGTATAGCCCTTGGTCGTGCAATTCATGGCAGTTGCGAATGTAATCCAGGCCTGTCACGTAGTCGCGGAAGATGCAGTAATAGTGGCCATCGGACCGCAATCCCAGACCATCACCCAGGGTCTTCTGCACCAATGCGTGCTCGCCTGTCCCCTCCCCGGAGTCGCCGTGACCTGCCTTTACCGCATAAACGGCAGAGGTGCGGATCCAGCCTCGCGCCTCCGCGAACTTGTTGTTGTATAGCACCAGCCCCCGTTCGGCTGTCCCCGTCAGGGGGTCGTCAGCTCGGTTGGAGTAGGCAAACACATTCTCATTTACATACCCTTCGGGTGTGAAGAAATCGTACAACAAGAAATTCTGCACTTCTGCAAAGATGTGGCGGCGCTGCAGCAGCGGGAAGATCTCGCGCTCGTGGCGGCGAAGGAGGTTGGCATCCGGCTGCTCGTTCCAGTAGGCGCGCCGGTATTCCATGCCATACTTTTCGGTATAGCCTTCGATCTGGCCGTGCCCGAACATGGGGAGTCCGGGCAACGTCACCATGAGCGTGCACAC
>JADGQF010000330.1 GCA_017882045.1 Anaerolineales bacterium
CCAGCAGCAGGTCGTTGACCGGCCGGCCCGGCAGATTATGACGGGCGTTCATGTCGCCCCGGTCGTAGAAATTCCGTGCGACCAGCAGCGCGTTACGGGCAAGGCGCTCGATGGGAGGAGCCGGCGCCTCACCCAGCGGCGGCGTAGCCAGGAGGGAGACCTGATCGCTTCGACCGAGCACCGACTGTGGATCTTGCCAGGCGGCCACAGCCAGGGGAATCGCTACTAGCAGACAGGCAGTGCCCGCCACCGCCAGCCCAATCAGGCGGTGGCGCCAGACCGCCCCCAACCGTTCTTGGGCCTCTGTTCGCCTGCGGCCCAGGGCAACGACACCTTCGCAGAGCACGAAAGCGAACGGCGCCAACAGCAACACGCGCGCGGCTGTGTAGGTGTACAGTCCCAGGCCGAACCAGAAGCCGGCCCAGGCATACAGCCGGTAGCGCTTGCCGTTCCAGGCCCGCCAGAAATAGCCAAGGGCGAGGGCGCTCGTGAGCGGCAGCATCACTGCGCGCAGTCCGAGGCGGCTGAGGCTGAGCGACCAGTAGGAAACGGCGATGCCGCCGGCGGCGATGAGAGGGAGCCACTCAGCTGCCAGATCGCCGAACGGCCTGTCCGCCGCTTCGGCTGTCTCAGCTTGAGAACGTTCTGGGCGAAGGAGTATCCCCCGCGCGCAGAAGTAGACCGCCGGGATGGTCAGCGTGCCGATGATTGCCGAAACCAGGCGAAGGGCAACCGGCCGGTAGCCGAGCAGAGCGACGGACAGGGTCTGCAGGTAGATGAAGAGCGGTTCGCGTCCATTGTTGGCAACGAAGTAGAGCGGCAAACCGGCGCCGCTGAGAACCATGCGCGCATCCACGCCGTTGACCGCTTCGTCATAAAACAGGCCCGGCGGTAGACCCGCAAGATGCCAAAACCGCAGGCCGGCCCCTAGTAACACGATCCCGCAAAGCACCCAGATATGGCTGCAGGCCGCGACCTTCGTCTCGAGCCTCGAAGAGTCTCTGTGCTGCAACCCGGCTTGCTGTCCTGCTGCCATCTACAGCACCTCAATGGGCAGAGCAGGCCCATTCAACGCGCTGTATGCCACGCCAGGGAGAAGACGGAGGACGAGCACGGCCGGCAGAATTCGTGGGATAGAGGGCACCTGAAACTCGATCGGGCAAAGGTTACAATTTGAGCCTGAGTTCGAACTAAAGAATACCATCGTGCGATTGGCCCGTCAAATGCGTTGTGGCCGTCTACCTGCGGGTGCTCATTACGACGGTCGAAGTCGCGCCCTGAAACAGGCGGCGGAGCGGGAGGAAGGCTAGTTGATTTGGATTGTTCGTTTCGACCGATCCATGCTAGAATAGGTGCATTGAGCCTCAGCTAACCATGAACTCGCGTGGGTGTGTCCCCTGGGTTACTAACATGCAGGACGATCTTTGTCATAATAGGATCAGAGACGGTCTCCGGCCGGGTTGCACTGCCCCCATGGTCTCGCGGCAATCGGGCGCGCTGACGCGCCGGAAATTGAAGGAGGAACAGGATGCCGGAAGAGTCTTATACCGTCCAAATCTGTGGTCTGACGCGCCAGTTGCCTCTTTTTGAGGTCGCGCCTCACACCAAAATCGCCATTTTCAACATGCTTGGCGATACCCAGGTGATCGAGGCCGTAGCCGACGAGTTGGCGCGGCGTCTGCCCAGGAACGCGGACGCTTTGATGACGGCGGAGGTCAAGAGCATCCCGCTCGCGCACGCCCTTTCTGTGCGCATGGGTATCCCCTACGTCATCGCCCGCAAGACGCGCAAGCCCTACATGATCGGCGCGCAGTGCGTCGAAGTGCTCTCC
This sequence comes from Anaerolineales bacterium, assembly GCA_017882045.1. Taxonomy (GTDB): domain Bacteria; phylum Chloroflexota; class Anaerolineae; order CG2-30-64-16; family CG2-30-64-16; genus JADGQF01. The sequence goes on from JADGQF010000330.1 coordinate 1,832, forward strand.
ATCACCACCGGCGCCCCGCAGAAGCTGTGGTTGGACGGCAAGGATCAGGGACTGGTCCAGGGCAAACGGATTATCATCGTCGACGACGTCATCAGCACGGGCAGCACGCTGGTCGGCATGCGGAAACTGATCGAGACGGCCGGCGGCGAGGTGATCGCCGAGGCCGCGGTCTTCACCGAGGGCAACGACCCGAACAAGTGGCAAAACATCGTCGCCATCGGCAACCTGCCCGTCTTTTTGGATTGATTTCCACTGACATAGCAACGTATAGGAAAGTATGCTATTTGATAAGGTGGCGGCCGTCGAGCGCCGTTACGATGAGCTGAACCAACTGCTCTCTGACCCCAACGTGGCTTCCGATCTGGGGCGCATGGCGACGCTCGCGCGCGCACACTCCGAGATCGAGGAGATAGTGCAGGTCTACCAGGCCTACCGGGCCGCGCAGTCAGAGCTGGCCGATGCCACACGCATGGTCGAGGAAGAGTCCGATCCGGAGATGGTCGAGCTGGCGCGCGGCGAGGTCGAGCGCCTGCGGGCCGAGCAGGAGCAGCGAGAGGCACAACTGCAGCGCTTGCTGCTGCCGAAGGACCCGAACGACGACAAGAATGTCATCGTCGAGATCCGGGCGGGCACCGGGGGCGACGAGGCCGGCCTGTTTGCCGCCGACCTGCTCCGTATGTATGCCCGCTGGGCCGAGGGGCATAGCTACAAGACCGAGATTCTTAGCCACCACGAGACCGGGTTGGGCGGTTTCAAGGAGGTGATCTTCCAGGTGCGGGGGCGCGGCGCCTACTCGCAGCTCAAATGGGAGAGCGGGGTACACCGCGTGCAACGTGTGCCGGTGACCGAGGCGCAAGGGCGCATCCACACGTCGACCGCGACGGTGGCGGTGTTGCCCGAAGCCGACGAGGTCGAGGTGGAGGTCAGTCCACAGGACATCCGCATCGACGTTTTCCGGGCCACCGGGCCGGGTGGGCAAAGCGTTAACACCACCGACTCGGCTGTACGTGTGACGCACCTGCCGACCGGCATTGTCATCAGTTGCCAGGACGAGAAGTCGCAACTTCAGAACAAGACAAAAGCAATGGCGATCCTGCGGGCACGCCTTTACCAGATGGAGCAGGAGCGCCTGGCCAGCGAGCGCAGCGAAGCGCGCCGCGGCCAGATCGGCTCCGGTGAGCGTAGTGAAAAGATTCGGACGTACAACTATCCACAGAACCGGGTCACCGACCATCGCATCGGCAAGACGGTGTACAACCTGGCGGCCGTGCTGGAGGGTGATCTTGACGAGTTCATCGAGGAACTCGCGGCGAGTGAGCAAGCAGAGAAGTTGCAGGTCATAGACGAGGATTGAGTTGAACAGACAATTGAACAGGCAGTCGTTCGCCCGTGCTCACTCGGCCATGGCGGCCGCAGCAGCGGACGAGGGCGCGGTTCAGCCTGCCGTACCGGAACCGTGCAATGGGTCAGGCCCGCTACCATTCGTCTGGTCCCTGGACCGCTCAAGTGACGTGGGACGGGCTCTGTTGGCCGCCAGCCGGCGCTTGCGCGAGGCTGGCTCGGATGTACCACAGCTCGATAGCGTGGTGCTAATGGCGCATGTGCTGGGTGTCAGCAAGACCTGGCTATACGCTCATCCCAGCCGGCAGTTGACAGAAGGAGAGATCGAACACTACGAGGGCCTGGTGCGCCGGCGCATGTGTCACGAGCCGGTCGCCTACCTGGTCGGCTACAAGTCGTTCTTCGGCCTGGATATTACGGTCGATAACCAGGTGCTGATCCCCCGGCCCGAGACCGAATTGCTGGTCGAGCGGGTCCTGGCGTGCGCCAGGGAACTCGTACACGAGGACCGGCCGCCACGGATTGTGGACGTGGGCACGGGCAGCGGAGCTATCGCCGTCGCCCTGGCCGTGAGCTTGCCGCAGGCGATTGTTTACGCCACGGACGTGTCCGACAGCGCCCTGGCCGTCGCGGCGCAGAATGTCTGGCGTTATGGCGTCGGGGAACAGGTGCAACTCCTGCCCGGCAACCTGCTCGACCCGGTGCCCGGGCCGGTGGACATCGTCGTGGCCAACCTGCCATATGTCGCCAGCGAGGACCTGCCCCACCTGCCGGAGCAAGTGCGTGACTACGAACCGGTGATCGCGCTGGACGGCGGACCGGGTGGGCTGAGCGTCATCGGTGAGGCTCTGCGCTCGGTGGCGGAACAACCTTGCGTGCGTGAGAAACTGCCGCCCGGTAGCCGCATTTACCTGGAGATCGGCGCGGGGCAGGGCCAGGCCCTGCGCGGGCTCGTCGAGCAATTCCTTCCCGAAGCCCAGTTCAGCCTGCTGCTGGACTACGCCGATCTCGACCGGGTCGCAGTGATCACCCTGTAGTGGCTATGGCTTATCGTCTCATCGCTTTGGATCTTGACGGCACCGCCGTGGTTGACGGGCAGATGCCTACCCCCGCGGTGCGGCAGGCAGTGGCTGCCGCCGAGGCCTGCGGGGTGCGTGTCGTGTTGGCCACGGGGCGGCCTTACCCATCGGCCTTGCGTTACGCCGAGGCCTTTGGCCTGACCAATCCCATCCTCTGTTTCCAGGGCTCGCTGGTCAAGCAGGTGGGCGGCGAGCAAACGACCCTTTTCGCCGAAAGCATGCCGCGCGCGCCGCTGCTCGAGCTGTTCGAGTACGCGGCGGCGCGCGACCTGGACCTGACCCTCTACAGCGAGCGCGCGCTCTACCTGGTCGGCATGCGCCGGCCCAAGCCGTTTTATGACCTGTGGTTTGGCGGAGAGATCGAGCATGTGCCCAGCCTGGCTGAGGGCCAGTACTACCTGTTGCCG
>JADGQF010000331.1 GCA_017882045.1 Anaerolineales bacterium
TGGCCGACGAGCCGCTCGCCGCTTTTGGTAAACGCGACCACCGATGGCAGGAGCCGGCTGCCTTCCGCGGTCGGGATAACAACCGGATCCCCACCCTCGACCACTGCTACCACGCTATTCGTCGTGCCCAGGTCAATACCCAATATCTTAGCCATTCTACATCGCCTCCAGCTCGGATGGGCTTACACTGCCCTCAATTGCTCTACGTCAACGTCTGCGTCCGCACAAAAACAGGTCGCCGGCGCTACCCGCCGACGACCTTACTCTATAGCAGGGATGTTAGATTAGTGTATGGTGACTGTTAGCGTTTCGTTAGACGGCAGACGCTTGACGTCTTACGAGACGCTCGGCGTCTCACGTGAACATCTCCCACCAGGTCCTCGGGTAAAACGCCGCCCAGGGCGAAACGACCCCGAGGTTGATGCCGGCAAGGGTGCGCGCCAGGTATGGATGCTGAGGCGCCTTGCGAAGGAGACGGTTGAGGGCGCGTGGTTGGGTGGCGATCCGTTCGACGACGTGGACTGCGCGAAAAAACCTTCCATAGGCTGCTGCAAGAGCGCGGCTGTAGCAGGCCGGGCCCTCTTTCCCAGGGTCCTGGCTGCGTAAGGCCGCATCCGCCGCTGCCGCCGCGACTTCGGCGCTTTCCATTGCCAGGTCGATGCCTTCGCCGGTGATGGGATGAACGAGGCCCAGGGCTTCCCCCGTTAGGAGGTAACCGCGGCCGGCCGAGCGATAGCGCGGAAAGTCTGTGCGCAGCGGATAGCCCTTGACCGGTCCATCGGGGCTGGCAGCGGCCAGCCGCGGGTGGCGGGCCATGAAATCGGCCAGCAGACGGCGCGTGTTCGCCTCCCTGTTATCTCGCCGGTGCCAGTTGAACAACGCCAGCCCCACATTGGCGCGCCCATCGGCCAGCGGGAAGATCCAGCCGTAGCCGGCCGTCAACTCGCGGTCGAAGTAGAACTCGAACTCGTCGCTCAAATCAGGGACACCGGTGAAGTAGCCGCGTATGGCGTTCACGGTTGGCGGCATCTGGCTCAGCACTCCAAACGGGCGCAGCAAGCCGATGCTTGCGCCGGTGGCTACGATGGTCAGGGGAGCTTCGACCCTGACGGCCTGCCCGCCGGCCTGGCCTTCCACGCCGGTTACCCGGTCCCCCTGTCGCAGGGGCCCGGTCACGTGCAGGCCTGCAACGAAACGTGCGCCAAGGGCCATGGCGTGCCTGCGCAGCCGGTCATCGAGCTCAAAGCGTGGGACGACCAGGCCATAATCGGGCAGACCCAGGCCTAAATCGCCAAAGCGGACGTGGAATACCGCCCCGTTTGGCGCCACCGTCAGCGCGCCATTGATTCGCTGGTACCCGTTGGACGTGAGGGCCGGCAGGACCCCTAAACGATCGAGCACCGCGACGGCGCGCGGTGTCAGTCCGTCGCCGCAGGTCTTGTCACGCGGAAACTCCGCCCGGTCTACCATGAGCACATCCCAGCCACGCTGCGCCAGCAATGCCGCGGCGGTGCTGCCCGCCGGCCCGGCGCCCACAATGACCACGTCTGCCCTGTACTTGTTCTCTGGCATAGCCCCTACTCACCCATCTCGATCCATTCGCCGCTTGTCACCCGCGCCAACTCGGCGGGACTGATGCTTAATAATGTACGCTCGTCGCCACCCCCGCCGTAGACTACATCCCATTTCTGCATGGCCCGGTCTAACAGAACGCAGGCGGTAACCTGGTGTCCGAAGGGCGGCACGCCCCCCACCGGGTAGCCGGTCAGTCGCAGCACGGTCGCCGCGTCGGCCAGCCGCACCTGTTTCTTACCTATCTCGAACCGCTCTGCGAGCAGGCGCCGGTCGACGAGGGCTGTGCCGCTGGCAATGACGAGCAGTGGTTCCTCGTGGACCAGAAATAGCAGCGATTTGATGATCTGTCGCTCATCAACGCCCAACGCGGCCGCGGCTGCCGCCACCGTCGGTGTACTGGCCGGCGGGGTCAGCAGCGTAGCCGCGATGCCATGCTCGGCAATAAAGCCTGCGAGGCCCGCCGTGGTCAACATAGAGCCATCCTTGTCTCTTTTCGCATCATGCATCAGACGCCCGCATTATAAACCCGACAGCAATTTGCGGGCAATCGGTAGGACGGAGCATGCCAGCGGGAGGCCCAGGCGGGCCGGTTCGATCATATCGAGCCGCCGCTGATGCGCTCTCGATCGGCTTGGCGGCGCGTCGAGGGGGGTGGTAGAATGTATGCGAAGGTACAGTGTGCGTCAGAGTGCGTGAGGAGGAAGATAGATGGGGCAGACGCATCTGGAGTTGTGCGCGGAGCAGTTACGGCGCCGCTGCCGGACTGGCCGTTTTCCGTTCAGTTCCACGGCAGAGGGGCTCAAGCTGGAAGGTATCATCGGCCAGGAGCGCGCAACACGAGCGATTGAGTTTGGGCTAGACGTGCCCTACCCCGGCTATAACATCTACGCCCTGGGGCCGGCGGGCGCCGGCAAGGGCAGTATCATCAGTTACTTTCTTGAATCCAAAGCCGCCACCCGCCCGGTTCCCCCCGACTGGGGTTACGTGCATAACATCGACGAGCCCGATTGTCCCAACGCGCTGCGTTTGCCGCCGGGCGGAGGCGCCAGGCTGCGCAGCGAGGTAGACGAATTGCTCGCCCAGGCCGGCGAGGCGCTCAATAAGGTATTCGGTGGCGATGAATATGCCGAGCGGCACAAGCTGCTGGAACGGGAACTGAACCAGGGGCGGGATGAACGGTTTGGCGAGATGGAGCAGATCGTGCGCGGGCAGGGTTTCGAGCCCGTGCACACATCCTCAGGTCTGAGAGCGGTGCCGGCCAAAGAAGGCCAGCCATTGACCCGCGAGCAATTTGACGCTCTACCGCAAGAAGAGCGCGATGACTTCAATCAGCGCCGGCCGCCGGCTGAGGAAGTCGTGGACCGGGCGCTGCGCCGGGTGCGCGAGCTGGAGGAAGGGGCGGCCAGCCGCTTCAATGGGTTGGACAAGCAGACGGCAGCGGCCACGCTCTGCCCTTTGTTCGAGCCGCTGCTCACCGAGTACGCCGCATGGCCGGATGTGACGCGTTACCTGGCCGGGGTGCAGGCGCATATCGCCGAGCATGCCGGTAAGTTTAAGCCCGTTGTGAAAGCTGACTACGAGGACGGCGAGCACGATCGTCGCCGTCGCTCGGTCGATGAAACTGATGAATCGTCCTTCGATGGTTATCGTCTCAACGTGCTGGTGGATAACCAGGGCCTGACGGGCGCGCCGGTCATCGAGGAGACTAATCCGACCTACGCCAACCTGCTGGGGCGCGTCGAGATGCGTCACGAGCTCGGCGCCTGGGTCAGCAACTCGCGCCAGATCAAGGCCGGCGCGCTGCACCGCGCGAATGGCGGCTATCTGATCCTCGACGCACGCGCCTTGCTGCGCCAACCCCTCGCCTGGGACGCTCTGAAACAGGCCCTGAGCAACGGCCGCATCCGTATGGAAGACATGGCCGCCCAACCCGGGATATTTGTTCAAGCTAACCTGCGTCCTGAATCGATCCCGTTGGATGTCAAGGTGGTGCTGATCGGCGACGCGAACACCTATTACTTGCTGTACGCATACGACGATCAATTCGAGAAGCTGTTCAAGGTGCGGGCGGACTTTGCCGTGGATATGGGATGGACTGAGGAGAACGAGCTGCGGGTCGCGGAGTTTATCCACGAACGCTGCGAAGAGGAGAAGTTGCCGCACTTTGATATCAGCGCTGTAGCCAAGGTCATTGAGTACAGCGCCCGGCTGTGCCAGGACCAGCGCAAGCTAACCACACGCTTCGCGCAGGTCGGAGACATTGTGCGAGAGGCAGCCTTTTGGGGCCAGCGGGCCGGGCACAGCCTGGTGATGGGCGATGACGTGCGTAGGGCAGTCGAAGAGCGGGTTTACCGTTCGAGCCAGTTCCAGGAGCGCGTGCGCGCCATGATCGCCGACGGCACGATCATGGTGGATACCGATGGGGCAGTGGTCGGTCAGGTGAACGGCCTGGCGGTTCTACAATTGGGCGACTATGAGTTTGGTAAGCCGACGCGTATCACCGCCCGCACCTTTCAGGGACGGGCTGGCGTGATCAACGTCGAGCGCGAGGCGCGTCTGAGCGGCCGGATTCACGACAAGGGTCTGCTGATCCTGGCCGGTTTTCTGGGCGGCCGTTATGCTCGGGACAAGCCCCTCAGCCTCTCGGCCAGTATCGCTTTCGAGCAGTCATACGATGGGGTAGACGGCGATAGCGCCTCGTCGTCGGAACTCTATGCGCTCCTGTCCAGCCTGGCCGGCCTGCCGATCAAGCAAGGCATCGCGGTAACGGGGTCGGTCAACCAGCGCGGGGAAGTGCAGGCCATCGGCGCGGCCACCGCCAAGATCGAAGGGTATTTCGAGGCCTGCCGGGCTGCCCCAGCCGGCCTCACCGGCGAGCAGGGCGTGATTATACCCACGGCCAACGTGCCCAACCTGATGCTGCGGGAGGACGTGATCCAGGCGGTGGCCGGCGGCCAATTTCACATCTATCCGGTGCGCAGCATCGACGAAGGGATTGAGATCCTCACCGGGGTGCCGGCCGGCCAACCGGGAGCGGACGGCGCTTATCCGCCC
>JADGQF010000099.1 GCA_017882045.1 Anaerolineales bacterium
TGCTGCGCCACCTGCTGCCGATGGCCCTGCCAACCCTCGTCATCATGCTCGCGCTGGGTATCCCGATGGCCATTTTTGCCGAAGCCGGCCTGAGCTTCCTGGGCCTGGGTATCAACGATCCTCTGCCGAGCTGGGGCAAGATGGTCGGCGACAGTAGCGGCTACATCCGGGTCTATTGGTACCTGGGTGTCTATCCCACCCTGGCCATCGCGTTGGCCATGCTGGGTTTCAACTTTGTGGGCGACGGCTTGCGCGACGCCCTCGACCCGACCATGCTCAACGGCTGAGGCTCAGCGGCTGAGTTAGCGCGCGTCGCCCGTCTTTCCGGTCTTACGTCCCTACGTTTGCGCTCGGAGGTGCCCGGCTCCCAACCCAACTGCGATCCGCACCCAACGCCTTCCGCGCCCGCCCCGCCGCGGCCCGGCACGAGGAGAGGCCACAGAGACTGCCGATTACTCGACCAGTCGACCGGAGGTTGACCAGTCAACCGGAGGTTGCCCAGCCAACCTCACGTCGACCACTCACAGGAGGGGAACATGAGACAGGCCAAGAAGCGTACGGTCTTTTCGTGGTTTGCGGCCCTGGTGATCCTCAGCATGATTGCCAGCGGCTGCGCGCAGGCAACGCCCGCATTGCTTGCCACCCCCGCTCAATTGCCGACGTCGACCGCCATGCCGGCGCCGCCCACCTACACGCCGATGCCGGAGGCAACGGCGGTGGCTCAGGCAACCGCGGTGGCTCAGGCCACGGCGGTGGTTCAGGCCACCGACACCCCGGCGGCAGCCGCGACCGGCGCGCTGGTCAATGCGTTCGGCGTGACGCTGCCCCCCGATGCCGCGCCGCCCGCTCAGCAGTTCATCCGGACGTTGGCGACCGAAGGGGTGACGGTGGACTTCGCCGTCAGCGTCTACAAGCGCACAACGCCGGCCTACTGCGAGGAACTGAGCACGCCGCTCTTGCGCATCAACAAGAACTTCGAGATCCTACCGGCGGGCGCGGAGAGCTGGGAAGTCTCGGCGGACGGGCTCACCTGGACCTTCCACCTCGACAAGAACCTGATGTGGAGTGACGGCAACCACGTCACCGCCAACGATTACGTCACGACCTTCCAGTATCAGGCCGACCCCAAGCACGCCTGGGACTTTGCCTGGTTCTGGAGCGACCTGGTAAACTGGGACGCTGCGGTCAAGGGTGACGTGCCGACCTCCCAGATCGGCGTCAAGGCGGTGGATGATTACACGCTCCAGTTTATCACTAGCAAGCCGGCCCCTTACATCCCGGCCAAGGCTCTCTATGCCCGGCCGCTCAGCAAAGCGGCTTTCGAGAAGTACGGCGAGTACTACAACAACAAGCCTGAGACCTCCGTCTCGTCCAGCCCGTGGATCCTGACCGAGTGGACCAAGGGCAAGCAGATGGTGTTCAGCCCCAACCTGAAGTACACCGGCAAGATCAAGCCCTTCCTGGAGAAGCAGATCCTGATCTTCGGGGACTACTCCAAGGACTTCCTCTCATACCAGGCCAACGAAGTCGATCACGCCTCGAGCTTCTCGCCGGCCGACATTGACTTCATCTCGAAGGACCCGCAGTTGAGCAAGGAATACCATCCTGGCTTCGGCGATTTCCGCACCTACTACCTGGGTTTCGACAATTCCAACAAACCCTTCAACGACATCCGGGTGCGCCAGGCTTTCGCCAAGGCCATCGACCGTGACTCGCTCATCAGCAACGTCGTGAAAAAGCAGGGCATCGCGGCCTACTCCTTCCTGATGCCCGGTTTCCCCGATGCCTCGGCCGAAGTGCTGAAGAAGGAGGACGTCAACAAGTTCGACCCGGCCGCGGCCAAGAAGCTGCTGGCCGACGCCGGCTATCCGAACGGCCAAGGCTTCCCGACCATGCAATTGTGGCTGCGCCAGGAGAACGACCTGAACAAGGCCGTGGGCAATGCCATCGCCGGCATGATCAAGGACAACCTCAACATCTCGATCGAGGTTTCCAACAAAGAGCAGAAGCTGTTCATGGACACCCTGAACAGCCACAAGCTGCCGTTCTACATGGTGTCCTACGGCTTCGACTACCTGGACGCGTCGAACATGCTGGGTATCTGGGTGTCTGGCGGGCGCCACGCCTGGTCGAACCCTCAGTTCGACAAGCTCGTCACTGATGCGACCTCGCTGAGCGGCGACCCGGCCAAGCGCAGCCAGATGTTCAAGGACGCCGAGAAGATCCTGGTCGACGACGTCGGCGGCATCTTCGTCTACCACGTCACGCCCGGCTGGATCTACCGGCCTTATCTGAAGGGTCCGGAGTTCGAGGCCGACAAGACGGGCATCACCACCTGGCACTGGCCGGGTCTGGAAGATATCAACATGATGGCGCTGACGACCTATATCTCTAAGGACGTAGCCAACTACCGGAAGTAGCCGGCCGGCTGGCGGGAGGGTAGGCAACAGGCAGTGCCCCTCTCCCCGACATTTGTGTACCGGTGACCTTACGGATGGTCAAAAGAGACCATCCGTAAGGTCACCGGTTGGTTTAACCCCCATCACATGCCGAACTTCCGGCCGCACGGATGGTGACCGGCTAGTGGGATTGTCCTAACGTGCCAGCTACCTGGAGGACTTGCGGGCCTTCTTCGGCTGCTTGGCCGGCAAGGACGCGGCATAGGCCAGCGACCGGTCAAGCCAGGCGGTGACATCGGACGGTTGGCAGGGCCGGCGGGATGACGACGTACTCGCGCATGGGCCGGCCTGCCATGGGCTCAAACTGCGACGCGCCCTCGATCGTCAGGAAACGCGCGCGATCTTCCTCAGATAGCCTGAGGATCATGCTCTCCTGGTGCAGACCGGCGAATATCTGACCCTGGAAGAAGGCACAGGGGTAGCCGAACATCTTGCGGACCTCGACTCCCGGCATGAGCCGCACCATTTCGCCAAACACGCGCACCAAGTCCGCCGGTGCAGCGTGCCACTTGGGCATGGCTCGTTTGCCGGCTCCATCCATCCGGTCACTCCTTGCCTGGGTATTACGGCACGTGAGCAGACAATCGCAGACCCCAGAAAAAAGGACAGCCCCACGCAACCGGGGCTGTCCTGTGCACTGAGGCGCTGCCTACATCGCCGGAAAGATCTCGTAAACCGATATCTTGCCACCACTCGATAGCTGGGGGCAGCCTTTCGCTATGTCGACAGCCGCATTGAGCGAATCGGCCTTGACGATCGAGTACCCGGTGGCCATGGTTCCGACCGGGCCGTCTGATACTCGTCCGTCGCTGGAAATGCTTTTTGCTACCGGCGTAAATGGATTGCCTTCATCTACGACCGCATCGCCAAGTTTTCCATACCAGGCCATCCACGCTTGCATAACGGCTGCCTGCTCAGCTTCACTCTCAGGCATGCCGCCACCGCTGTAGAGAAGTACGAAGTTTGCCACTGAGGTCCCTCCCGCGCTAAATCGACTGGCACCGACGAAGATATTGACTGAGTATCATGGCAGACAACATCGTATATCGTATAATGTAGGGCGAACTCCGATGTGCTCCCTTTCACGGGCCCTGGAGATGCCCCGCGATGCCAATAGGGTTATATTGAGCCAGTCGCAACCGGAGTATCAACGCTTCGTCTTCCAGTCAGCAGAGCTGGCGACTGGGCTGACGATAAATTGGCTTGGTGGTCTCAGCTGGGTAGCGTTGCCACGTACTGGTAGGCCAGATCGGCAAAGCGTTGCCATGCGGCAGACTCGCTCGCTGGAATCTGAACCCACACCTGCATGGGGCTTCCCTTACCACGCGGGTCAAAAAGATGCGCGCCAGGAATTTGCAGAGCCTCCGCGTGCGCTGCGCCTTCGAGCTTGAACGCGAGATCTCGCCCCCAGAGTACCACGAAGACTCTGTCACCCGCCTTGATGCAAGGCTTCCCAAACCATTTGCCCCTGGCGACCCCTCGTTCCGGGCTGAACTGAGTTACGAGGCCATCCAACGCATCCATGTCGGCCATTTTGTCCTCCAACAAACTCGCGGCGTTCAACATTGAGCGAGTCATCTGCTACCACGGCGGCCTGTATGCCGGCAACGCGACCCGCCGCATCGCGGAAATCGCCCACCGAGCCGCCGCGGACAACCAAGCGAAATGAACCATAATTTAACGAACCCAGTCGCGTGCCTGAAAGCTCACGGTGAAAGGATTGACAATGCGAATCCCCTCTATGACCGCCCCATCGCTGAAGTCTTCGCTTAGAACAACCGGGATCTGATTCAGTCGCGCGGTCGCCCAGATCTGCGCATCCCAAATACGCATCTGGTGTTGCGAAGCACCGCGCGCAGCCTCGATAGCGATCAACGGCGTTATCTCTAGCACCGGCCATGCCATGGCAAGGTTCTTGATGCGCTCATAGGCCTGTTCTGATGTGAGCGGAGCGGCAATGCGCCGAGTGACTGCGTTGTAAAACTCGACTAACACCTGAACGCTGATGAGCGCTGCCCGGCTGACCGCTAAATCATTCAACACCTGCAACGCCTGGGCCTGCTTGGCCGGCTCAGACCGATCATAGGCGTAAACCATGACATTCGTATCCAACAGGATCCTAGCGATCATAAAGGTCCTCACGGCGCCACGTTCGCCGGCCGGCTGCGGGTCCTTGTGCCATCAGCGACTGAATGAACTCCTGCTCTCGCTCCCATGCCTTCAGTGCAGATACGGGATGCCACAGTATTCGCGTCTGGCTGTCGATTGCCTGGCGGATGATCTCGGCTTCGCTCGTGCCGGTTTCGGCTGCCTGACGCTTGAGCGCGGCCTCTTGTTGTGGATCAAGATAGATTTGTTTGCGCAGTTTGCGAGCCATGAACCCCTCCCGATATCGTCTATACATCATATTATACATCATATGCTCTTGGCACTCAAGGCCTCAGAATTGACTTCAACCCGCCATCACTGCCTCCAGGTCTGCCGGCGTCCCTCGCCAGGGGCGTGGGCGTTCCTGCTTCAATGCTTGTGTAATACCTCACATGTATTCTATCATTGAGCATTGGCAGGTACCTCTTCCTGCACTGTGTTCGAGTGTCGATCGGCCAACCATCGTTGCCAGGTGTTCAACGACGATTAGAAATGGACATCAGCGACAACTAGAAATGCCCATCGCGGGGCGTTAGTAAGACAACGGTCAAGCCGCCTCCGCAGTCTGCTGAGTGGCTGGGACGGCATCGGGCTGGATCAGGCGTCGATGCAGCGGCAGATGGAGCAGGTGACGGGCCAGGGCGACGGGGAAGGGCCTGGGCGGATCGCGGTGGTGGGCACCCGCCAGGCGACCATCCGCGGCCAGGGGATCACTCTGCAGGTGGGCGAAGGCATCAACTCGGAGCAACAGCCCTACCGGGAGCTGACCGGGGTGTTCCAGGGCAAGAACGGCCAGGTGCTGCTGAGCCTGTCCGCACCCACTAGCCACTGGGACCCGGCGGTCGTCGACGCCTTCCAGGCTTCGATACGCTGAGCGCCGGAGCGAGACCCGGACGCGAGCGGCTCCCACGTCAGGCGGCGTGGGAGCCGTTGTGGTTGCGAGGGGACCGGGGGTCCTGTTTGACGGGTATTGACATAATGACCATTTTGGAGGTGACTATGAGCGGGGAGTGGCCGGAGGCGGGTGGGGCGCACTATGAGATAGTGCTGAAGGGCCACCTGGACGACCGCTGGGCGGGGCGGTTCGGCGGGCTGTGCCTGAGCCGCCTGCCCGGCGGCGAGACGTTGCTGGCGGGATGGGTGGCGGATCAGTCGGCGCTGCACGGAATTCTGAACCTGATCCGGGACCTGGGGCTGCAGCTTTTGTTGGTGAGGCAGGTTGAGTGAGGGTAAAGCTGGGTTTTTTCCCGGCGCAAGGTTAGGCTGAGGGCGGCTTGCGCGGCACGACGGAGATGCCGCCATCGATCTCCAGCACGGCGAGGCGCACCTGGTCCAGGTCGTCATAACCCCGTTCGCGCATCCCCTGGCGCACATCATCCTCGCTGAGGCCGGTCTCGCGAATGCCCGAGACCAGGAATCGTCCATTGTAGACGAGCGGCACCGGCCGGCCGATGAGAACGCCCTGCAGCCAATCCCAGCGGCGGATGAGGAGCGACAATGCCCGGTTGCTGAGCAGGAGCGTCGCTGCCGAAACGATCCCGGCCGGGAGGGAGGTGTTCCCGGCGACCATGGCGGTCTCGACCGAGCTGCCCAGGAGCATGAGGATCACCAGCTCGGTGAGGCCGAGGTCGGAGAGCTGGCGATGGCCGAGCAGGCTTAAAGCGAGGATCAGGAACAGATAGAGCACGGCGGTGTGCAGGGCGACCGTAAGCAGGTCCAGTAATGCATTCAGCACGTAAGCGCAAACCTCCCCGGAAGCAAACCCCACTGATATGTTACGTTTAGTTCGGACTATACCACACTGACGAAGCGCCGTAAGGTCGCTATGCTTCCATTATCCTCGAGAGTGGAATCCGCGGGCAAATGGAGAGAGATGATGGGCAGCTTGATGGCTCAGTGGCTGGCAGCCGTATTCTCGCACCCGGACCTGGCAGGCGCCCTGGTCATCGCGGGCAAGACGGCGCTGATCTACATTTTCCTCCTGGTCGGACTGCGCCTGTTGGGCAAGCGTGAGCTGGGCCAGATGTCGATCTACGACCTGGTGCTGGTGGTGGTGATCGCCAATTCGGTGCAGAACGCGATGGTTGGCCAGGACACGACGCTGGTGGGTGGCATCGTCGCGGCGGTGACGTTGCTGCTCCTCAACCGGGCCCTGACGTGGCTGATGGGCCTGCAGCCCAGCATCCGGCACTGGATGATCGGCGACCCGGTCCTGATCGTGCGCGACGGGCACCTGCTGTGGGGGGCGATGAAGAATGAGGGCCTCACGCGCGAACACGTTATGGCGGCCATGCGCGAGCACGGGATCGGCGTGCTTGACGACGTGCAGATGGCGGTGCTGGAGGTGAACGGCGAGATCAGCATCGTGCCGAAGGAGGCATCCGTTCATCGGTCGAGGCGCCATTTCCGCGGCCTGCGCGTGCAGTAGGGGGAGGCGAGTATGGATCAGTACCTGAACCTGCCGTTGCCCTGGTTCCTGGCTGCGATTGGCGTGCGCTCGGTGATCGTCCTGGTGGCTCTCGTCGCCGGCATCCGCATCTTCGGCAAACGCGACGTGGGCGGGCTGACCCTCATCGATCTGGTGATGGTGCTGCTGCTGGGCAACGCAGTGCAGAACGCGCTGACGGTCGGCAGTGGGCACCTGGGCGTGGGCCTGGTTTCGGCGGGGGTCCTGCTGGTCCTCGACCGGCTGATGGGGTTCCTCTTCGTCCGCCGCCCCTGGATAGAGAAGAAGTTGCTCGGCGAGCCGACGGTGATCGGCGTGAACGGGCGGCTGGACGAGCGGACTATGCGCCGTGAGGACGTCGAACGGGACGACGTCCTCACGGCGGTGCGCGAAATGGGGCTGAGCGAGCTGAGCCAGATCCGGCTGGCCGTGTTAGAGCCGGATGGGACGATCTCGGTCATACCCAGAGAAGACGAGGAAGACAAGAGTTAGGAGAGACCATACCCTGCCAGGTGTTAGGGACGGCCATAGGCATGCGACCGCAGATTGACCTGGCTCAGCGAGCCGGCTTGGCCACCGATCGAGGGGTGCTGGTGAACGAGTATTTGGAGACCAGCGCCGCCGACGTGTATGCGGCCGGTGACGTAGCACAAGTCCGTGATCCCCGCACAGGCGGCACCTGGTTGGAAACGCTGTGGCCCACGGCGCGCATGCAAGGCCAGGTGGCCGGAGCAAACATGGCTGGGTCTCGCACGGTGTGCACCCGTGGAGTACTTTTCAACGCGGTCCGTATCGGCGGTATCGTCACGGCTACCATCGGCTCGCTTGAGCGCAGTCTCGACCAAGACCTCTTGATGGTCACCGCCAACGACGTCGAGACTTGGCGACAGGGTCCCGGGATATGGATGGCCGAGCACGCTGACGAAGTCAGCCGGGTGCGAATTCTCGTGGGCGAGCGAACCATCGTAGGCGCTGTGGTGATGGGGGATCAAAGCCCGGCCCGTCCCCTGCTGCAAATGGTAGAGAATGGGGCCGATGTCACGTCTATCCGCGCCGGCTTGCAGGCAGATCCGGCACGAGGTGTTGAACTGGTGGCAGAGTTCTATCTGGAGCGGTATACTGGGTAAACAGCAAGCGGTGAGGCGTACTCGTCCGGCCTTGCCACAGCATTTGCCGCCGGCGATTGATTCGATTGGCAGATGGTTCTGAACCAGCTCTGGTGAAACCTGCGCGGCGACGGATCTTCTGGACAGAGGCGATTGAAACTATGGATTCGAGAAGCTCGGATGGAACAGCGGCCTCCACGTATCTTCAAGAGTACCCTCAATCTCACGGCCAAAGGGCCTTGTGGTTTCTCTACAAAATGGCTCCCGGGGCGGTCGCTTATAACCTCGCTGGGGCAGCCGCTATTCCTGGGGACACCGATCTGGATGCCCTGCATCGCGCCTTTCGAAGGCTGGCCCAGCGCCATCCAATGTTGCGTACGACATTCGCTGCGCCAGTCAGCGAACCAGTGCAGCGCATCCAGGCTAATCCAGACGTAGCCTTTGAGTGCGAGGATGCGACAGCATGGAGCCCGGCGCAACTGGATGACCATCTCGCGACAGCGATTTACAGCCCCTTTGACTTGGAGCAGGGCCCAGCCTGGCGCGTCCATGTGTTCCAGGGAGCGCCAATCCCCAAGAAACATACAGAAACGTCGGACGTCGCCGATCACTTGGTGGTGCTGACGCTCCATCACATTGTGGGCGACTTATGGTCTATCGCAGTGCTCATGTCGGAGATGGCTGCTCTCTGTCGTGAAGAGGCCACAGGTGTCCCGGCACCCCTGAAGCCATTGCGCGCATGCTACGCCGACCACGTGTACCACGAGATGGCGCTGTTGGCAGGGCCCCGCGCGGAAACGAGTTGGGACTACTGGCGCAGAATCTTGGAAGGGTATCTTCCACCGCTTAACCTGCCCACAGACCGTCCCCGTCCGCCCATGCAGAGCGACCATGGTGCAATGCACTCCATCCTTCTCGGACAAGGGCTCACGGATCGGCTCAAAGCGGTGGCGGAAGAGCGCCGAGTGGCCCCATATACGGTCCTGCTCGCCGCGCTGCAAACCCTGTTGCATAGGTACACCGGTCAGAACGACATCCTCACGGGCTTCCCGAAAGCCGGCAGGAGCCCGGCCACAGCAAGAGTCGTCGGCTACTTTGTGAATCCAATCGTGATACGTTCCGACTTCTCGGAGGACCCGCCCTTTAGCGATGTGTTGCTGAGAACCCAACGAGCCATCGAGGAAAGCGCTGAGCACGATTGGTATCCATTCCCCCTGTTGGTCAGCCGCCTCCGACCGACCCGCGACTTGAGCCATTCGCCGCTCTTCCAGGTCATGTTTTCCTGGCAACAGACAACGCGCCTGCTGCCCAGGCAGCACGCCGGGGCCTTTGCATTGGGGCAGGCGGGCCGCAAAGTCGACCTCGGCGGCCTGCTCATGAGTCCCGTCCCAATACCACACCGAACGGCCTCCTTTGATCTGACGATATCGGCAGCCGAGATCGCAGGCGGGCTCGCGCTGACAGTACAGTACAACACGGATTTGTTTGATGCGGCTACCATAACCCGCCTGACGCGGTGCTATCAAACCCTCCTCGATAGCATCACGGCTGCTCCAGATCAGCCAGTCTCGCTGCTCGCGATCCTGCCGGACGATGAGCGCCGGCAACTGCTCGTCGACTGGAATGCTACTGCTGCGCCCTACCCCGAACTCTGTCTCCACCAGCTCTTCGCGGCACAGGTGGAGCGGTGGCCGGACCTGTTAGCCGTGACTTGTGGGGAACAAGGACTGACCTACCGGGAACTCAACCGCCGCGCCAACCAACTCGCCCACTACCTTCTACAGCTGGGCGTCGCTCCCGAATCATTAGTCGGCCTGTGTTGTGCGCCCTCGCTGCAGACGATCATCGGTGTCTTGGGTATCTTGAAGGCGGGTGCCGCCTATGTGCCGCTCGATCCTGACTACCCGCCGGACCGCCTGGCCTTCATGCTGGACGACGCCAGGGCTTCCGTGCTGGTCACCCAGGATGCTGTGCACAGCCGCTTGCCCGGCTTCGCCGGGGTCATCCTCGACCTGGACGCCGACTGGCTCCTGATCGGCCAGCAGCCGGACACCGATCCCCCCATCCTCGTCATCCCCGACAACCTGGCCTACATTATCTTCACCTCCGGCTCCACCGGCCGGCCCAAGGGCGCTGCGCTGGCTCATCGTGGTGTCGTGAACCTTCTGACCGATTGCCAACAGCGCCAACCGATCGCCCCCGGCGACCCCTGCAGCTGGTGGACCAGCATCAGTTTCGCTGTCTCGGTTTACGAGATCTTCTCCGCCCTGCTGGCCGGGGGCACCCTCCACGTGATCCCCCAGGCCCTGCGTCTGGACGCCCCAGCCTTGCTCGACTGGCTGCACACCCACCACATCCGTCACGCCTACCTGCCCCCCTTCCTGTTGGCCGACTTCGCCGCCTGGCTGCAACGCAGCTCGGCCCCCTCCGAACTGCGCCGGCTGCTGGTGGGCGTCGAGCCGATCCCGGAACAACTGCTGGTCAGCATCAGCGCCCAACTGCCCACCCTGCGCATCCTCAACGGCTACGGCCCTACCGAGACCACTATCTGCTCAACGCTCTATACCGTGGATCCCACCCGGCCACCCCATGGCAAGACGCCCATCGGTAGACCCGTCCTAAACACGCAGATCTACCTCTTGGACCGCCAGCTGCAGCCGGTGCCGATAGGCGTGACGGGAGAAATCTACATCGCCGGCGCCGGCCTCGCCCGCGGCTACCTCAATCGCCCCGACCTGACCGCCGAGCGCTTCCTGCCCAATCCGTTCGGCAACCAGCCTGGGACGCGCTTCTACCGCACCGGCGACTTGGCGCGCTATCTGCCGGATGGCAACCTCGAATTCCTGGGCCGCAGCGATGACCAGCTCAAGATCCACGGCGCCCGCATCGAACCCGCCGAGATCGAGGCCGCCCTCACCCTGCATCCCGCTGTTCGCTCTGCTGCGGTGCTCGCTCGCCACGATGAGCGAGGCGATGGCCGTTTAGTCGCCTATCTGGTCCCAACCCAAACCCCGCCGCCCTCGCCCCGCGAGCTCCGCCGCTTCCTGGCTCAGAGCCTCCCCGACTACATGCTGCCACGCGCCTTTGTCGTACTCGACGCGCTCCCACTTACACTGAGTGGCAAGCTCGACCGCCGCGCCCTACCCGCGCCCGCCGATGTCTGGCCCCAACGGGATCATGCCTTCCGCTCGCCCCGCACCAAGGCGGAAGAGATCCTGGTCACGATCTGGCAGCGGGCGCTGGGGATAGAAGCGGTCAGCGTGGACGACAACTTCTTCGAGCTGGGCGGGGATTCGATAGTGGGCATGCAGATCGTCTCGCAAGCCGCTCGGGCCGGGCTCCGCTTGAGCCCCAAGCACCTTTTCCAGGCTCCTACAGTGGCCGGCCTGGCTGCGTTGGCGGAGACTGCTGCGCTCATCCAAGAGCAGTCTGAACAGGGTGCCTTGGCAGGCGAGCTGCCTCTCACGCCCATCCAGCGTTGGTTTTTCGAGCACAACTTCCCTGATCCCCACCACTGGAATCAGTCGCTGATGTTCAGCACGCCGCAGCCGCTCAAGCCGGTCCACCTGCGCGCCGCCGTGGCAGCTTTGATAGCGCATCATGACGCCCTCCGCCTGCGCTTTGCCGAGGGTCCGCGTGGCTGGCATCAGACCTATGCGGGGCTTAGCGAGGAGGTCCCCTGTGAGGTGATCGACCTCGCCTCCCTGCCAGAACCGCAGCAGGCTCTCGCCATTCAGCAGTATGCTGCCGGCCAAGAGAGCCGCCTTGATCTGACCACCGGCCCGCTGATCCGCGTGGCGCATTTCGATCTCGGGGCCAATCGCCCCGGCCGCCTCTTGATAATCATTCACCACCTGGCAGTCGACGGCGTCTCCTGGCGCATACTGCTCGAAGACCTGCAGACAATCTACCGTCAACTCCGGTCCGGACAGGCTATCCGTCTGCCGCCCAAGACTACCTCCTTCCGCGACTGGGCTCAACGCCTCGTCGATTTCGCCAATTCCGCACAACTCAGGCAGGAGGCCAGGTTCTGGTTGAGCGTAGCCGCAGGCGACCGCCCTTCGTTGCCTGTAGACCTGTCGCCGGCCGAGCAGGCCAGCGATGCAAATACGGAGGCTACCGCTCGGCACATCTCTGCTTGTCTCAGTCGTGAGGAAACCCAAACCGTGCTGTGGCAGGTGCCGATCGCCTATGGGACCGAGATCAACGATGTCCTGTTGACCGCACTCGCCCGAGCCTTTCAACGCTGGACCGGTTCGCGCACCCTCTGGATCGACCTGGAAGGGCACGGCCGTGAGGATCTGTACGACGATGTCGACCTCTCGCGTACGGTCGGCTGGTTCACGGCCGTCTATCCGGTCCGCCTCGATCTGCCCCTCGGCACGGGACCCGGAGAGGCCCTCAGAGCGATCAAGAACCAGTTGCGCCGCGTTCCTCGCCACGGCCTGGGCTACGGCCTGCTCCGCCACCTTTGCACTGACCGTGCTCTAACCAAAGGGATCAAGGCCATCCGCCCCGCCGAAGTGAGTTTCAACTATCTGGGCCAGTTCAACCAGGCAACCGGCGATGGCTTGATCTCTACGCTGGCCCCGGAACCCGTAGGCCCCCTGCGTTGTCCGGACGCGCCGCGGGCCTACCTCCTAGAAATCGGCGCCGCCATCATCGAGGGCGAACTGCGGATCGACTGGACCTACAGCTCCCGCCTGCACCGTCGCGAGACCATTGAGCAGATTGCGAGCTTCTTTACCGGCGAGTTGCGGAACTTGATTGCTGGCTCCCGCTCATCGCAGGCGTCCGAGCATGCGCCGTCCGATTTCCCAAGGCCAGCGCTCAATCAAACCGAGTTCGATGCGCCGCACTGCATAGCCCGCGCCGAAGCTCTGGCAGAGCTGCCCATCCTCGCCAAACACGCCATTGAGTCCGCTTACCCGCTGTCCCCAATGCAACAGGGCATGCTTTTTCACACCCTCAACGCGCCGGAGTCCGGCATCTATATCGAGCAAGTAACTTGCACGATTGACGGTCCGCTCGACATCGCAGCTTTCTCCGGCGCCTGGCAGCGCGTGCTCGATCGGCACACGATTCTACGCACCTCTTTCGTCGGCGAGCGCCTGGACCGCATGCTTCAGATCGTCCAGAAGGACATCAAACTGCCTCTGGATGTGCAGGACTGGCGCTCCCTGCCTGATGCCGAGCAGCAGGTCCGCTTCGATGCCCTGCTTACAACCGAACGCAGGCGCGGCTTCGACCTTGGCAAAGCACCGCTCTGGCGCCTGACCCTGGCGCGCACCGCGGACCATGTTCACCGCTGCCTGCTCAGTCATCACCACGCGCTATTGGATGGTTGGTCCCTGGCGCTGCTGTTCCAGGAGGTCTTCGCTCTCTACGACGGCTTGGCCTGCAATCAGGATCTCACTCTGCCGCCTGCTCGGCCTTATGTCGACTATATTGCCTGGCTCCAGACCCGAGACCTGGCTGCGGCCGAGGCATTCTGGAGCGAAGCGCTCGCCGGTTGTGCCCCCCTTCCCTCACTCCCTATCCAGCGCGCACCCTCACCAGCCGCCAATATCGCCCAGCCTGCTGAGCAGGAGATGCGTTTGTCCATCGATGAGACCTCCGCCCTAAAGACCGTGGCACGCCAGCAGCATCTCACCTTGAACACTCTCGTCCAGGGCGCCTGGGCCCTTCTTCTTGGCCGTTACTCCCAACAGGCTGAGATCATTTTCGGTGCAACCGTGGCGGGCCGGTCTGCCGATCTCGCCGGTAGCGAGACCATGATTGGCCTCTTCATCAACACTCTGCCTATGCGCGTGCACATCGACCCGCATGCCCGGCTGATCGAATGGCTCCATCAACTCCAGCGCCAGGCCGCCGAGGCTCGGCAGTACGATTACTGTCCGCTCGTCCAGATCCAGGCGTGGAGCGGGGTCCGCCATGGCCTGTCTCTGTTCGACACGATCTTGGTCTTCGAGAACTATCCGATCGATGCCGTCCTGCACATGGGGCATAGCGGACTCCGCATCAGCGACGTCCACGCCATCGAGCAGACCAGCTATGCCCTCGCCGTAGCGGCAATCCCCGGGCAGCAGTTGCGGCTGAAGATCACCTATGATCATGCGCGCTTCGAACCCGCAGTCATTGACGGCATGCTGCGCCATCTGTGCCAGTTGCTCGGCCGCATGACCGCCGATCCTGATCAGCGCCTCGTCGACGTGGCGCTGTTGCCCGACAGCCTGGTAGAGGGGCGCGCTCTGCCGGTCTGCCCTGCCACTGTGCTGGAGCCCGACCATGGTTTCGTCGCGCCACAGAGCGCGCTGCAACTTCACCTGGCACGGCTGTGGGCCGAGCTGCTTCAGATCGAAAGGGTAGGAGTCGAGGACGACTTCTTT
>JADGQF010000012.1 GCA_017882045.1 Anaerolineales bacterium
GCCACTCGTTGGCTGAGTCCAACCAAGGCTCTGATCCAACTGAGTCTTCGATACAAAACCGATGACCATCTGTGGTTCACTTTCTTCCACGAGGCTGGCCATATTCTTCTGCACGGGAAGCGGGAAGTTTTCCTGGAGAACGACGGGTCGTCAGGAGCAGAAGACAAAGAGGTAGAAGCAAACAGGTTCTCAGCGGACTTCCTCATCAGTCCTAAGGACCTGGACTTGTTCACAAGGGGAAGACGTTTCTTCAGTAAGGCAGACATCACGCACTTCGCCGAGCAAATCGGAATCGCACCGGGCATTGTTGTGGGTCGGCTCCAGCATGACGATCTTGTGGCGCCGAAGGATTGTAATGGCCTGAAACGCCGTTTTGAGTGGGCTGTTCGAACGGAGAGCTAGGTACGCAACTTTGGTTGGGGACCGAATCGTTCCTCTGAGGCCGCGATCTCCCAAATGGTTGCAGGCACAGACACTATGAGTGAGTCCGTGAACCAGGGTGTAACCGGCAAGCAATGGGAACCGCTTGCCGCTAATAAGACAGCGAGCCCCAGCGGGTGCACGGGGCTCGGCAGCGTCAGTGTGATACCGACTCCTGATCTAGACAATCGGAATGTATCACATGGCGCGCGCGTTGTCAATCCCCTGCCTGGAGGCAGCAGGTGTATACCTGCAAGTACTGCGGGCGGGCCATCATCTTCAGGATGGGATACCGGAAAAAGAAAGCACCTACGTGCGGTCCACCCGGCCCATTTCCATCCACATAGATGGGGCCTGCTTTCGCAGGAAATAGCCTAGTTTAGGCGCTCTTCTCCTGGGCACCCGACGGGAGGAGGAAGAATCGAGCGTGCTCCCAGCTGTGCAGTTGGGAGCTTGTCTTTCTATAAATGTCGCGTTCATCAACGCTACTGTTGCAACGCCACCTGCGCAAATCTGTCCGATAGCACTGTCACTTGATACTTAAGCGCGGCCGGCATCGCACCGGCCGGCATTTCGAAAGCAACCCATCCCTGCGCCTTTTCCCGCTTGGCCAGTTGCCCAGTGGCAATCTGCCCGTCCCCTAGCGCCAATCCCCTCACCCTTCCTACCACGTTATGAACAGTCACCTCTCCATCTCTCTATTGACACGAACGTATGTTCTATGGTACACTATCTTTGTAGTCACAGACGCGCCAACCAACTGCTTGGGCTGTGAAACTGCCCTGTTGCGGCCTGCTTTCCGCTCGGTGGCAGGACCTATCTCTCACCGAGGCTCCGATGGATACTTCGTCCACTTGCGCGACCGAGACGATAGCCAGTCCCTTGCCCGGCGTCGGTACCGGTCTGCTTTCTGTCCCACCCCTCCCCGCCTCGGCCTCCCTCGATCCGTCCCTGGCTGCCGGCGCCTCCTCCTGGCTTGACACCTACGTCGCCTACGCCTCGACCGTCTGTCCCATGCTCCCGCCGCTGTTTCACGAGAGCGCCGCCCTTTGGCTGGCCAGCGTCGCCGTTGCCCGCCGCCTCTACGTGTCGATCTCTGGCCGCCCCATCTATCCCGACCTCTTTGTCGCCTGGATCGTCCCCAACGGTCTTTACGAGACCGCCGCCGCTTTCGATCTGGTCCGGGACCTGGCCGAGCGCGCCTTTCCCGGTCTCCTCGCCCCTTCGCACATCACCCCCCTCGACCTGCTCTACCTCTTTGCCGGTTGCCTCGGGCCCCGTGAGGGTTGGGGGCGCTGGGAGCGTACCTATGACGGCAATCAGCAGGATGACCACTTTCCGGCCCAACGTGGCTGGTTGCTCGGCGACTTGAGCCGTTTGCTCCCCACGCGCCGCGCCTTCCACAGCCGCGGTCTGGGCCTGCTCGTTGACTTCTACCAGTGCCATCCCCGCTATCGCTATGCAACCAACCCTTTGGGCTTCCTCACCGTGCCCAACACCTATCTCAGCCTGCTCTCTTGTGCCACACCGGCCAGCATCGCCGGCTCTTTGTCGGATCGCGCGCTCTGGGACCTCGGCTGGTGGCCCAGCTTCGCGTTAATCGTTCCCGAGCCCGGCCGCCCCGCCTGGCAGCTACCAGCCCCCACCCCCGAGCCGCCTGCGCACCTGCCAACGCTGGTCAGGTTGTTTCAGAAGCTGCCGGGCAACGGCCAACCGGATCATTACCGGCCCTGCCAGGTCGAGCTGGCCCCCGGCGTCGCCGCTGCCTGGCTCCGCTACCAGCGCGCTCTCGCCTACGACCTCCTCACGCCGGATCTCGACGCCCGCCTGTGGAATGCCTATTGCCAGCTTCCTGTCCAGCTCATCAAGGTTGCCACCCTGCTGGCCGCTCTCGACTGGGTGGCCTCTCTTCCCCCTGACCCGCCCCCCGCTCCCAAAACGCGCGGCCGCGCCAAACCTCAGGACGTCCCCGCGCCAGAGGACGGACCGGGGGACCGCCCCACCATCACCCTGCCCCACCTTGCCCGCGCTCAATCCATCGTCGAAGCCTGGCGCGCCAGCCTCCACCGCGCCCTCGCTGCCGGCCGCGCCGCCGCGTCCGGCGACCTGGACGCCCGCCTCAGCGCCCGTATCCTGCGCCAGATCGAGAAGCACGAACCGGCCGGCGCCACCGCTCGCGACGTCTACCACAACCTGGCTGACCGCAAGCCGAGCGAGATTGCGGCTCGTCTGGCCCAATTAGTCACTCTCGGTCTCGTCGAGACCATCCCTGGCCCGGACCTGCCCGGCCCAGGCGGCCCTACCACCTACTACCGCGTGGCTCGCTGACCATGTCTCGCCCAAGCCATTCCGATGGCCCCCGTCCCACCCGTCCTTGTCAGTCAGTGTCCGTCCGTGTCAGTCAGTGTTTTCCCCGTCCTACCCGTCCCACTCCGTCCACCGCGTCCAGTCTGCTGGACCGGTCCACTCCGTCCACCGATTCTCCCCACTGTCGTACTGTCGTACTGTCGTATCGTCCACCGGGGGTCGTCTCATGCTCTTGCCACTGTTTGACAACATTTGCGGGCGCTGTTATCATTGCGCTCACTTGTAGAGGTACATCTGATGAAGCGGCAAAACGTGTCCGACGTCAACAATTACATCCCGGCCTTTGGCAGCTTTTATTATTGGCGCGTGCCGATTCGATGTTCCGCGCCGGCCGGGAGGTAGGTGTCAGGGAAGCAGGGACCTCAACCAGCAGACCAACGAGCGTGGAGCATCAACTCCACGCTCGTTTATTACCTGGAGGATTCTATGCCCTGTCGCGGTGTGCGCGGCGCCATAACGGTCGACGAGAACAGCGAGAGTGCAATTCTGGGGGCGACGCGCGAGCTACTGGACGCGTTGGTCACAGCCAACGGGCTGCGACCCGCGGAGGTCGCGAGCGTGTTTTTCACTGCTACCCCTGATCTGGATGCGAGTTTTCCGGCCCGCGCGGCCCGCCAACTGGGCTGGGCAGATGTCCCCCTGCTCGATGCCGTGGAGATGGCGGTACCCGGCGCCCTGTCCTGTTGTATCAGAGTGTTGATCCACTGGAACACGGATCGGCCGGCCGGCGCGATCCGTCACGTCTACTTGCGCGAGGCGGCTGTTCTGCGGCCAGACCTCGCCGGAGGGGAAGAAAGCCCAATGACGACTATTGCATACCAGGGAGAACCGGGCGCCTATTCGCAAGAGGCGATCGTCCAGCAGTTCGGCCCCCAGGTGGAAGCGTTGGCTTGCCAATCGTTTGACGAGATCTTCGCGGCCGTTGAGGGAGGCCGCGCCAACCTGGGGCTGTTGCCGGTGGAGAACTCCCAAGCGGGCTCGATCAACAGCGCTTACGACCTGCTGCTCGACCATGATCTGCGGGTGGTCGGCGAAGTGAAGTTGCGCGTCCGCCATTGCCTGCTGGCGCCGCCGGGGACCCGTCTGGCGGATATCAAGCAGGTCTACTCGCACCCCCAGGCGCTGGCCCAGTGCGAGCGCTACCTCAAGAACCGGGGCTGGCAGGCGGTCACGGCTTACGATACGGCAGGCTCGGCGCGCGAACTGGCCGGCAGGCGGCAGCCCGGCTGCGGGGCGATTGCCAGCCGCCTGGCCGGCGAAATCTATGGCCTGGAGGTCCTGGAGACAGGGATCGAGGATTCGCCAGACAACACCACCCGCTTTTTTCTGCTCGGCACGGAAGAACCGCCTCGCTCCGAGCACAATAAGACCTCGCTGGTGTTCGCCACCAGTCATACGCCGGGGGCTCTATACCGGGCTTTGAGCGAATTCGCCACGCGCGGCATTAACCTGACCAAGATCGAGAGCCGTCCGCGCCGCAACCGTCCCTGGCATTACGTTTTCTATGTCGACCTCGAGGGGCACTGGCAGGACCCGGAGATCGAGCAGTCTCTGGTGGCCTTGTTGGTGCGTTCAGCCTACGTCAAATTGCTTGGCAGCTACCCTGCGGCCAGCGAGCCGGGTAGTGCTACCGGTAAGGAGTGAAGGGGTAAGCCATGATTATCGTCATGAAGCACGGGGCCTCGGCTGCCGATATCAGTGGGGTGGTCAGCCAGGCCGAGAGGGTGGGCTACAGGACTCACCTGTCACAGGGCACCGAACGCACGATTATCGGCATAGTGGGCGACGGGCGTCCGTTGGAGAGCCACCATTTTGAGATGCTGCCCGGTGTTGAGCAAGTGGTGCGTATCCTCCAACCGTTCAAGCTTGCCAGCCGCGACTTCCATCCGCTTAACACCTTGATCGACGTCCGGGGTGTCTGTATCGGCGGTGAGAAGTTAGTGATCATCGCCGGTCCTTGCGCCGTGGAGAGCCGCAGCCAGATCCTCGAAACGGCACAGGCGGTCAAAGAAGCCGGCGCGACGGTTCTGCGCGGCGGCGCCTACAAGCCGCGCAGTTCACCCTACACGTTCCAGGGGCTCGGTGAGGAGGGACTGGAGCTGCTGGCCGAGGCGCGCGAGCTGACCGGTCTGCCGATCATCACCGAAGTCATGTCGCCCGAGGCGGTGCCCGTGGTCGGTCGTTATGCCGACATCTTCCAGATCGGGGCGCGCAACATGCAGAACTACGCGCTGCTGCAGGCCGTCGGTCAGACGCGCATACCCGTCATGGTCAAGCGCGGCATGATGAACACGGTGCAAGAGTGGCTGATGTCGGCCGAATATGTGCTGAACGGAGGCAACTACGAGGTTATGCTGTGCGAGCGCGGCATCCGTACCTTTGAGACCGCCACCCGCAACACGTTGGACATCAATGCCATCCCGCTGCTGAAACAGTGGACGCACCTGCCCGTCCTGGGCGATCCCAGCCATGCGACCGGCAAATGGGACCTGGTAGCGCCCACCGCCCGGGCTTGCATCGCCGCCGGCGCCGATGGCCTCATCATCGAAGTCCATCCTGATCCGG
Organism: Anaerolineales bacterium; assembly: GCA_017882045.1. GTDB lineage: Bacteria > Chloroflexota > Anaerolineae > CG2-30-64-16 > CG2-30-64-16 > JADGQF01. Next base: position 5,353 of record JADGQF010000012.1, read on the forward strand.
CGGCCGCCCTGTCTGATGGCGCGCAGTCGTTGAAGCCGGAACGGTTTGCGGACCTGGTGAGGGACATCCGCAGGCTGGCGCCCGCGGTCGGCAGGACGCTATGAACCGTGGCGCGCGCTGAGTTGAGCGCGGCGGACGCCGCGCGCGATGACGGATTGACCGTCTGCATCGTCGGGCTGGGGCTGATGGGCGGCTCGCTCGCGCTGGCCTGGCGCGCGGCCGGCTGGCCGGCGCACATCATCGCCGTCAACCGCAGCCGGCAAGCGATCACGGCGGCCCTGGAAGCGGGCGCGATCGACGCCGGCACTACAGATCTGTCTGAGGGCGTGGCCGCCGCCGATGTGGTGGTGTTGGCCACCCCCGTGCGCACGATATTGCGGCTGCTGCCCGAGGTCGGCCGCCAGGCCCGACCGGGGGCCATGATCATGGACCTGGGCAGCAGTAAGCAGCAGATTTGCGCCGCCCTGGCCGCCCTGGACGAACACTTGCAGGTGATCGGCGGCCATCCGTTGTGCGGCAAGGAGACCGTCGGCTTCGGCGCCGCCGATCCGGGGCTGTACCGCGACCGGCCGTTTGTCCTCTGCCCGTTGCCGCGCACCAGCCCTGCGTCTCTGCGGCTGGCCGAGAGGCTGGCGGTTGCGGCGGGGGCCAGGACCTTGATCGCTGACCCGCTGGAGCACGACCGGGCGGTGGCCGCTATCAGCCATCTGCCGTACGCCCTGGCCGCCGCGCTCACACGATCTGTCGCTCTGAATGGCGATGGCCTGGCCTGGTCGCTGGCGGCCTCGGGCTTTCGAGATACCTCGCGCCTGGCAGCCGCCGATGTGGACATGATGCTGGACATCCTGCTCACCAACCGCGCGGCCGTGCTCGATTGGATCGACGCTTTTTCGCATGACCTGGCCGGATTGCGGGAAACGCTCTCCGCTGAGGACGAGGCCGGCCTGCGCCTCCGCCTGGCGGAGGCGCAGGCCGGCCGGGCTGCCATCGCTCGCTCGGCCAGATGGTAGCGTACCAGAATCATCCTGCTGCTTATTGGTAATTTTGCTAACTTGACAGGCTGCGTGGGCCATGTTATAAGGGTGTACGTTACTAAATCGAATATCTCCACACCGAAAAGCTGTGAAGAGGACGAGTACGCGCTGATACGGTGGTACAGAGAGCGGGAGAAGCTGAGAGCCCGCCCACACGCCGGCGTCGAATGGACCTCGGAGCCGCTGACAGAACGGAGGTCAGCCTGTTCGTTTCTCGGAACGAGCACTTGACCGGCTAAGTACGTCACGCCGGAGTTGCCACCGTTATCCAGGCAAAGGGTATAAACAAGTGACCTGGGCTGCCGGCCCGAGCGCTTGTCGTACCCCAACAGAGTGAGGCTGGCTTTCGCTACCCGTCGTCATCACGACGGGTTTTTTGTTCCGCCCGGTAAGAGGTGGAACAGGCCGGCCTAACCAGGGTGGTACCGCGGGAAGCCAATCGCCCCTCCCGTCCCTGTGGACGTAAGGGGCGTTTAATTTATCCCGAGGTGGTACCATGCTTAGTCCGAATCTGCTGGGTTCGCCCGTGTTGACGGCCCCCAACCTGCTGCCCGTCATGCGCGAACTGCCTGCCGACCTCGAGACACCCGTCTCGGTCTATCTCAAACTGGCCGGCGGCGGACCCTCCTTCCTGCTCGAAAGCGTGACCGGCGGCGAGCAACTCGCGCGCTATTCTTTTATCGGCGTCGACTCGCGCCAGGCGTACGTCCTGCGAGGCGATCTGCTCGCACACCATGACCCGTCCGGCGCCCGCGTAACCGAGTTGGCCGCCGGGTTCGACCCGCTGGACCTGTTGCGCGAGGAGATGGCCCGCTACTCCCCGACGCCGCTGCCCGGCTTACCGCGCTTTGCCGGTGGCCTGGTGGGTTACCTGGGTTACGAGACCGCCCGCCACTTCGAGCCCACCCTCGGTCTTTCCGCTCCGGCGGACTTGCCGGACGCAATCCTGCTGCTGGCGGAAACGGTGGTGGCCTTCGACCATGCCTTTGGCCGGCTGCTCCTGATCACCAACGTATCCCTGGAGGAGGGCGAGAGTGCCGCGCGGGCGGCGGGCGAGGTCCGCCTGGACGATCTGCAGCGGCGCCTGGCCGGCCCCATCCCCACCCCAGCGGCTTTGACCCGTCGGGCCAACGCCAATCCCTCCCCGACGCGGCCGCTGCGCTCGAACATGAGCCGGGAAGAGTACTGCGCGGCGGTGTTGCAGGCCAAGGAACACATCGCGGCGGGCGATATCTTCCAGGTGGTGTTGTCCCAACGCTTCTCGCGCCAGACCTCCGCCGCCCCGTTCGCGATCTACCGGGCTCTGCGCCGCTTGAACCCGTCGCCGTATATGTTCTTCTTTGACTTCGCCGGCCTCGCCGGCGCTCCGTCCGCCTACCTGATCGGCGCCTCGCCGGAGTTGCACGTGCGCTTGCAGCCCGCTGCCGGCGGGTCCCGGCAGGCGATCATCCGGCCAATCGCCGGCACCCGTGTGCGCGGCGTCGACGCCGCGGCGGATGCCGCCCTGGAGCAGGAGCTCCTGGCAGACCCCAAAGAGCGCGCCGAGCATGTGATGCTGGTGGACCTCGCGCGCAACGACCTGGGACGCGTCTGCGAGTACGGCACAATACACGTGCCGGAACTCATGGGGGTCGAGCGCTATTCGCACGTCATGCACATCGCCTCGCAGGTCGAAGGCACGTTGCGGCCGGAACAGGACGCCTTTGACCTCATGCGAGCGACCTTCCCTGCCGGTACTGTCAGTGGCGCCCCCAAGATCCGGGCCATGCAGATCATTCGCGACCTCGAGCCCGGGCCGCGCGGCCCTTATGCTGGCGCCGTCGGCTACTTCTCTTACGATGGTTCTCTCGATACTTGTATCACCATCCGGACGCTCGTCATGCGCGGCGACACAGTTTCCGTGCAGGCTGGCGCCGGCATCGTCGCCGACTCGGACCCCGAGCGCGAATACCAGGAGACCGTGAACAAGGCGCAGGCTTTGGCAACGGCAGTGCAGCGGGCGGAGGAGCAATCATGATCGCCGTGATCGACAACTACGATTCCTTTACTTACAACCTCGTTCAGTACCTAGGCGAGTTGGGCGCCGATCTACAGGTCTTTCGCAATGACACCGTCTCGGTGGATGAGCTGGAGGCGTTGAATCCCAGCCATATCGTAGTCTCGCCGGGACCGGGCACCCCCGCGGAGGCCGGCATCTCTAACGCGCTCATCCGGCGCTTGGGCCTGCGCAAGCCGATCCTGGGCGTCTGCCTCGGCCACCAGTGTATCGTCGAGGCGTTAGGTGGGCGTGTGGTACGGGCCCCGCGCCTGATGCACGGCAAGACCTCCGCCATCTACCACTACAGCGCCGGCCTCTTCCAGGGCATTCCCAGCCCCTTCGAGGCGGCCCGCTACCACTCGCTCATCGTCGAAGAACCCCTGCCGCCTGAGCTCGAGGTCACCGCCTTCACCCGGGAAGGTGAGGTGATGGCGCTGCGCCATCGTTGCTATCCGATCTACGGGGTGCAGTTCCACCCCGAATCTGTGCTGACGGAGCACGGCAAACGCATCCTGCGTAATTTCCTGCAGATGAAGGAGCTAAAGCCATGTTGAAGCCATATCTCGCCCGCTTGACCGAAGGGCGTAGCTTGACTGCCGCGGAAGCCGAAGCGGCCATGGGGATCATCATGAGCGGGGAGGCGACCCCGGCGCAGATAGGGGGATACCTGATGGCCCTGCGCATCAAGGGTGAAACGGTGGAGGAGATCACCGGCAGCGCGCGAGCCATGCGTGCGCAGGCTTACCCGGTACGGGTACCGCCAAATGGTCATCCGTTGCTCGACACGGCGGGCACGGGTGGCGATGGGGCTCATACGTTCAATATCTCGACCGCGGCCGCTTTCGTCATTGCAGGCGCCGGGCGTCAGGTGGCAAAGCACGGCAACCGCGCCGCATCCTCGCAGTGTGGCAGCGCTGACGTCCTGGCCGCGCTCGGGGTCAGCTTGGACCTGACGCCGGAGCAGGTGTCGGCCTGCATCCAACAGGTGGGGATCGGTTTCTTGTTTGCTCCGAAGTTCCACCCCTCCATGAAGCATGCCGCGGGCCCGCGCCGTGAGCTGGGCCAGCGTACGATCTTTAACCTGCTCGGGCCCCTGACCAACCCGGCCTCCGTCGGCCACCAGTTGATCGGCGTCTACGATGCCGCGCTGACCCGGCCCCTGGCCGAGGTGTTGGGCGAACTTGGCGGCCAGGCAGCGTTCGTCGTTCACGGCCACGGCGGCCTGGATGAACTGACCACGGACGGACCGAACACAGTCAGCTACCTGAAGGACGGGCGCGTTTCCACGTTCATCTTCCACGCAGGTGATCTGGGCTTGCGCCCGGCCGCGCACGCCGATCTGCACGGCGGCGAACCGGCCGAGAACGGCCGTATGCTGCGCGCGATCCTGAGCGGCGAGGACCTGACCCCCCGCCGCGACGTGGTGCTGCTTAACGCGGCGGCGGCCCTGGCCCTGGAAGACGCGGACTTCGGCCGGGGCCTGCGGGAGGCCCGGCAGTCGTTGGATAGCGGCGCGGCCCTGGGCAAACTCGATGCCCTGATCTCGCTCAGTCAGAGGCTGGCGGCCCAGGCCGCGCCGGTCCTGCAATGACCATTCTGGACGAGATCTTCGCGCACAAGCGCGAAGAGGTGGCTGCTCGCCAGCAGGCCGTACCGCTGCCGGCCGTGCGGGCCCGCGCCGAACAGGCGCTTCCCCCGCTTGATTTCGTGGCTGCCTTGTGCGGCACGCGACCCCGCCCGGCGCTGATCGCGGAAGTCAAGCGCGCCTCGCCCTCGCGCGGTCTGCTCGCGCCTGATTTCGACCCGCTGCGTCTGGCCCGCATCTACGCCGAGAACGGGGCCGCGGCGATCAGCGTGTTGACCGACGAGCGCTACTTCGGCGGTTCTTTGGATCACTTGAGCCAGATCGCCGGCTGCCGCCCACGCCTGCCCCTGCTGCGTAAGGACTTCATCGGCGATCCATACCAGGTCTACGAAGCACGCGCCGCGGGAGCTGACGCCCTGCTGTTGATCGCGGCGCTCTTGCCCGCGCGGCAACTGTGCAGTCTCCAATCGCTGACCGAGGAATTGGGGATGGCCACGCTGGTCGAAGTCCACAACCGGGCCGAGCTCGAAAGCGCGCTCCACTGCCGGGCCCGGCTGATCGGCATTAATAACCGCGACCTGGGCGACTTCTCGGTCGATCTGGGAACCGCGCTGCGCCTCCGTCCACACATCCCCGCCGGCGTCTGCGTCGTCGCCGAGAGCGGTATCCACCTACCTGCGGATGTTGCCAGGCTGGCTGAGGCCGGAGTAGATGCCATCCTGGTTGGCGAGGCGTTGGTGACCGCGCCGGATGTGGCAGCCGCCGTGCGCAGCCTGGCCGGACTGGGTGCGGAACCATGAAGGAGCACACTCGGGTTAAGATCTGCGGCCTGACAACCCTGGACGATGCGCTGGCAGCCGTAGGCGCCGGGGCGGACATGTTGGGCTTCAATTTCTACCGACCCAGCCCGCGCTACCTGGCGCCTGCCGAATGCGCGCGCATCCTGGGAGCATTGCGTAACCGGGGCGCAGGGGTGGAGACAGTAGGCGTGTTCGTGAATGCCTCTCTGTCAGAGATCCGGGCGATCCTGGACGACTGCGGCCTGGACCTGGCTCAACTTCACGGCGACGAGCCAGTCGAGCTGCTGACGGGCCTGGGCGACCGGGCGTTCAAGGCCATCCGGCCGCGCTCCTTGGAAGCGGCCCGCGAGAGCCTGGCGTACTACGGCTGTGGCCGTCGCCCGCGCGCACCCGCCCTGCTGCTGGACGCGGCGCGCCCGGGCCAGTACGGCGGCACTGGCCAGGCCGCCGATTGGCGCCTGGCCGCCAGCCTGGCCAAGGACTATCCCATTTTGTTGGCCGGCGGACTGCAGGCGCAGAACGTCGGCGCCGCCGTTGCCCAGGTCCGTCCCTGGGGCGTGGACGTGGCCTCCGGCGTGGAATCTCAGCCGGGCAGAAAGGATCATGCAAAGATGGCCGAGTTTGTCGCTTCCATCCGTGGAGCTGCCGTCCGTCGAGAAGAGGCTGGCTTGTGAGCAATCCTGGACCCACCGTTCACAATCTCAGATCCAAGTTTGGCCCTTACGGCGGCCAGTTCGTCCCTGATACCCTGATGCCGGCCCTGGCGGAGCTCGAGGCCGCGTACTTGAGCGCACGCGCCGATGCCGGCTTTGGCAGGGAGTTGGACGACTTGTTGCGCAACTATGTCGGTCGCCCGACGCCCCTGACCCACGCCCGCCGCTTGACCGCCCATCTCGGCGGCGCCCAGGTGTACCTCAAACGGGAAGACCTGGCCCACACCGGCGCGCACAAGATCAACAATGCGCTCGGCCAGGCTCTGCTGGCGCGTTTCATGGGCAAACCGCGCGTGGTGGCCGAGACCGGGGCCGGGCAGCATGGCGTAGCGACGGCGGCCGCCGCGGCCCTGCTGGGGCTTGACTGCGTCATCTACATGGGTACGGTCGATATGGTCCGCCAGCAACCCAACGTGCTGCGCATGCGGTTGTTGGGGGCCGAAGTCAGGCCGGTAGACAGCGGCAGTTGCACGCTGAAGGACGCGATCAACGAGGCCATCCGCGATTGGGTGACCAATGTGGGTCAAACTCACTATCTGCTGGGTTCGGCCCTTGGCCCGCACCCCTACCCGTCGATGGTCCGGGATTTCCAGGCTGTGATCGGGCAGGAAGCACGCGCGCAGATCCTCGCTCAAGCTGGCCGGCTGCCGGACGCCTGCATTGCCTGCGTCGGCGGCGGCTCCAACGCCATCGGCCTGTTCGATGCTTTCCGAGATGACCCAGGCGTGCGCCTGATCGGCGTCGAGGCGGGCGGCCAGGGAATCGCGTCCGGGCGGCACGCGGCCCGCTTTGCCGACCCGACGACCGGCCGGCCGGGAGTGCTCCACGGAACTTACACCTATGTGCTGCAGGACGAGGACGGGCAGATCGCCGAGACGCATTCTGTCTCGGCTGGGCTGGATTACGCCGCCGTCGGGCCGGAACATGCTTACCTGCGCGACCAGGGGCGGGCGCAGTACACGTGGGCGGGCGACGAGGCGGCGCTGGCGGCCTTCCAGTTGCTGGCGCGTCTTGAGGGCATCTTGCCCGCGCTGGAATCCGCCCACGCGCTGGCCGAAGTCATCCGCTGGGCGCCCTCGCTGCCGCACGAGCAGATAATCCTGGTCAACCTGTCCGGTCGCGGAGACAAGGACCTGGAAACGGTGATGCACGCGCTGCAGGAGGTGGAGGGATGAGCGTGGCGATTGAGAGGCAGGGGAGCGGGGCAGGCAGCGGCCGGTTCCTATCGGGCGTGGAGCGCATCGCCGGGGCGTTTGCCGCGGCGCGGCGTGAGAGGCGGGCCGCGCTGATGCCTTATTACACACTGGGTTACCCCGATCTGGAGACCTCCGCAGCGGTCGTCCGCGCCATTGCCGATGCCGGCGCGGACTTGATCGAGCTGGGCGTGCCCTTTTCGGATCCCCTCGCAGACGGCCGGACCATTCAACGCTCCACCCAGGTCGCGCTCCGCCAGGGCATGACCGTGCGGCGCTGCATTGAGGGCGTGGCCGGTCTGCGTCGAGACGGCGTCCGCCAGCCGTTGTTGCTGATGGGCTACATCAATCCTATCCTGGCCTATGGCCTGTCTCGCTTCGTGGCCGATAGCGTCGCGGCCGGGGTGGATGGCTTGATCGTGCCGGATCTGCCGCCTGAGGAGGCGGGCGAGCTGGAGACAGCTTGCCGCGCGCTGGGTTGCGCGCTGGTCTATCTGTTGGCGCCCACCGCCAGCGCCGAACGCATCCGCGAGGTGGCTGGTCGCACGACCGGCTTCCTCTACCTGGTATCTTTGACCGGGGTTACCGGCGCGCGCGCGAGCCTGCCCGAGAATGTTGAGAACTTCGTCGCTCGGGCGCGCTCCGCAACCGCCGTACCGCTGGCGGTCGGGTTCGGCATCTCGACCCCCGAGCAGGCGGCGCAGGTGGGCCGCGTCGCCGACGGCGTGATCGTCGGCTCGAAGCTGATCGACGTGGTCGAGCGCGCCATTGCAGCGCCGGGCGCCATTCCTGGGCAGGAAACCCTGCCCGCCGCGGCGGCCGGAGCTTTTGTCGGCGCCCTACGCGACGCGCTGGAAATTGACCGTATCGACCATTCTCCCACATAATTGGTCCGGGATTGGCATCCGGCGACCCGGGTTCTCCGCAGAGGCCCGGTCGTCGATTGAGGTGTGAGCATGCGACAGTTGATTGTGCGCCGGTCCGGGCCGCTGCGCGGCACAGTGAGCGTACCGGGAGATAAGTCGATCAGCCACCGGGCGTTGTTGCTCAGCGCGCTGGCCGAGGGTGATACCGCCGTATCCGGCTGGTTGGCGGCCGAGGACTGCCAGGCCACGCTGCGCTGCATCCGGGCGTTGGGGGCAGAAGTGGAGCAACCGGGCGCCACCGATCTGCTGGTGCACGGCGTGGGCCTGCGTGGGCTGTGCGAGCCGGCCGACGTGTTGAACTGCGGCGGATCAGGCACCACCATGCGCCTGCTGGCGGGGATACTGGCCGGCCAGCCATTTCTGAGCGTCCTCACAGGCACGGCGGCCTTGCGCCGCCGCCCCATGGCTCGGGTTGCCGAACCGTTGCGTCAGATGGGGGCGAAGGTCCTGGGGCGACAGGGAGGCAGGCTGCCGCCATTGGCAGTGCAGGGCGGCGCGCTGCATGGCTTCGAATACAGCCTGCCCGTCGCCAGCGCCCAGGTCAAATCGGCCCTGCTGCTCGCCGGCCTTTTCGCGGAGGGCGAGACGACCATTCATGAACCGGGTCCGGCGCGCGATCATACCGAGCGCATGTTGCGCTTGTTCGGGCTTGACGTGCGGGTCGACGGGGCGACGATCTGCCTGGTGGGCGGCCAAAGCCTGCGCACGCCGCGCGGCGCGCGGGCGCTCGGGCAGATTACAGTGCCTGCGGATTACTCGTCGGCGGCTTTCCCGCTGATCGCGGCCACCCTCGTGCCCGGCTCAAAAGTGCAGGTGTCCGGCGTGTGTGTCAACCCCACGCGCACCGGTCTGAGCGACTTGCTGGCCGGCATGGGCGCGTGTCTAACCACCCTCTCACGCGCGGATCGGCCTGCCGCTGACGACGGCGCCGGCGAGCCGGTGGCCGATTTGCTGGCGCAGGCCTGCGCGCTGACGGCGACCACGGTAGGGGGTGACCTGGTAGTGCGGGCGATCGATGAGTTTCCCATTTTCACCGTCGCCGCGACCCAGGCGCTGGGCACGACCACGGTGCGCGATGCGACCGAGTTGCGGGTGAAGGAGACGGACCGCATCGGCGCCGTGGCCCAGGAATTGGCCAAAATGGGCGCGCGCATCGACGAGCAGCCCGACGGTATGTTGATCCACGGGCCGGCCCGCTTGCATGGCGCGGTCGTCGATTGCCATCACGACCACCGCCTGGCGATGGCACTGGCAGTGGCCGGTCTCGTGGCGGACGGCGATACGGTGGTGCAGGACGCCGGCTTCATCGACGACTCCTTTCCGGGCTTCGTGGAAACGATGCAGGCGCTGGGGGCGGATATCACGTGGGCGTGATACCCGGACGCCCTGAACTGTTTTTCCCCCGTATCGACGGCTCCACGCGCCTGGTTGGGGTCATGGGCTGGCCGGTCTCGCACAGCCGCAGCCCGGCCATGCACAATGCCGCCTTTGCCGCACTCGGCCTTAACTATGTCTACGTGCCCCTGCCCGTGCCGCCATCCGAGGTGGCGACGTCCGTGCGCGCGTTGCGCGGCCTTGGGTTTGCCGGTGTGAACGTCACGGTGCCGCATAAAGCGGCGGTATTGCCGCTGCTCGACGTGCTGACTCCCATCGCAGCCGCGATTGCCTCGGTCAATACGATCGTCGTGCGGGCCGATGGTACGCTCTTGGGCGATAGCACGGACGGGGCCGGCTTCCTGGAGGATCTGCGGGCGCACGGCTGCGAGCCGGCGGGGCGCAGCATCCTGCTCCTCGGAGCCGGCGGCGCAGCCAAAGCCGTAGCCTATGCGCTGGCCGGGTGTGGGGCCACGCTGGCGGTAGCAAACCGGACCCGGGAGCGCGCTGACGAACTGTGTCGCCTGGTCCTGGCGGCGCTGCCGTCTGCGCGCATCACGGCGCACCCGTTCCCGGACGGCCTGGCGCGGCTGGCAGTGCGCGCCGACCTGGTTGTCAATGCTACAAGCCTCGGCCTGCATGTCGACCGCGATCCCTTGCCCTGGGACCCCGCCGTCTCTTTCCGGCCGGGCCAAATCGTCTACGATCTGGTCTATTCCCCGGGGACGGGCGGCAAGGCGAGCCTGCCGACACCATTTCTGCGGCTGGCCGGCGAGGCCGGCGCCCAGGCCATCGACGGTCTGGGCATGCTGGTGTACCAGGGAGCGAGAGCTTTCGAGTTGTGGACCGGGCAACAGGCGCCGGTAGAAGTGATGCGCGCTGCGGTTGGAAGGAACTGATATGTCGCTATTACGCTTTCTCACCGCCGGCGAGAGCCACGGGCCGAAACTGACTGCCCTGCTAGAGGGCATGATCGCCGGAGTGCTCGTGACGGCCGAGACGATCGATCGGGAACTGGCGCGCCGCCAGCAGTCTTACGGCTCCGGCGGGCGGATGCGTATCGAGCACGACCACGTCCGCATCACCGCCGGCGTGCTGGCCGGCAAGACAACCGGCGCGCCGGTGGCGTTGGAGATCGATAACCAGGACTACAGGGCCTGGGCGGAAAAGGATATCCCGCCCATGACCGTGCCGCGGCCCGGCCATGCCGACCTGACCGGCGCGATCAAGTACGGATACCGTGACCTTCGTCCGGCCCTGGAACGCGCCAGCGCCCGGGAAACCGCGGCCCGTGTCGCCGTCGGAGCCATCTGCAAGGCCTACCTGGCCGAGTTCGGCATCACGATCGGGGGGTATGTGACCTCGATCGGCGAGGTGGAGTGCGTTCTGCCCGATCACCTGCCCTACCCCGAGCGTTTTGCCCTGGCCGAGACTAACGATGTGCGCTGCCCCGACGCGGCGGCCGCCGAGGCGATGCACAGGTTGATCTGGGATATCATGCAGGCGCGGGACACCATCGGCGGAGTGTTCGAAGTCGTCGCCCTTGGTCTGCCGCCAGGTCTGGGCAGTCACGTGCACTTCGACCGGCGGTTGAGCGGGCGGTTGCTGGGCGCGCTGGGTTCCATCCAGGCAATCAAGGGCGCAGAGATCGGGCCGGCCTTCGCCAACACGCGCTTGCCGGGCACGCGTGTGCACGACGAGATCCTGCAAGAGGACCGGGCTTTACGGCGGGCCAGCAACCGGGCGGGGGGACTGGAGGGGGGCATGACGACTGGCGAGCCGCTGGTCTTGAGAGCGGCGATGAAGCCCATCAGCACCACGCTGACCCCACTCGCCTCCGTCGATCTTGCCAGCGGGCAGCCCGCCCCGACGCGCTACGAGCGTTCTGATTTCTGCGCAGTGCCGCGCGCGGTCGTGGTCGGCGAGGCGATGGTGGCCTGGGTGCTGGCCGGCGAACTGATCCGCAAGCTGGGCGGAGATTCGCTGGCCGAACAACTGCCGCGTTTTGCCGGGTTGCCGGGCGAGCGTGTCGACGATCTGCCGATGGATAACACCGAGTGGCGCTTCGGCTATGAGGAGTGAACGAGGGATGGATGCTTGAGAGAAATATCGTCCTGACCGGCTTTATGGGCTCGGGGAAAACTAGCGTTGGGCGCGAGGTCGCGCGACGCCTGGGCCGCAGTTTCGTGGACCTGGACGATCTCATCGAGCAGCAGGCCGGGAAGCCGGTGACGGAGATCTTTGCGCGGGACGGTGAGGAAGTATTCCGAGCCCTGGAGGCAGAGGCTTGCCGCAAGGTCAGCGCGCCGGCCGGGCTGGTGGTCGCGACCGGCGGTGGCGCCGTTCTGAGCGCCGCCAACCGTGAAGCGCTGGCTGCAGGAGGCACGCTTATTTGCCTGGAAGCCGAGCCTGAGATCCTCCTGGCCCGGCTGGCGGGCGCAGACGACCGGCCGCTGCTGCGCGCGCCGGATCGCCTGGCAAGAATGCGCGCCTTGCTGGGAGAGCGAGAAGTGGCCTACTCCGCCGTACCAAGGCACCTGGACACCGGCCGCCTTTCGGTGGCCGCAGCCGCGGAGAGGGTGATGGGTTTGGCGACGGATCTGCCGGAGGGAGGGCATCGACTGGTGGTGAAGGCGGGGGACGATGCCCGCTCCTCCTACGACATTCTGATCGCCGATAACCTTCTCCCCCAGGCGGGAACCCGCCTGCTCGCCGCCGGCCTAGCGCCCGGACGCTGTGCCGTCGTGACGAATCCCACGGTCGCCAAGCATCACCTGGCCGGGCTGTGCGCAGCGCTGGCGGAGGCCGGCTTTGAGACCGTCGTCTGCGAGGCGCCGGATGGCGAAGCGTACAAGACGCTCGAGACCGCAGCTGGCCTGTACGAACGGTTGGCTGACGCACGCTTGAGCCGGGATGAAGGGGTGATCGCCCTGGGGGGCGGGGTCATCGGAGACATGGCCGGTTTTATCGCCGCCACATGGTTGCGCGGTGTGCCGTTCGTGCAGGTTCCGACCAGTCTGTTGGCGATGGTCGACGCCAGCGTGGGCGGCAAAGTCGCTGTGGACCTGCCGCAGGGTAAGAACCTGGTTGGAGCCTTCAAGCAGCCCGCGTTGGTGCTGATGGACCCGGCCGTCCTCGGGACGCTGCCGGGTGGCGAGTTTCGCTCGGGGCTGGCGGAAGTCCTCAAGACCGCCATCATCGGCGACCCGGCGCTGTTTGAGGCGCTGGCCGGGCCGGGTCCTGGCTTCTTGACAGCCATGATCGCCGATACCGTGCGCGTGAAGGCAACTATTGTCGAACGCGACCCCTACGAGGCCGGCGACCGTGCCTGGCTGAACCTGGGGCACACGTTCGGCCATGCCCTCGAACTGGTCTCGGGCTATACCCTGCGCCACGGCGAGGGCGTCGCCCTGGGCCTGGTGGCTGCGGCGGAGCTCAGCGCGGACCTGGGCCTTTGTGACCCGGCTTTGGCGGTTCGCATCCGGGCAGCAGTGCAGCGTCTCGGGCTGCCTGTCGTGCGCGAGTTCGATTCCACGGCGGTGATGCAGGCGATGGGCACCGACAAGAAGCGGCGCGGGCGCGCCCTGCGTTTCGTGCTGCCGTTGCGTATCGGCGAGGTGTCGTTGGTTGAGGATGTGCCGGCAGATAAGGTGGCACGCGCGCTCGCGAGCATACGCTCGACAGTATAAGAGGGTTGGCACACGATGAATATCCTTGTCCTGCATGGGCCAAACATGAACATGCTCGGTAGACGTGAGCCCGGAATCTATGGCACGCTGACTTTGGAAGAGATCAACCGCCAGTTGGAGGCCAGCGCGCAGCAGCAGGGACTCGTCCTGCGCATCCTGCAGTCTAACTACGAGGGCGCGTTGATCGATGCCATTCAGCAGGCCGGCGGTTGGGCCGATGCGCTCCTGATCAATGCCGCCGGGCTGACGCACTATTCATACTCCTTGCGCGACGCCATCGCCGGCGCCGGCATCCCGGCGGTAGAAGTCCACATGAGCAACATTTATGCGCGAGAAGCCTTTCGCCACACGTCCGTGATCGCGCCCGTCTGCCGCGGTCAGATCAGTGGCTTCGGCGCACAGAGCTATCTGCTTGGACTGGCTGCCCTCGCCGGTCAGAAGACGACTACGTGACCCGGGTCGGCGCGACAGGGCCAGGCCAACGCGCTCTCGCTCGATTTGACAACTGACGGTATCGGGTTATAATGCCGCACATTCTTTTCAGAGAGATTTGCGCCGTTATGATGCTAAGGTCACCTAAGTTCCCTAAGTGCAAGAAGCCTTCCCTCGGCAGGGACGGCTGTTTGTGCCTGGGGTAACGGCAATACCCGCCAAGCACAGCGCCCTGCCAGGACAAGGTCCCGGTGGGGCGTTTCTTTTTTCGGTCTAGAGAACAGGTCATGAAAGATGATGCATAGCCAACTGGCCGTTGCACCTCGCGCTAAGAAGCAGAGCACCAACCTGCCGGACTGGAGGTCCGGATAGGCGGCTCGCGCGCACCCCTCATCGGTCAACGCAAGCCCCCATCCGCCAGTCTGGCGGGTGGGGGCTTTGTATTTTATCTCACTTAGAAAGGAAACTTGCACCATGTCTTACCAAACTGTCTGTCCGGAATGTGAAGGCGATCTGACCCTGGATGATCCGATGGTCGGGGAGATCCTGCCCTGCGCCTTCTGTGGCGTCGATCTGGAGGTTACTTCGCTGGACCCGCTCCAGCTGGAGATGGCGCCCGAGGTGGAGGAGGATTGGGGAGAATGACAGCCATTCGTGTTGCAGTGATCCTATCGCGTATCCGCGTGGAGGAGAAGCTGCTGCTCTCAGCGCTCGAAGCTGCCGGGGCGGTTGTCCAGCTTTTGGACGATGGCGAGCTGGTCTTCCCGTTGGGCGATGGACGTCCCTGCCTGGAGGCGGACGTGGTGCTCGAACGCTCGCTGAGCGCTGCGCGTGGTCTGTACGCTCTGCGCCTCCTGGAACTGGCCGGCATCCCTACCGTCAATCGCTATGCCACGGCTGCGACCTGCGCCGACAAGCTGTTGACCACTGCCGCCCTCACCGAAGCCGGCGTTCCCCAGCCCCGGGCCCGCATCGCCTTCACGGCGGAGACGGCGCTGAACGCGATCGAGGAACTAGGTTATCCCGTAGTGCTCAAGCCGGTGGTCGGCTCCTGGGGCCGCCTGCTGGCGCGCATCAACGACCGGGACGCGGCTGAGGCCGTTCTGGAGCACAAAGAAACGCTGGGCTCCTACCAACACAGCATCTTCTATATCCAGGAGTACGTGGCCAAGCCCGGCCGTGACATCCGCGCGTTTGTCATTGGCGAGGAGACCGTGGGCGCGATCTATCGCCAATCGCCGCATTGGATCACGAACACCGCCCGCGGCGGCACCGCCAGCCGGTGCGAAGTGACCCCCGAAATCCATGCTCTCTGCCAGCGGGCGGCGCAGGCCGTCGGTGGCGGTGTTCTGGCGCTGGACCTGATGGAGGACCCTGACCGGGGCCTGCTGGTCAATGAGGTCAACCACACGATGGAGTTTCGGAACAGTATTGCGCCCACTGGTGTCGACATCCCGGCCAGGGTGGTCCAGTACGTGCTGCGCCAGGCACGCGTGGGTGTCGCGTCCCAGGCCGTTCTGGAGCCGGCCCTATGACGACTCGTGCGCGCGTCTCGATCGTCGGCGGCTCGGGTTATACGGGCGGCGAATTGCTTCGTCTGCTATTGGGGCATCCGGAAGTCGAGATTGCCCAGGTCACTTCGGAATCGCAGGCAGGCAACTACGTACACAGCTTGCATCCCAACTTGCGTCCTGTCGCCGGTCGTCCGCAGCCGCTGCGCTTCACGACCTCTGCTGAACTGGCGCCGTGTGATGTCCTGTTCCTGGCCCTGCCGCACGGTCAGGCCCAGGGCCGGATCGAGGAGTTCGCGGCGTTGGCTGAACGGATCGTGGATCTTTCGGCCGACTTTCGCCTGCGCGATGGCCAGGTCTACCAGCAGTATTATGGCGAACCTCACAAAGCGCCCGATTGGCTCGGGCGCTTTGTTTATGGTCTGCCCGAGCTGAACCGCGAGTGCATCCGCGGGGCGCGCTACGTGAGTGGCGTCGGCTGCAACGCCACGGCTTCAATCCTGGCCCTGCTGCCGCTGAGCCGGTCGGGGCTGCTCCTGCCGGAACGACCCCTGGTAGTCGATCTGAAGGCCGGATCCTCCGAGAGCGGCGCCTCTCCCAGCGCGGCTTCGCATCACCCGGAACGCAGCGGAGCGGTGCGCTCGTTTGCTCCAACCGGGCACCGGCACGAGGCCGAGGTGGCGCAGGCCCTGGGGCGTCCGGACGTTTACCTGTCGGTCACCTCCATCGAATTGGTGCGGGGAGTGCTGGCTACCGCCCATGCGTGGGTAGAACCGGGCGTTGGCGACAACGAGTTATGGCGCGCTTACCGGAGCGCCTATGGCGCCGAGCCCTTCGTGCGTATCGTGCACGAGCGTGGCGGCATCTACCGGCATCCAGAGCCGAAACTGCTGGCAGGCACGAACCTGGCGGACGTGGGCTGGGACGTGGACACGCGCACCGGCCGCCTGGTCGCCCTGTCGGCCATCGACAACCTTGGCAAAGGCGCGGCGGGCAGCGCCGTGCAATGCCTCAATCTCATGCTGGGTTGGGACGAAAGCGCGGGCCTGCAGTTCATGGGCCTGCATCCTGTTTAGGCGAGCATTCTGGCCAGCCATGCTGGGCGTACATTGTCGAGCGAGGAGCAATCATGAATCCGATCATCGTGAAAGTAGGTGGGGCGGCAGGCGTCGATAGCGCCGCGGTCTGCGCAGACGTAGCCGCGCTCACTGCGCGTGGGCTGCCGGTCATCCTGGTGCACGGGACGTCGGCGGCAGCCGACGCCCTGGCTACGCGCGCGGGCGTGCCGGTGCGCCACCTGGTTTCGCCATCGGGCCACGTCAGCCGTTACACCGACCCGGTCATGCTGGAGCTGTACGTCGCCGCCGCGGCGGGCCAGGTGAATAAAACGCTGGTCGCCATGCTGCAAAGGCTGGGCTGCAATGCCCTCGGTCTCTCGGGCGTGGATGGGCGCCTGCTGCAGGCGCGGCGCAAGAACGCCCTGCGCGTGGTCGAAAACGGCCGCCAGCGCGTGGTGCGCGATGACTACAGCGGGCAACTTGAGATAGCCAACGGCGGTCTGTTGCGCCTGCTGTTGGATGCCGGTTACACGCCTGTTGTTGCGCCCTTGGCGCTGGGCAGCGAAGGGGAGCCGCTGAACGTGGACGGCGACCGGGTAGCGGCTTTGCTGGCGCGGACGGTGGGCGCGCAGATGCTGCTGATCCTCAGCAATACGGTCGGGTTGCTGGCGAATTTCCCGGACGAAAGCACCATTATGCGCCGTGTCCCGTATGAAAGGCTGGCCGCGGCCGAAGACGTGGCGCAGGGGCGCATGAAGAAAAAGGTGTTGGCCGCGCGCGAGGCGCTCGAAGGCGGCGTCCCGTCGGTCATCTTTGCCGACTCGCGCCGGGCTCACCCAGTCGAGTCCGGGCTGAGTGGTGAGGGAACAGTGTTCGAGAACGCTCGCAGCGCCACGGCCGGCCCGTTCGCGCTCCCGGTTTCCTGGCCTCTCCCTCGTCTCCAGGGCGCAGACGGGGGTGGCGAGTGATGGATCAGCAGAGCATAATCGAGCTGGAGGCAAGGTATACGTCCGGTGTATACCCCAAGCGCCCCCTGGCCATCGTGCGCGGGCAGGGCGCACGGGTGTGGGACGCGGACGGGAACGAGTACATCGATTGTGTTGGCGGTCAGGGAGCGGCTAACCTGGGGCACGCGCATCCGGCCATCGTCTCGGCGGTTGCCGAGCAAGCCGCCCGGCTCATCTCCTGTCCAGAGATCTTCTATAACGACCGGCGCGCGCAACTGCTCGCCGCGCTCGCCGGGGTGGCGCCGGCCGGGCTCACGCGCATCTTTCTCTGCAACTCGGGCACCGAGGCAGTCGAGGCGGCGCTCAAGCTCGCGCGGGCGAGCACCGGGCGCAGCGGGATCGTCGCCGCCATGCGCGGTTTTCACGGGCGCACGATGGGCGCGCTCTCGGCCACCTGGAACCGGGAGTATCGCCAGCCTTTCGAGCCACTGGTGCCCGGTTTTGCCCACGTGCCCTTTAACGACCTGGCGGCTCTCGAACGCGCGCTGTCCGATAACACCGCGGCGGTCCTGCTCGAAGCGGTGCAGGGAGAGGGCGGGGTCCATCTCGGCGAGCCGGCCTTCTTGCGTGGCGCACAGGAACTGTGCCGGGAGCGAGGCGCGCTGCTCATCATCGACGAAGTGCAGACTGGCTATGGGCGCACCGGTTGCTTCTTCGCCTCCCAGCATTATGGCATCGAGCCGGATCTGATGGCCGTCGCGAAGTCAATGGCCGGCGGACTGCCGATGGGCGCCTGCCTGATTGGCCCGCGTGTTGCGCCTCCGCCCGCGCACAGCCACGGCAGCACCTTCGGCGGCAACCCGCTGGCCTGCGCGGCTGCGCTGGCGACGCTACAGGTGATGGCCGGCGAAGACCTGCCGGGCCGGGCCGCGCGGCTTGGCGCCCGCTTGCTTGAGCGCTTGCAGGCGCTGCGCTCGCCGCTGATCCGGGAAGTGCGCGGCCTGGGTCTGCTGGTCGGAATTGAACTCAAAACCAAGGTGACGCCGATCTTGCAGGGGTTACAGTCCCGCGGGGTCCTAGCCTTGCCCGCCGGAGCGACGGTGCTCCGTCTGCTGCCGCCCCTGGTCATCGAGGAGGAAGACCTGGAGCGGGTAGTGGGCGCGATAGCGCAAACCTTGGAGGTGCGCCGTGTCGCTTGAACAGTACGCGATCATTGATTCCACGTTGCGAGAGGGCGAGCAGTTCATCAATGCCAACTTCACGCACGAGCAGAAGGTCGAGATTGCCCGAGCCTTGGATGAATTCGGCGTCGAATGCCTCGAGCTTACTTCACCGCTGGCCTCTCCCGGCAGCGCAGAAGATGCCCGCACCATCGCACGCCTCGGCTTGAAGGCGAAGGTCCTTACGCATATTCGCTGTCAGAAGGAAGACGCGCGCGTGGCTCTCGACACCGGTGTGGCCGGCCTCGACGTCGTCATCGGTACCTCCTCGGCCCTGCGCCGTTTCAGCCACAGCAAGAGCATCGAGGAGATCATCGATCTGGCCGCCGATGTGTTGACCTGGATAAGATCTCAGGCGCCGGATATCGTGCTGCGTTTCAGCACGGAGGACTCCTTCCGCAGCGAGGAGGCCGATCTGTTCCGTGTCTACCTGGCGGTCGATCGCCTGGGCGTGGTGAATCGCCTGGGCATCGCCGACACGGTCGGCATCGCTTCGCCCGGACAGGTGGCGCGCATCGTCGGCACCCTGCGCCGCATGACCAAGGCGGATATTGAGTTCCACGGTCACAATGACTCCGGCTGCGCAGTCGCCAACGCTTTCGCCGCCCTCGAAGGCGGCGCGACCCACATCGATACTACGGTTCTCGGCATCGGCGAGCGCAACGGGATTGCTTCGCTGGGCGCCTTCATCGCCCGCATGTACACCTGGGATCGTGACCTGGTACGCCAGAAGTACCATCTGGACGGCCTGCGCGGGTTGGAGCTCCTGATAGCCGAGCTCGTCGGCGTCGATATCCCGTTCAATAACTGCATTACCGGCTACTGCGCGTTTACTCACAAGGCCGGCATCCATGCCAAGGCAATCCTCAACGCCCCGGAAACCTATGAGGCGCTCGATCCTCACGATTTCGGCGTGACCCGCTACGTCTCGATCGCCCATCGTCTGACCGGCTGGAATGCCGTCAAGGGCCGCGCTGATCAACTGGGCGTGGCTCTGAGCACCGAACAGATCAAAGCCCTTACGTTGCACATCAAGGCCCTGGCCGACGAAAAGCGCCTGACCCTGGATGACGTGGATGATTTGCTCCGGCTCTGGGCGAACGGCCATCACGATGCGGCGACGGATTCGGCGCTCAGCCTGGCCGAAGAAACGCCCGCAGATGCCCAGTGATGGAGGGTTAGATGGCATATACCTTCGCCGAAAAAGCCCTGGCGCGGGCCGCGGGCCTGCCGTCGGCGGTGGCCGGGCAGATCGTCGACGCCCGGCCGGATGTAGTGCTGAGCCACGATAATACGGCTGCCATCGCCCGCATCTTTCATGACCTGGGAGCCGACCGCGTGCAGCACCCGGAGCGGCTGGCGATCACTCTCGATCATGCGGTGCCGGCGCCAACCACGCAACACGCGGCCAACCATGCCGAGGTGCGCAGGTTTGTGGCCGAGCAAGGCATCCCTCACTTCTTTGAAGCGGGACGGGGCATCTGCCACCAGGTGATCAGCGAAGAGGCGCTGGTCTGGCCCGGCCAGCTTATTCTCGGCGCCGACAGTCATACCACCCACTTCGGTTGGCTGGGCGCCTTCGGGGCCGGGGTGGGCCGCAGCGAGATTGCCGCGCTCTGGGCCACGGGCGAGCTATGGCTGCGCGTGCCCGAAACGATCCTCGTCCACCTGGCGGGCCGCCTGCCGCCATGGGTCAGCGCCAAGGATCTGAGCCTGTGGGTACTGCGCCGGCTGGGTCCTGAGGCGGGCATCTATTGCGCCGTGGAGTTCGCCGGTCCCGGCATTGCCGGCCTGAGCCTCGAAAGCCGGATGGTACTGCCCAACATGATGGCCGAGGCCGGCGTCAAGAACGCCTATGTGCCGCCGGACAGCGCCGTGTATGCCTGGCTGGCCGGCCGGGTGGCGGCGCGCACTGGGCAGCCGGAAGGCGAATGCCTGGACCGTATCGCGGCGGGTGCGCTGTTCCCCGATGCGGATGCTACCTACCTGGCTCGTCAAACCGTCGAGCTGGGGGAGCTTCAACCGTTTGTGGCCGCCCCGCACCGCCCAGACAACGTCGTGCCGGTCTCCGCGCTGGCCGGCATCCACGTGGACCAGGCCTTTCTCGGCACCTGTACTAACGCGCGCCTGGAGGACCTGAAGATCGCGGCCTCTGTGCTGCGCCGCCCGGACGGCCGGGTGCGCCATGTGGCGCCCGGCACGCGCCTCCTGGTCATCCCGGCCTCCAGCGAGGTCCTTCGGGCGGCGCTCGCCGCCGGCTACATCGAAACCTTCCTGGCCGCCGGTGGCATGATCGGCACGCCCGGCTGCGGCCCCTGCATGGGTAATCATATGGGCGTCCCGGCCCCCGGCGAGGTCACCATCAGCAGCGCCAACCGTAACTTCCGCGGCCGCATGGGCACCGCCGAGAGCGAGGTATACCTGGCCAGCCCGGCGGTGGTGGCCGCCAGCGCGGTGGCGGGCCACATAGTCGATCCACGCGCAGTGGTAGAAACTGGAGATGATGCCGAATGGGGAGCCTGATCCAGGGTCCAGAAGCGAAGGTCCAGCATCTGACGGGCCGCGTCTGGAAATACGGCGACGACGTCAATACCGACGTCATCTTTCCGGGCAAGTACACGTACACGCTGACCGATCCCGAGCAGATGGCGCAGCATGCGCTCGAAGACCTTGATACTGCTTTCGCCGGCGCCGTCCGCCCCGGCGATATCATCGTGGCCGGCCGCAACTGGGGCTGCGGCTCGAGCCGTGAGCAGGCCGTGACCTGCCTGGTGGCGGCAGGCGTGCGGGCGATCGTCGCCGTGTCCTTCGCCCGTATCTTCTTTCGCAACGCAGTCAACAACGGTCTGTTGCCCGTTGTCTGCCCGGAGGCAGTGAGTGCGATCCCGCCCGGCTCGATCGTCAGCGTAAACCTGCAGACTTGCCGGGTGCTCTACGGCGAGCGAGCCTTCATTTTTCCGCCCCTCTCGCCTTCGCTCTTGCAGATCATCGAGGCGGGCGGGCTGATCCCCATGCTCAAGAGGAAGTATGCCGCTAATCTGTCTGATCCCAGGTGATGGTATCGGCCGGGAGGTCGTCCCCGCCGCGGCCCAGGTGCTGGCCGCGGTCCAGCCGGATCTGCGCTTCGTCGAGGCTGACGCGGGGTGGGATTGCTTTCAACGCAGCGGCAGCGCGTTGCCCGACGCGACCCGCGCGGCCGTCGGATCGGCGGATGCTACGCTCTTCGGCGCAACCCAATCTCCCAGTGGGCCGGTGGCAGGTTATGCCAGCCCGATCCTCGCGCTGCGGCGCAGCTTCGATCTCTATGCTAACCTGCGCCCGGTGAACACGCTTCTGCCCGGCCAGCCCAAGGTGGATCTGTTGATCGTGCGCGAGAACACGGAGGGTCTGTACAGCGGCCGGGAACATCGTGAGGGAGATACGGCGATCGCCGAACGGGTGATAACCCGCCCGGCCAGTGAACGCATCGCGCGTGTCGCCTTTGAGCAAGCCCGCCTGCGCGCGCAGGCGCGGCTCGCAGCCGGAGAGGCGTCCTCGCCCTCCGCCACCGTCACCATCGTGCACAAAGCCAACGTCTTGAAGCTGAGCGACGGCCTGTTCCGCGAGACCTGCCTGGGCGTGGCCGCTGAGTATCCCGACATCCGTGTGAAGGAAATGCTGGTCGACGCGGCTGCCATGTGGCTGGTCAAGGAACCGGCCCGTTTCGACGTGCTGGTTACTACGAACCTGTTCGGCGATATTCTGTCGGACCTGGCGGCGGGCCTGGTCGGCGGCCTGGGCGCCGCACCTTCGGCCAACGTCGGGGCCGGGCCGGTGGCCGTCTTCGAGCCGGTGCACGGCAGCGCCCCCGACATCGCGGGCCGGGGGATCGCCAATCCACTGGGCGCGGTCCTCAGCGCGGCGTTGCTCCTCGAGCATATCGGCCGGGGCGCAGCGGCGCGGCGCGTCAGGCGGGCGGTAACGAGGTCGCTGGCCGGCGGCACGCTGACGCCGGACCTGGGCGGCGCGGCCACGACCGGGCAGGTAGTCGCCGCGGTCCTGCAGGGTCTGGAGGACTGATTTGCTGATGCTAGAAGATGAAGGGCTGCGTTTGCTGCAGGACCTGGTAGCCATCCCCTCGCTTTCCGGCCAGGAGGCCGCGGCCAGCGCTTTCCTGGTGGACTGGATGGCGGCGCATGGCTTCCGGGCCTTCGTCGATCCCGCGGGCAATGCCGTCGGTGTGTTGGAAGGCGGCCCGGGCGCGGCGGACGAGCCGGCCAGAGAAATCCTGCTGCTAGGGCACATCGACACTGTGCCGGGCCGCCTGCCGGTGATGGTCCGGGACGGCAAGCTCTACGGACGCGGCGCGGTGGACGCCAAGGGTCCGCTGGCGGCCTTTGCCACAGCAGCAGCCCAGGCGGGAGCGCAGCCAGGCTGGCGCATCGTCGTCGCCGGCGCGGTGGAAGAGGAGGCGGCCACATCCAGGGGCGCGCGCTACCTTGCGCCACAGCACCGTCCGGCCCTGGCGGTCATCGGCGAACCCAGCGGCTGGCAGCGGGTCACCGTGGGATACAAAGGGCGGCTGCTGGCCGACGCGACGGTGCGCCAGGCTATCTCTCATCGCAGCGGGCGCCTTCCGAGCGCCTGCGAGCTGGCAGTTTCTTTCTGGAACCGGGTAGAGGCCCACCTGGGCGAGTGGAATGCCGGGCGCGAGCGCGCCTGGGACCAGGTGTTGCCCGCGTTGTTCGGCTTTGCTTCAAGCGATGATGGTTTGGTCGAGGAAGCGCGCCTTAAGGTTGGCTTCCGTCTCCCGCCAGATATGGGGCCTGAGGAACTGAAACCCGTCCTGCAAGGCTTGGCCGGCAGTATTGCCCTGTCGTTTCGCGGCGAGGAATCGGCCTACCAGGCGGAGAAAGACAGCCCACTCGCCCGCGCCTTTCTGAGGGCGATCCGCGAGCAGGGCGGCCGGCCCGGTTTCCTGCTGAAGACCGGCACGTCGGACATGAATGTGGTTGGACCGCTTTGGCGCTGCCCGATCCTTGCCTACGGACCGGGCGACAGCAGCCTGGACCACACACCCGAGGAGCACATCGACCTGCAGGAGTGGGCTCAGGGTGTCGGTGTGCTGGCCTATGTTCTGCGCTCGCTCGGTGAAAGGGGCGGGTAAGCTGTTCCGGATGCGGCTCTGCAAGCCCTGGCAGGCGCCCGTTCTGCGTGAAACTCCATTTGACAGATGCAAAATACTATGTTAACATCCCGAGCGGTAACGTAAGGCACGTAAGATGAGGATATGAACTGATGCAGTTCTATGGCCTGGTAATCGTTCTTATTAGCGTGCTCCTAAGCCTGTCGCTTATGGAGCCACTACCTGTTGGGAGGACGTAGGCCAGACCGTAACCGCCGCCAAGCTGACGAGCCAGGGGCCTCCCAACAAGGGAGGCCCTTTTTCTTGCCTGATATTGTCTGCAGCTTGCATGCTGCCGGGTAAAGGCGCCCACCGGACCCTGTTTTGGTTGGGCGCGTTTTCTTAATCCGGACTCATAAGGGGATTAGATGAGGCAAAGAAAGAGTGGGGCGCAGATCGTGTGGGAGAGCATGCTTCACGAAGGCGTCGACGTTGTCTTCGGCTTGCCCGGTGGCGCAACCCTGCCCATTTACGACGCGCTGGCCAAGTATCACTATCCGATCCGCCACGTCCTCGTGACCCATGAACAGGGCGCGGCTCACATGGCCGACGGTTACGCGCGCGCGAGTGGGCGGGTGGGGGTCTGCCTGGCCACTTCGGGTCCCGGCGCCACGAACCTGGTCACCGGACTGGCGACGGCTTTTATGGACTCTTCACCCGTGGTCGCCATCACCGGCCAGGTGTCGACCGCTTTGCTGGGGCGAGATGGCTTCCAGGAGGCGGACATGCAGGGGGTCAGCCTGCCGGTGACCAAGCACAACTACTTGATCACCAAGATTCAGGACCTCCCCGATGCCCTCAAAGAAGCCTTCTACATCGCCCGCACCGGGCGACCCGGCCCGGTCGTCGTAGACATCGCCAAAGATGTGCAGCAAGCTGAAATGGAGCTGGAATATCCCACCTCGGTGAACTTGCCCGGTTACGACCCTGCCCTGAGCGCGGCCGATCCTAAGGCCATCGCTCGTGCGGCCCGGCTCATCAACGATGCCGAACGGCCGGTGATCATCGCCGGCCAGGGGGTGCTGATCGCGAAGGCGACCGCAGAACTGCGCCAGCTTGTCGAAAAGGCCAACATCCCCGTCGCGACCAGCCTGTTGGGCATCGGCACCCTGCCTGCCACGCACCCACTTTCGATGGGTATGGGCGGGATGCACGGCGAGGCTTACACCAACTATGCAATCCAGGAATGCGATATCCTGGTGGCCATCGGTTCCCGGTTGGACGACCGTTTGACGGGTGCTTTCAGCAGCTTCGCGCCGAAGGCGCGCATCATCCATATCGACCTCGATCCCGCGGAAGTGGGCAAGACGATGACCATCGACACACCGGTCATCGGGGACGCCTTGCTGACGCTGCGCGAACTCATCCCCCTGGTCGAGCCCAAGAGGCACCCGGACTGGTTGGCCCAGATCGCCGAATGGCGCGGCGACACCGACCGGCGCGACGTGCTGGCGCGTGAGGCGGACGAACTCGTCCCCCCTTTCATCATGCGCGAGCTGTGGTACCAGACCGACGAGGGCAACTGCATCGTGGTCACCGATGTCGGCCAACACCAGATGTGGGAGGCCCAGTATTTCCCGCACATCCATCCGCGCAGCCTGATCACCTCCGGCGGCCTGGGCACCATGGGCTTCGCTCTGCCGGCGGCCATCGGCGCGCAGATGAGCCGGCCCGACGAGGAAGTGTGGGTGGTGGCGGGCGACGGCGGTTTCCAGATGACCATGCCGGAGCTGTCCACCGTGGTTGCCGAGGAGCTGCCGATCAAGATCGCGATCATCAACAATGGCTACCTGGGGATGGTGCGCCAGTGGCAGGACATCTTCTATGAACAGCGCTACGCCGGCACGCCGCTCTTCAATCCCGATTTCGTGAAGATCGCCGATGCCTACTGCATCCCGGCCGTAACCGTTTCTCACAAGGAGGATGTGGACGGTGCGATCCAGCAGGCGCGCGCTCACAAGGGACCGTTCCTGATCAACTTCAAGGTCGATCCGTTCACCAATGTGTATCCGATGGTGGCGCCGGGCAGAAGCAATGCCGATATGATCCGCCGGCCGCTGCCGGACATGCCCAACGCAGAAGAGGCGTGACAACTATGGAACACACCATGATTGCCTGGATGGAAGACAAGCCCGGCGTGCTCAACCGGGTGTCGAGCCTGTTCCGGCGGCGCAATTTCAACATCGAGAGCCTGACCGTCGGGCACACCGAGAAAGCCGGCATCAGCCGGATGACCTTTGTGGTGAACGGCGACGAGCGTGAGCTGACCCAGGTCCAGACGCAGCTTTTCAAGCTCATCAATGTCACCGCCGTGCAGGACGTGACGTACCAGCCCACCGTCGTGCGGGAACTGGTGTTGATCAAAGTCCGGGCCACCGGCGCCAACCGGGCGGAAATCCTGCAACTGGCCGAGATTTACCGCGCGAGCATCGTCGACGTCTCGCTCGACTGCCTGGTGATCCAGATCACCGGGCCGGAGGACCGGGTCGACTCGCTGATCAAGCTGCTGGAGAATTTCGGCATCCTGGAAATGGTGCGCACCGGCCGGGTGGCCATGGTGCGAGGCAATGGCTATCACCCTGAGCCGACGCATAACGGCATCGCGTAACCACCGGATCAACCAACCGGCGGATCAACAATTCAACCTATCTGGAGAAGGAGTCATCGTGGCTAACATTTATTACGACAAGGACGCGGACCTGGCCTTATTGAACGGCAAGAAGATCGCTATTATCGGTTACGGCAGCCAGGGGCATGCCCATTCGCTGAACCTGCGCGACTCGGGGGCCGACGTGCGCGTAGGGCTGCAACCGGGCAGCAAGTCCTGGGCCAAGGCGGAAGCGGAGGGCTTGCCCGTCCTGCCCACCGCGGAGGCCGCCGCCGAGGCGGACGTGATCATGATCCTGGCGCCTGACACGGCCCAGGCCCAGATCTACAAGGAAAGCATCGAGCCGCATCTTGCGCCCGGTAAGACGATCATGTTCGGACACGGGTTCAACATCCGTTACGGCCAGATCGTCCCGCCGGACTTTGTCGACGTCAGCATGGTCGCCCCGAAGGCGCCCGGCCACCGCGTGCGTGAGGTGTTCAAGGACGGGCAGGGCACGCCATGCCTCGTGGCCGTGCAACAGGATGCCAGTGGGCAGGCGCTGCCCTTTGCGCTGGCATACGCCAAGGGCATCGGCGGCACGCGCGCCGGCGTCATCGAGACCACGTTCTCCGAGGAGACTGAGACCGACCTGTTCGGCGAGCAGGTGGTGCTGTGCGGCGGCGTCAGCGCGCTGATCGAGAGCGGTTTTAACACCCTGGTCGAAGCCGGCTACCAGCCCGAGATTGCCTACTTCGAGTGCATGCACGAGCTCAAACTAATTGTTGACCTGATGTACCAGGGGGGTCTGAACTACATGCGCTACAGCGTGAGCGACACGGCCGAGCATGGCGACTACACCGGTGGTCCCAAGATCATCACCGATGACACGCGCGCGACGATGAAGAAGATGCTGTCCGATATCCAGTCAGGCGCTTACGCCGAAGAGTGGATCGAAGAGAATGCCAACGGCCGGCCGTGGTTCAACGCTCGCCGGGCCGAGGCACGCAATGCCAGGATCGAGCAGGTGGGCAGGGAACTGCGCCGCATGATGCCCTGGTTGAACGCGAAGGAGATAGAGTAAGGGGATCGAGAGAAGGGGAGAAGCTTTCTATGAGCCATCCTGACGATGCCGTACTGATCTTTGATACTACCTTGCGCGATGGGGAGCAGTCGCCGGGCGCGACCCTGAACGTCGACGAGAAGCTGGAGATCGCCCATCAACTGTCGCGCCTGGGTGTCGATATCTGCGAGGCGGGCTTCCCGATCGCATCGCCGGGCGATTTCGAGGCCGTACGGCGCATCGCCCAGGAAGTCGGCCCGCTGACGGAGGGGCGCAAATCCGGCCAGCCGATGGTCATCGCCGGGCTGGCGCGCGCGAACAAGCCGGACATCGCGCGCGCCTACGAGGCCGTCAAGGCGGCGCCCCGCCACCGCATCCACACTTTCCTCGCCACCAGCGATATTCATCTGCAGTTCAAGCTTAAGATCGACCGCGAGGAATGCATCCAGCGGGCGATCGAAGCGGTGACCCACGCCAGCGGCCTGTGCGATGACGTTGAGTTCTCGCCTGAGGACGCCGGGCGCTCCGATGCGCAGTTCTTGACGGTGGTGCTTGGCGAGGTCATCAAGGCCGGCGCGACGACGCTGAACATTCCGGACACTGTCGGTTATACTACCCCTGAGGAGTACGGTCGGCTGATCGAGTACCTCATCTCGCATACACCCGGCGCCGAGCGCGTCGTATGGTCGGTGCATTGCCACGACGACCTGGGATTGGCAACGGCCAATACCCTGGCCGGCGTGCGTGCCGGTGCACGCCAGGTGGAGGTAACCGTCAACGGCATCGGCGAGCGGGCCGGTAACACCTCACTCGAAGAGGTGGTGATGGCCATCGCTACCCGGCCGCAGGTCTTTGGCTTGCACACCGACATCGATACAACGCAGCTCACACGTACCAGTCGTATGGTCAGTGCCTATACCGGCATGGTCGTGCAGCCGAACAAGGCAATTGTCGGCGCCAACGCGTTCGCCCACGAGGCCGGCATTCACCAGGACGGCATGCTCAAGAGCAGCCTGACCTATGAGATCATGCGTCCGGAGACTGTGGGTCTGTTGTCCTCCCGCCTGGTGCTTGGCAAACACTCGGGACGCCATGCGTTTCGCTCGCATCTCAACGATCTGGGCTATGCCGACCTGTCGGACAAGGATGTTAACCTGGCCTTCGAGCGCTTCAAGCGTCTGTGTGACATGAAGAAGATCGTCACCGATGCGGACATCGAGGCCATCATCGCCGACGAGATCTACCAGCCGCGCGAAGTGTGGCGCTTGAATCACATCCAGGTTTCCTGCGGCGACCACAGCATTCCGACTGCCACAGTCAACCTGATGGGGCCGGATGGTAAGGTGTACGAGGACGCGGCCCTGGGCTCCGGGCCGGTCGATGCCGTCTACAAGGCGATCAACCGCGTTGTTGGCGTCGTCAATACGCTGACCGAGTTCAGCATCAAGGCCGTCACCGAGGGGATCGACGCTGTGGGTGAGGTGACCATTCGCATTCAGCCGCACAACGGCGATCGCGATGAGGTGGTCAACCCGCAGACCGGCCAATCGTTCGCCCGCACTTTCAGCGGCCACGGAGCTGATAACGATATCATCGTCGCCGCAGCACGTGCCTACATGAGCGCGCTGAACAAGATGCTGACGGCACGCGAGGAAAAGGGTGCTAATGAGCGTCAAACCGCAAACGCTGTTTGAGAAGATTTGGGCTGCCCACGTCGTCCACGAGGAGCCGGGCAGCCCGCCAGTCCTATACATCGACCTGCACCTGGTGCATGAAGTCACCTCACCCCAGGCTTTTCAGGGCTTGCGTGAGCGCGGACTGAAGTTGCGCCGGCCCGGCCAGACGGTGGCGACGATGGACCACAGCAC
>JADGQF010000100.1 GCA_017882045.1 Anaerolineales bacterium
CGCATGAGCGGCGTGGATCTGGACCACACCAGTATCCGCAAGGGGGCGCCGGATGCCATCGCGGCGCTCATCCAGGAGAGCGGCCAGAGCGTGCCAATCCAGATGACCCAGGCGGTGGAGACGATCGCCCGCAGCGGCGGCACGCCGCTGTCGGTGGCCTGCAACGGCGAGGCCGTGGGTGTGATCTACCTCAAAGATGTGGTCAAGGGTGGCATTAAGGAGCGCTTTGCCCAGCTGCGCAAGATGGGCATCAAGACGGTCATGATCACCGGCGACAACCCGTTGACAGCGGCGGCGATCGCCGCCGAGGCAGGGGTGGATGACTTCCTGGCCCAGGCAACGCCTGAGACCAAGCTCAAGCTGATCCGCGAGTATCAGACCGGCGGCCGCCTGGTGGCCATGACGGGAGACGGCACCAATGACGCGCCCGCCCTCGCACAGGCCGACGTAGCTGTGGCGATGAACACGGGCACGCAGCCGGCGCGTGAGGCCGCCAACATGGTCGACCTGGACTCGAATCCCACCAAGCTGATTGACATCGTCGAGATCGGCAAGCAGCTCCTGATGACCCGTGGCTCGCTGACAACCTTCAGCATCGCCAACGACGTGGCCAAGTATTTCGCGATCATCCCGGCGGCTTTCGCCACGACCTACCCGGTGCTGGACAGGTTGAATGTCCTGCGCCTGGCCACGCCGCAAAGCGCGATCATGTCGGCCGTGATATTCAACGCGCTGATCATTGTTGCGCTGATCCCACTGGCCTTGCGCGGCGTGCCCTACCGGGCCGTCGGCGCCGCCCAGCTCTTGCGCGATAACCTGCTGATCTACGGCGTGGGCGGCGTGATCGCGCCATTCATCGGCATCAAGCTCATCGACATGCTGCTGGTCGCTCTGCACCTAACGTGAGGAACTGGCAGCAGTTCAGCTGTCTCCCTGGGCCGGCGCGTTGCGCCGGCCCAGGGAGATCAAGAAAGGAAACATGAACATGGCTACAGACATGCTCAAGCAACTCCGGCCGGCGGTCGTTGCCCTGCTGGTCCTGACGGTAATCACTGGCCTCATTTACCCGGCGGTAGTGACCGCGATCGCACAGGTCGTATTCCCATCCCAGGCTAACGGCAGCCTCATCACCGTCGGTGGCAAAGGCGTGGGCTCGGCACTGATCGGGCAGCCGTTCGACGGCCCCAGCTATTTCTGGGGGCGGCTCTCGGCCACCTCACCCTACCCGTACAATGCCGCTAACTCGTCGGGCTCGAACCTGGGACCAACCAACCCCGCGCTGATCGACGAGGTCAAGGCGCGCGTTGACGCTCTGAAGGCCGCCGATCCGGGCAACACCCAACCCATCCCGGTCGACCTGGTGACCTCTTCCGGCAGCGGCCTCGATCCTGACATCAGCATTGCCGCGGCCCTGTACCAGATGTCGCGCGTGGCTAAGGCGCGGGGCATGGACGAGGCACAGGTGCACGCGCTGGTGACTCAGTACACCACGGGCCGCCTGCTCGGTATCTTGGGCGAGCCGCGCGTGAACGTGCTCGAGCTGAACCTGGCGCTCGATCGCCTGTCAAAGTGAATTCTTGCCACATCCTGGGAGAGGGCTGATGGCTAGCGAAGTTCGCCGTCCCGATCCGGATGAACTGCTCGCACAGGTGCGATCAGACGAGCAGCGCCAGAGGCGCGGACACCTCAAGCTGTTCCTCGGCTACGCCGCCGGGATCGGCAAGACCTACGCCATGCTCGAAGCGGCCCACCAGCGCCTGGCCGAGGAGATCGACGTGGTCGTGGGCTACGTGGAAACCCATGGCCGGGCCGAGACCGAAGCCATGCTGGCGGGGCTGGAGGTGATCCCACGCCGCCCGGTCGAGTACCACGGCGCGGTCCTGCCGGAAATGGACCTGGATGCGGTGCTCGCGCGCCATCCTCAGCTGGTATTGGTTGACGAGTTGGCCCACACCAACGCGCCCGGCAGCCGGCACGCCAAGCGTTACCTGGACGTTGAGGAGCTGCTCGACGCCGGCATCGCGGTCTACACGACCCTGAACATCCAGCACCTGGAAAGCCTGAACGACGTGGTGGCCCGTATCACGGGCGTGACGGTGCGGGAAAAGCTCCCGGACGGGGTATTCGACGAAGCCGATGAGATCGAGCTCGTCGACCTGCCGCCCCAGGAACTCGTGCAGCGGCTGCGCGAGGGCAAGGTCTACGTGCCCGACCAGGCCGCCCAGGCTATCCAGCAGTTCTTTCGCCTGGGCAACCTCTCCGCGCTGCGCGAGGTGGCCATGCGGCGCGCGGCCGAGCGCGTCGACTACCAGATGCGGGCCTACATGCGTACACGCGCCATTCGCGGTCCATGGCCGGCCGCCGAGCGGCTGCTGGTCTGTGTCAGCGCCGGCCTCAGCAGCGAGCGCCTGGTCCACGAAGGCCGCCGCCTGGCCAACCAGCTCAATGCAGAATGGTTCGCGCTCTACGTCGAGACGCCCGACCACGCACGCCTGCCCGAGGCAGCCCGTGCGCGGGTGGCGCACCACTTGCAGCTGGCCCAGGAACTAGGGGCCAGGATTCGAACACTGCCGGCCGATTCGGTGGCCGAAGGCGTGGTGGCCTATGCGCGCAAGCACAATGTCACCAAGATCATCGCCGGCAAGCCGCTCCGGCCACGTTGGACGGAATTCATGGCAGGCTCGGTCGTCGACCAGATCATCCGCAAGAGCCGCGACATCGACGTCTACGTGATTATCGATCCGCTGCCCGCCTCCAGGGCGGATGAATTGGTGTGGCGCCGCCCGCACGCACCCGGCTGGCGTTACGCGGCCAGCCTGGCGCTGGTTGCCGCCGTCACGCTCCTTGCTCAGCCGCTCTACAAGTTGGTCTCGCCCACCAACCTCGTCATGCTGTATCTGACGGCCGTCGTCGTCGCGGCCGTCTACCTCGGTCGCGGCCCTGCGCTGCTGGCATCGTTCGCCGGCGTGCTGGCCTTTGACTATCTCTACGTCCCCCCGCAACTGACCTTCGCCGTCGCCGACACGCAGTACCTGCTGACCTTTGTCGGCCTTCTTCTAGTCGGCGTCGTCATCAGCACCCTGATGGCGCGCGTGCGCAGCCAGGCGGATGCGGCCCAGCGCCGCGAGGCCCAGGCGGTCGAGCTCTCTGAGTTGAGCCGTGACCTGGCGGGCGCCGGCAACCTGGAGGACATCATCCAGGTGGTCCTCAGCCACGTAAGCGAGAGCTTTGGCCGCGACGCGGCCGTGCTCCTGCCGCAGGCCGATAGCCTGCAGGTCCGCGCCTTCACGCCGGGTTTCACGTTGGATGCAAACGAGATCGCGGTCGCCGACTGGGCCTTCAAACACGGCCAGCCGGCCGGGCGCGGCACTGCCACGCTGCCGGCCGCGCAGATCCGTTACCTGCCCTTGAAGACGGCGCGGGGTGTGGTCGGGGTCCTGGGGGTCAGGCCGGCCGAAGCGAACATGTTCATGGCCCCCGAACAACGCCGGCTGCTGGAGGTGTTCGCCAGCCAGGCCGCGCTCGCGATCGAACGCGCCCAGTTGGCCGAGCATGCTCGCCAGGCGCAACTGCTCCAGGCCACCGAAAAACTGCAGAGCGCGCTGCTCAATTCGATCTCCCACGAGCTGCGCACCCCGCTGGTAGCGATCACCGGGGCCTTTTCCACTCTGAAGAGCGACGAGGGCAAGCTCGACGACGCGATGCGCCGCAGCCTGATCGCCGATGGCCAGGAGGAGGCCGAGCGGCTCAACCGGCTGGTGGGCAACCTGCTCGATATGACGCGCATCGAGGCCGGCGCACTGCGCCTCAGGTACGAACCGGCCGAGGTACAGGACATCGTCGGCACCGCCCTCGAACGGCTTTCGAGCCGGCTGGAGGGCCGTGCGGTCACGGTTGACGTCCGCTCCGATTCGCCGACCATCCCGGTTGACCTGGTGCTCGTGGTTCAGGCGCTGGTCAACCTCATCGACAACGCCATCAAGTACTCACCGCCGGGCTCGCCCATCGACATCCGCGGGCGCGAAGCGGACGGTTGGGCGGAGATCGCCGTCTACGACCGCGGCAGTGGCGTGCGGCCTGAGGACCTGGAACATATCTTCGACAAGTTCTATCGCGTCCACCGGCCGGATAACGTCAGTGGCACCGGGTTAGGCTTGTCCATCAGCAAAGGGATTATTGAGGCGCACGGCGGCCGCATCTGGGCCGAAAACCGGCCCGGCGGCGGGGCGGTCGTCAAATTCACGCTGCCGGTACATTCGCCGCAGCCGGGAGCCTGACGGACAGCACTGCCGGCAAGGAGCAGAAGATGAGCGAGAACAAATTGCGTGTCCTGGTTGTGGACGACGAGCCTGCCATCCGGCGCTATCTGAATACCGCCCTGAGTGCGCAGGGCTATGACGTCAAGTTGGCCGGCAGTGGTCGGGAAGCCTTGAGCGAATTCCTCAGCTACCGGCCTGAATTGCTGATCCTCGACCTGGGCCTGCCCGACATGGACGGGCTCGAGGTCTTACACCGGCTGCGCGAGTTCAGCCAGGTGCCGATCATCATCCTCTCGGTGCGCGACCAGGAGCCGGAGAAGGTCAAGGCACTGGATGAGGGAGCCAACGACTACGTCACCAAGCCGTTCGGCACCGGCGAGTTACTGGCCCGCATGCGCGTGGTGCTGCGCCGGCCCGCGCAGACCGGCGACCAACCGATCTTTGCAGTGGACGACCTGAGCGTGGACCTGGCGCGACGGCTGGTCACGGTCGCCGGGCGTGAGGTACAACTCACGCCAACCGAGTATGACCTCCTGCGCGCGCTGGTCGCCTACCCCGGCAGGGTGCTGACCCACCGGCAGCTA
Source organism: Anaerolineales bacterium (assembly GCA_017882045.1). Classification (GTDB taxonomy): domain Bacteria; phylum Chloroflexota; class Anaerolineae; order CG2-30-64-16; family CG2-30-64-16; genus JADGQF01. The sequence continues at coordinate 4,844 of JADGQF010000100.1, forward strand.
ATGCAACGCGTCTGGGGCGGCGTTCACGATGATGGGGCGCACCTGTTGCGGGTGACGATGAGCAATCTGCGGCGCAAGCTGGAGCCGGACGCGACCCGTCCGCACTACATCGTCACCGAAGCCGGGGTAGGCTACCGGCTGCGCGTCTCCCGCTGATCCTCATCCGAGGCGTAGTACCGAGACACCGGCATGACCTGGCGGTAATGCGCCTGGCGGGCCGTCAGCGAAGGCGCCAAACTGCCCGGCCGGATGCCCCGTTCGCCCAAATCCTTTTCCTCAGCCTGCGCGTCCACTCCCTGAGCGCCCACCAGGTCCGCGTTTCTCTCGCTCCATAGCCAGGCCAGCCCACACGCCAGAACTGCGATCCCGATCGACACTAACGTATGCCAGGTTTCCCCATGCCCCGTCGCCCCGTCGGCCACGAGGAGCAGCCCCAGGGCCACCGGCGCCACGATATATAAGCCCCACCAGCGGGGGCTCTTCCTGCGCTTCATACACCCCTCCGAAAGATCTCTTTCCACTCAATCTATTGTAGCCAACAGCGCGTCAAGGGAGGGGCAAAGTTCCGGCGCAGGAAGACAAGGATATGTCAAAGGGACCTTATCCGCGCAGAGTGTGTTAGAATAGGTGGCTATGACTGAGAACGCGCTTCGCATCCTGGTGGTGGACGATGAGCCCGCCATCCGCCGCTACCTACGCATCACGTTACAGGCGCAGGGCTATGCCTTGTTCGAGGCGGGCAGCGGCCGCGAGGCGCTGAGCCAGGTGGTAGCGCACCGGCCCGACCTGATCATCCTCGACCTCGGGCTGCCCGACACCGACGGCGTGGAGCTCACCCGGATCCTCAGAGAACAGCTTGCTACGCCGATCATCATCCTCTCCGTGCGCGAAGGGGAGGCGGACAAGATCGCCGCCCTGGATGCCGGGGCGGATGATTATCTGACCAAACCCTTCAGCAGCGGCGAACTGCTGGCGCGCATTCGCGTTGTCATGCGCCACCTGCAACAGTGCCCGGCCGGACCGATCTTCAGCAGCGATGGGTTGGTGGTCGATCTCAACCGCCGCCTGATCACTGTGGACGGCCGCGAGGTGCACCTCTCGCCGACCGAGTATGATCTGTTGAGAGCGTTGGTGATGCAGGCCGGGAAGGTGCTCACCCATCGCCATTTGCTGCGCCAGGTGTGGGGCACTGGCTATGAAGGAGAGGACGACGTGCTGCGGGTGACCATCGGCCACCTGCGCCGCAAACTCGAACCCGATCCGGCGCGCCCGCGCTGGATCGTGACCGAGCCGGGTGTCGGCTATCGGCTGCGCGTGAGCGCCTGAACCCCGGCCCGGTCATTGGGCACAAGTGGAACAGAGCGCCGGCTTCCGCACGATTAAGCGCTTCAACCGGTATCGCAAGGCTATGGATTAAAGCCTTATATAACATGCGGAAATACTGCTCTGAAAGCAAACGCATGACGCGGACTGGCTGTAACTAACGGCTGAGGGGGATCGTGAAGGTGAAAGTGCTGCCCTGGCCCGGCAGGCTGCTGGCGGACACGCTGCCCCCGTGCGCCAGCACCAATTGCTTGACGATCGCCAGGCCCAGGCCCGCCCCGCCGGTCTGGCGGGCGCGCGACTTGTCGGCCCGATAGAAGCGATCAAACACGTGCGGCAAGTCTTCGGGGCGGACGCCGCTGCCCGTGTCGCAGACGGAAACTGACACCTCCCCGGCTCCTGCCCGCCCGAGCACCGTTATCGTGCCCCCGGCCGGCGTGTGCAGCAGCGCGTTGCTCAGCAGGTTACGCAACACCTGGCCGATCCTCGCCGGATCGACGTTCACCGGCGGCAGATCAGCCGGCATTTCCGCGTATAGCGCAACGCCCTTCGCATCCGCCTGCGGGCGCAAGATCCCCAGGGCCTGCTCGGCGATGGCCGCCAGGGCCGCCGGCTGCGGCAGCAGGGCCAGTTGCCCGGCCTCGACCAGCGCCAGTTCCTGCAAATCGGCCACCAGGCGCTGCAAGAGCATCGTCTCTTCGTACAGATTGTCGACCAGGCCCGCATCCGGCTCCACCAGCCCGTCGCGCGCTGCCTCAAGGTAGCCGCGCAGGTTGGTCAGCGGCGTGCGCAACTCATGGGCGATGTCCCCAATCATGTTCCGCCGCAACTGCTCCTGTTCGGCCAGACTGCCGGCCATCGCGTTGAAGGCGTTGGCCAGCTCGCCGATCTCATCCTGCGAATCAACGCTCACCCGCACCGAGAGATCCCCGGTTTTCAGCCGCCGGGCAGCCGCCGTCAGACGCTCGACCGGGCGCAGGATGCCGCTTGCCAGCACCAGCGTCACCAAGATCGCGGCCAGGCCGGCCATCAACGCGCCCAGCAAGACCGACCGGTTGAGGGCCGAGATAAAAGCCAGGTCAATCGGGTCTGGACCGGCGACCGGGTTGACGTAGAGCACGCCCACCCGCTTTCCTTCCCAATAGACGCCGGACCCCAGGCGCGCCCAACCCGGGCTGACGGGCTCGCCGGCCAGCTTGTGCTCCGAATCGCCGACCACCTTGCCCTGTGCGTCGGCCACCAGCACGCGCTGGCCGCTGATCTGCGCCATCCGTTCCACCTCGGGCTGTACGTCGCTCCAGCTAGAGCTGGCGCCGTAGACCTGGCTTAGAATGTCGGTGAAACGGCGGAAACGAATGGAGCCGGTCTGTTCGATATAGTGCTGGAAGTCGCCGGACGCGCGCCGGCTGGCCACAAAAGCCGTGACGCCCAGCGCCACGACGACCACCAGCCCGATCGCGATCAGCAAACGCAGACGCAGACTACGCCACATGATGGCCTTCAAAACGATAGCCCACGCCAGGCACCGTCCCGATGTAACGCGGTTTGCCCGGCTCCGGCTCGATCTTCCGGCGCAGATTCATCACGTGCACGTCGACGGTGCGCTCGATGCCCTCATAGTCGTGGCCGAAAGCCCGGTCCAAAAGCTCCGAGCGCGAAAAGGCCCGGCCTGGCTCGCGGGCCAGCGCCTCCAGGACCCGAAACTCGGTCGGCGTCAGATTGACGGGCCGGTTGCGCAGCGATACCTCGTGCCGGATAAAACTGATCGTGAGATCGCCATAGCAGACATCGGGCGGCGGCTCGCCATCCGCGCTGGCCGCCCGCCGCAGCACCGCGCGCACGCGTGCCACCAGCTCGCGCGGATTGAAGGGTTTGGTCACGTAGTCGTCAGCGCCTAGGTCCAGGCCGAGCAACTTGTCCTCGTCCGTGCTGCGCGCGGTCAGCATGATAATCGGCACCCGTGATTCAGCGCGCAGCGCATGGCAGACCTGCATCCCATCCATCTCGGGCAGCAGCAGATCAAGCACGATCAGGTCCGGCTGCTCGCGCCGTGCCACTTCCAGCGCCTCCCGGCCGTTGTAGGCGCACAGAACGGCATAGCCCTCTTTCCGCAGATACAGCGATACCAGGTCCACGATCTTCTTGTCATCGTCCACGACCAGCACAGTGCGACCCATATGATCCTCGGCAGGCGTTGTTGTCTTTCGCCTACCCATCATAGTCGCCATGAGTGTTCTGCGCAAAATAGCGAAACCCCGGGGTCTTTTCATTGTCGGATTGAGGACACACAAACAGAAAGGGCCGGCCTGCCCTGTTGGCGTGCGAGGTAGCGTGCGCCGGGTCCCCAGCGGACCCGGCGCACATCACCCTCACCGGCTGGCCGATTCACCCGCCCGGCGCCCGTCCAGACGCTTCACACAGACAATCGGGCAGCCGTGCCGTCGAGATGTTTCCCCGATCCGGCATCTGCCCATCAGAAGCGGGTTCATCCGGCCTCGAACAGGGTGTAGCATCGCGCCGGTCAATAAAGATCGTATAAAGGCCGCGTTGGCTTCCAGTTAAGATGCGCGAGGTGAGATCAGCCCCTTGCAGAAGGAGCTGAAGGACAACGTTAACTCGCCCATAAACATCCCCTAACCACTGCTTAACCCCCCGGCCCCCGAAACGTGCTATCGTGCACAACGTGAGAGCGGGAAAGACACTCGCTCACCAACGAAATGAGGTAGTGCACATGATTCCGCGAAAAATCGCTCTTTTCCTTGCCGGCCCGCTCGTGGTGGCCGGTGTGCTATTCAGCAGCGGGGCCTTTGGCTCGGCTGCGATTTCGGCTGCCCCGGCAGCCAATGCCCTAAAAGCCAAGACCGTCTTGACGACGGGCGCTCCGGCCACGGCGCAGCAGGCCGGCGGGCCGGCGGCGTCCCCGCCCACCATCAACATCGCACCGGGCGCAGATGCCCAGAGCCAGATCCTCGAGTCTGTCTACCAGAAGGTCAATCCGTCGGTCGTAGAGGTCGTGAACCTGGCTCAGAGCGGGCGCGCGTCCACGGGCGGGGCGGTGCCCCAGGGCGAGGGCTCGGGGTTTGTCTGGGACAAGCAAGGCCACATCGTGACCAATGATCACGTGGTCTCCGGCGCAGATCAGCTACAGGTGGTCTTTGCCGATGGCACCCAGGTGGATGCCAAACTGGTCGCCACTGATCCGAACGGCGACATCGCCGTCATCCAGGTCGACCCGACGCTAGTGAACCTGGCGCCGGTCGAGGTCGGCGACATGTCACAGGTGAAAGTCGGCGAGACGGCGATCGCCATCGGCAACCCATTCGGCTTCCAGGGCACCATGACGCGCGGGATCGTCAGCGCTCTCGGGCGCACCATCCCGTCGCAGACCACCTACAACATCCCTGAGGCGATCCAGACGGATGCCGCCATCAACCCCGGCAATTCGGGTGGGCCGCTCCTGAACGAGCAGGGCCAGGTGATTGGCGTCAACGACCAGATTCAGTCGGCCAGCGGCAGCAATAGCGGCGTCGGCTTCGCCATCCCGATCAGCATCGTAAAGCGCATCGTGCCGGCGCTCATCCAGAACGGCGCCTACCAGCACTCCTACCTGGGCCTCGCCGGCACAACCTACAGCAAGGCCTGGGCACAGCCGTTGGGCCTGCCCGCAGATGCGCGGGGCGCATATGTCGAGCAGGTCACGCCGGGCGCACCTGCCGCCCTCGCCGGCCTGCGCGCCGGCAGCAACGACACCAGCGTGTTGCTCGGCCAAGGGAACAGCGGTCCGGTCTATCTGCAGAGCGGTGGCGACTTGATCACTGCCGTCAACGGACAGCCGGTGACCAAGATGGACGACCTGCTCATGTACCTGGAAGAGCAGACTTCACCCGGCCAGGCCGTCAAGCTGACGGTGCTGCGCAGTGGCGGCCAGCAAGCGACCCTGACCGTCACCCTGGGCGCTCGCCCGGCCCAGCCGGCGAGCTAACAGCCTAAGGCGCTTCGTAAAAAGCGGCGCAGCAAGAGGTTTGCTGCGCCGCTTTGTTATCTCTGGTGCTCTGTCTAGCCCGTTGATCAGGAACTCAGGTCAAGGGGATCGGCGTGAAGACCAGCACGAACACGATCAACATCGCGACCGCCAGGGCGCGCTGGGCAGGGGTGAGCACCGTCACGTCGTCCAGGGGCGGCACCCGCAGCCGGCCAAACAGGAAGATCAGCCCCACCCACAGCAACCAGCTGGGCCAGAAGATGCACAGCAGGGCCATGCCGCCCAGCACAACCCAGAACATGATCCGCGCGGCGCGCTCCCCGGCCAGGGCATCGAAGATGTGCCCGCCGTCCAGTTGACCCACCGGCATCAGGTTCAGGGCGGTCACGAACAGGCCCGTCCAGCCGGCCCAGGCGACCGAGTTGATCTGCACGTCAGTGTGTAGCGCCGCGGACGGCAGCCACAGACCGAACTGCAGGTATTTGATCAGCAGGTAAAGCAGCGAGTTGCCCTCCTGGCCCATCGTGCCGGGCGCCCACGGCGTGAGGTGGCTCTGGCTCAGGCCGATCCACAACACGGGCAGGGCCACAATCAGGCCGGCCAGCGGGCCGGCGGTGGCGATGGCCAGCAATTGCCGGCGGTTACGCGGCGGGGCGGTCATGTTGATGACCGAGCCCAGCGTGCCAAAGGGGCTGATCGGCAGGGGCAGGAAGTAGGGCAGGCTCGTCGGCACGCCCAGGCGGCGCGCCACCAGGTAGTGGCCGAATTCGTGACAGAGGAGGATCGCCAGCAGACTGGCTGCGAAAGGCAGACCATCCGGCAGCCAGGTAGGCAGTTCGCCGATCGCTCGTCCCTCCGCATACAGCGCGCCGACATACAGGCACGAGACTGCGGTCAGGCCGAACAGCGTCAGCGCCAACGCCACGCGCTGGCGCGCCGCCCGCAGTTGGCCGCGCACCGCCAGCAGCACCTCGCCCTGGCCATCCTGGTCCTTGCGCAAGATGGGCGTATACCCCAACGGGCGCAGCCGATCGGCCAGCCGCGCGTAGGCCTGGTCTGAGGGCATCGTCAGGCGTCCCCTGATCCGCACCGCGCCGGCCAGCCCATCCCGCCCGCCCAGCATCAGGCCCAACAACTGCTCGGGGCCGGCCCGCCCCTTGCTCTGGCGCTCGCGGAATGACCCCGTCTGCCCGCCGGCCATCACGTCCTGGATCTCCATCACCTCAGCGGCCGCCTCGGTCACCGCCGGAACCGCTTCGTCCGCCGTTCTACCAACCATCTGCACCACATTGGCGTCAGGAGTAGCTTCCATATTATACTCATCCTCCAGTCGCATAGTACCCCGTGCCCGGCGTTTGTCAAGTAATGGGGGCAACAGACGGGCCGAGGCCATGGCCTTAGGATATGACACTTTCATAAGGCTCGCTGTCACATGACGGAGATTCGATGATCACTCTGGTCCTGATCTTCGTGATGGGCCTCTGTGTCGGCTTGCTGGGCAGCATGTTGGGCATAGGCGGCGGGGTGCTGATCATCCCGCTCCTGACCTTGTTGTTCGGCGTCGATATCAAGACGGCCATCGGCGCCAGCATCATCAGCGTGATCGCCACCTCGTCCGCGGCGGGCGCGGTCTACGTCGGTCACGGCATGACCCACACCCGCCTGGGCATGGTGCTGGAGATCGCCACCACCCTCGGCGCCGTGGCCGGCGGCATAACTGCCGTCCTGCTTCCGGCGCGCTATCTGTATGGCATCTTCGGCCTGGTGCTGCTGTACGTGGTCTACAGCCTGCGCGGGCTGGCCGGCAGTGAGGGTGGCAGCCAACCCACCGGCCTGCTCGACACCAGCTTCATCGACCCATTAACCGGCGGGCAAGTTAACTACGGGGTGCGCCGCCTGAAAGCCGGTCTGGCCGCCAGCTTTGTCGCCGGCAACATTTCGGGCCTGCTGGGTATCGGCGGCGGCATCATCAAGGTGCCCATCATGACCCTGGTGATGGGCATGCCGTTTAAGGCCGCCATCGCCACCAGCAACTTCATGATCGGCGTCACCGCCGCCACCAGCGCTGTCATCTATTACGGACGGGGTTACATCCTGCCCGACGTCGCCGTGCCGACTGCGTTGGGCGTGTTGGCCGGCGCGCAGATCGGTCCTCGCCTGGGCGGCCGCGCCCGCAGCGGGACGCTGCGTCTTATCTTCCAGGTCCTGCTATTTGCTTTTGCGGTGCAAATGTTATGGAAAGCGATCGCCCGCTAGATCCTGAAGAAGAGCGGCCTGCTGCGCAGCCCCCGCCTGCCGCGCCGTCTCCCACGCCGCGTGATCCCGGCGCCTGCTCTTTGTTAGAGTGGGCCGACGGTTCCAGCTCTGCGGCCCGGCCTCCCACGGACGCGCGTCGCCCGTCAGCGCCTGGCCTTGGACCGGGCCTGGCCTCGCTCCTGCCGCCGGACGCCGATGATGACGAGGACGTTGACGGCGAGGCCGAGAGCGGCGAGGTTGGCCGCGACACCGTCCGTGTGGCGCCCAGGGCAGGCGAAACGGCAGAAGCTGCCGGCGTTGACAAGGCTACGGCCGCCGGTGAGGTTGACGAGGCTAACGAGGTTGACGAGGCCAACCAGGCCGGCGCGCCGCGCTCCGCACCGCGCGTCTCCACCGTGCTCGGTCCCCTGCCGGCAACCGTGCGTGCCGGCCAGACGCGCGATCTGAACGACGTCGTGCACCGCATCCGGATCATCGGCCTCCTGCTCAGCACTGTTCTGCTGCTGATCGGGCTGCTCCTGGACTTGCTGACAGGCCAGGCCTTGCCGGCTGCGACGTTGCCGCCCGCCGATGCCTTCCAACGCGTCCTCGAGCTGCGTCCATCAGGCTTTCTGTCGCTGGGGCTGTTGGTCCTGCTGTTCACGCCTGTGGTGCGGGTCATCGGCTCGATCGTCGTCTTCCTCTGGGAGCGCGACTGGCTCTACTTTGGCGTCACCGTCTTTGTCTTCATGGTCATGCTGCTCAGCGTCATTCTCGGACGGGTCTAGGGGGCAAAATGCCGGACCAAAACGATCTCTTCCAGAAACAAGTCCAGGCCGGTCTGCGCATCGCCGAGGCGATGAACGCCACCCAGGACCGCGCCACCTTGCTGCGCGAGATGCTCGCCGCGATCGTCGACACGCTGGGCTACAAGGCCGCCTCCCTGCGGATGCTCGATCCCGAAAAGGGCCTTCTGGAGCTGGCGGCGGCCTACGGCCTGAGCGATGAATACCTGAAGAAGGGCGGCGTCGACCTGGCGCACAGCCCGATGGACCAACAGGCGTTCGCCGGCCAGATCGTGGCGATCCGTGACCTGCAGGCCGAGCCCAACCTGCAATATCCGCAAGCCGCCGAACGTGAGGGCTTGCGCGCGGTCCTCGTCGTGCCCCTGCGCCTGGGCCAGCGCACCGTGGGCGCGCTGCGCGTCTACACGGACCGGCAGCACGACTTCTCGGTTGAGGAAAAAGCCTTCCTGGCCGGCATCGCCAACCTGGCGGCGCGCTCGATCGCCAACGCCGAGTTATACCATGCGTTCCGGGCCATCGCACGCGAGGTTAACTCGACTTTGGAGGTCAAGCAGGTCCTGCGCAAGCTGTTGGTCAACCTGATCGGGGAACTCAACGTCAAAGGGGCTGCTGTCCGGCTGTTGGGGCCGCGCGGCCGGCGCCTGCACCTTGCCGCCGCCGAGGGTCTGAGCCAGGCTTACCTGGATAAGGGGGAAATCCGCATCGCCGATAGCCCCATCGACCGGCGCGTGCTGGACGAGAAGGCGCCGGTAGTGCTCTACGACGTGGCGAGCGAGCCCGGGTTCCAATATCCCGAGGCCGCCCAACGCGAGGGCATCCGCTCCGCCCTGGCCGTCCCGCTGCGCCTGCACGACACCATCGTCGGCGTCCTGCGCGTCTATTCGGCCCAGCCGCACCGCTTCACGAGCGAGGAGATTGCCCTGGTGGAAGCCGTCGCCGACCTGGGCGCCATCGCCCTGGACAACGCCCGCCTCCACGAGACCCTGCGCGAGAAGTACGAGGCCGCGCGCGAGGACTGGGCGGGCTGGTACCGCTATTTGTCGTTTAGCTGAAGAGCGAGGTGTGAGGCAGAGCGCTCCCTGCTGCCTCCGCGGTCCGCCTTCTGCCTACGCCACCGCCGCCTCGCCTGCGGGCGTCTGCGCCAGTTCCTCCAGCGCCCTCTTGACGGCCGCGCCGTCCACGCTCTCGTGCTCCAACAAATCGGCTGCCAGGCTGTTCAGCGCCGAGCGGCGCCCGCGCAGCAAGCGCTGCGCTCGCTCGGACTGCTCGCCTATGATGCGCTGCACTTCCTCGTCGATGATCTGGCGAGTCTCCGGGCTGATCTGGTTG
>JADGQF010000332.1 GCA_017882045.1 Anaerolineales bacterium
CCCGCGGGAGCCGCAGTCTCCATCGACGGCACGCCGCGCGGCGCCTCCCCGCTGACCTTGACGCTGCCCGCGGGTGTGCACCAGGTCGGGTTGAGCGCGCCGGGGTATGCGCCGTTGACCGAGGCGGTGACTCTGACCGCCGGGCAGCGCGGTATCCTCGCTCCCACTCTGCTCGGTGGCCAGTCGCCCTCTGTCAGGGTCTGGGCCGACACGACCACGGTGCCCTGGCTGGGAGAGACGCAGGTTCACGCCCAGGCGACGGCTAACTCGCCTGTGAGCGAGATGCAGGTGTCGTTGAACGGCCAGGTGTTGGGCAGCGTGAGGGGCAACGACCTGACCCTCGCCCTTCAGCCGTCGGCTGTGCCGGGGGTCGCGCCCGGCGGCGCCTACACGTTGACGGCGCGCGTGGTCGATCAGGCGGGCAACACGGCCGAGGCCGCCGCGCCGATCACGATCGCGCCGACCACGGTCGGGGCTGAGGCCAGCGCGGGCGGGGCCGCCGCGGGCAGCTCGTCGCAGCCCGCGACCACAGCCGTCAGCCCGTCCGCCGCCGCGGCGACTGGCACGCCGGCCGTGCCGGCCTCCTCCGCCGGCGGCGGGACTCCGCCGCCTACTGAAACCGCCCCGTCCGGCCAGGCGCGGACCATTTCACCGACGACTCTGACCATCAGCAGCATCAGCATCCCGACGTATCCCTTTGCCGCTTTCGTGCAGAACGTGGCCGACCCGGCGCGCATGAACTACCCGGTGCCCGTGCTCAACCGGCTGGCCTATGAGGCGTCGCACCCACAGCCCGCGCCGGTGAAGTACACCTTGATCGTGCTGGAAAACAAGTACCTGCGCCTTAGCATGTTGCCCGAGCTGGGCGGGCGGGTGTACGAGTGCATCTTCAAGCCGACCGGGCACGACGAGTTTTATCGCAACCCGGTCGTCAAGCCCAGCCATTGGGGGCCGGGGCCGGACATCTCTCCGGCCGGCGCCAACTGGTGGCTGGCTGTCGGCGGCCTCGAATGGGGCTTCCCCGTGGCCGAGCATGGCTACGAATGGAGCACCCAGTGGGGCTACGACCCTGTCAGCCAGGGCGACGGCAGCGTGATGGTCAGCCTGTTCACGCGTGACTATCGCCGCCCCTACGTCGACGTCGACATCATCCTGCCGCCGGATGCCGCTTATTTCATCGTGCGCCCGCACATCACCAACCCGATGGGGGCCGCCTTCCGCTTCAAATGGTGGGCCGATGCCATGTTGGCGCCGGGTGGCGCGAACAAGCCGGGCGCCGGCCTGCATTTCGTCTACCCGGTCGATGAGATGACGGTGCACACTACCGACGACGCTACTCTGCCCGGCCCGGGGCAGCCGCTGCCGTGGCCGGTCGCCGGCGGGCGGGACCTGAGCCGCCTGGGGAATTGGAACGGTTACCTGGGCTTCTTCGAGCGCCCGGCCGCGCAGGGCGACTTTACGGCGGTCTACGATCCGGTTAGCGACGAAGGGATGGTGCGGACCTTCCCGAGTGCGATCGCCCGCGGGGCCAAGGGCTTCGCGCTGGGTTGGAAGAAGCCGCTCGACCCGCACGAGTGGACGGATGACGGCTCGGCTTACGTGGAGATGCACGGGGGGCTTGCGCCGACCTTCGACGATTGGAACGAGCTGCCGCCGGGTGGCTCGGTCACTTGGAGCGAGACCTGGTATCCGGCCGCGAAGATCGGCGACATCACCTATGCCAATGCGCACGCCGCCCTCAACCTGACCCGCAGCGGCTCCGGCGTGCGCGTGCGGGCTTTCCCGACCGAGCCCATCCGGGGCAGCCTGTCGGTCGCGGCCGGCGGTTCAGCCCCGGTCGTCCGCCCGCTGGACATCGCCCCGGACCGGCCGTTGGACGAGGAGATCCCCGCCGGCCCCGGCCCACTCAAGGTCGTCCTGACCGGCGCCCAGGGCGAGACGCTGCTTAGCTACACGCTGCCATGACCGGACGGGCAACGAATGGCGGATCAGAATCCGCTGAACGGATAAACGGATGGCTCTCCCCGCGGCCCGGCAAATTCGTTGATTCGGCGGTTTGATTCGTTGACGGCGGCTGCGTTCTTTGACGGTTTGCCCGCTTTGGGATATACTCCGGGATATGATCCGGGATACGATCCGGGATAGGATCCTTGGCGTTCGGGGCGTGGCGCAGTCCGGTTAGCGCGCGTGATTTGGGTTCACGAGGTCGGTGGTTCAAATCCACTCGCCCCGACTTTCAATCCACGACAGGCCTTTGGCAGAGGAAGCCACTTTGACAGAAGCGCCGGCTGCTCGTATAATCTGGGCAGTCCCGCGGGTGTAGCTCAGTGGTAGAGCGCCTGCCCTCCAAGCAGGATGTCGTGGGTCCGAATCCCATCACCCGCTCTCAACCCGAAACCTTAGCGGTATGACTCCTGCTCATCCCCCATTATTGTGCTATCGGCGACCTTGACTCCGAGGGAGCCACGCTACGTAACGGCGCGCTTGAACAAAAAGCTGCGCTTTCTGCAGCGCGAAAACCTCCTGGCGGCAAACTCCATGGCCAAAGTGGGGACCGAATTACCGGGCGCTGGCCAGGTCGTCCAGGCAGGCTTGCAGCAGGCCGGTGGGTTGCGCGCCGCGCTGCAGCCCGGAGCGCAGGGTTGCGACGGCACCCTTCTGGTCGTTCTGATACGTGCCGTGCACGAGGGCGGCCCACACGTAGGGTTCGGCGCGTTGCGGAAAACGGGCCATCCACTGGCCGTACACTCCCAGCAGGTCGGCCCAGCGATCGGGGCTCGCCTGGCCGGTGATCTGCCGGCGCAGCGCCTCGAAGGGTGCGTACTCGGCCAGGGGATCCCGGCCATCGAGCGCCACCTGCTGCCCGAACGCCTCGAGGGCCGCCCGATCGTCGCCCTGCCAGGCATACAGGCTGCCCAACAGCGAGTAGGCGGAGGCGCTGCCTGAGGCGCTGCGCGCCCCGCTGCCCAGCCCGCGGGCCAGGTGCCCCGCGGCCTCTGCCAGTGCAGCCGGATCGGCGTTAGCGCCTGCTGTGCGAGCTGCAAGCAGCGCCTTGTGGCCCTCGATGGATCCCCGGTTTGTGTCCCAGCTGTTGCCAGCGACTAGGGCTGTCAGCACGAGCAAGACCGGCGCGAGAGCCGGCGCCAACCGCCGGTAGCGGAGGCCGGCGGGCCGGCTTGTGCGTTCCTGGGTGGCTGCGCCGGATAAGCCGTAGAGCGCGGCCAGCATGCCCAGGAGCACCCAGAGCAGCAATCCGGGCTTGGACGCCCATGGACAATCGATCAGTCCTGCCCCGAGGTAGGCCAGCAGGCCGGCCACCAGCCCCACGATCAGTGCCCGTCCGTCATGATCGGCCGTCAAGCGGTATGCCCGAGCGGCCATCACCATTGCGGCGATTATCAGCCACAGGAAAGCCACCAGCCCCGGCAGTCCCAGGTCCAGCGCTACCTGCAAGAACAGGTTGTGCGCGTGCGGTTCTTGGCCGAGCAAGAAGCCGGGGTAGAAGTTCCATTGGATGGCCTGAAAGTTGTTGAGCCCGATACCGGTGAACGGCATGTCGCGGATCATCGCCAGTGCCCGTGCCCACATGTCCAGGCGCAATGCCACCCCAATGCCTGCCAGATCGCCGGTGGAAAGCAGCCGGGCCGCGAGCGGGCGCAGGTCATAGCGGGTCAGGGCCCACCCGAGCAGCGCGACCAGCGGCAGGAGCCCCAGGAGCGACCAGCGCGTGCGCCAGATGGCCAGAAAAGCCAGGGCGACGCCGATACCCAACAGCGCCTGTACGGCCTGTGTCAGCGGCAAGACGATGGCCAGCGCCAGCGCGCCGAGGGCGCCGGCCAGCCGCAGCTTCCGAGCGGGGCCGAACAGGGCCAGGCTTAGCAGGGCCGGGAACAGGACGGCCAGCCCCATGCCCATCACGCGCGGGTTGAAGGATTGGCTGTCCGAGGGGTCCCGCAGCAGGGCCGGCAGCCGGCCGTATAGCTGGGGCAAGCTCAGCAACCTGACGGCATCCCAACGCACGCCGAGCACTGTCACGAGGGCCAGCAGGAATCCGCCCCCCGCCAGCAGCAGGGTCAGTAGGCCCAGGGTCCGGCGGTCGCGCACGCCGTTGGCCAGCCCGTAGTAGAGGGCCAGGCCGAGCAGCAGGCGCCAGAAGGCCGGCAGGCTGCTGCTCAGGTCCGCGGCGGCGTACAGGCCCACCCCGGCCATGACTAACAGGAAGAGCAGCGGCGCATCGCCAGGCGTGCGGACGGTGAAGGCGCCCAGGGCGAGCCGGCGGTAGAGCCAGGTCAACGGCGACACCGGCGCCGGCCTGGGCGCCAGCCACCAGACCGGCTGGACCGCGTTGGTCGCCTCGTTGCTCTGCGACTATCCCGCTGCACCAGCGGCCGGCGACGGTGCGCCCACGGCGTAGGGGCGCACGGTGTGGGGGCGCACGGCCGTGCGCCCCCACACCGTGGATCATCGATTGCATGGAGGGTTAGCGAACATGTCACTCAAGGGCAAGGTGGCGATTGTTACCGGGGGCAACAGCGGCATCGGCCGGGCGATTGTTCTGGCGCTGGCCGAGCAAGGCGCCAACATAG
>JADGQF010000333.1 GCA_017882045.1 Anaerolineales bacterium
CTCCAGCAGGATCGATTCGGCGGCATCACCATAGGGCACGGCAACCTCGAGGTTCTGATCTTGCTCGGACAACCCGGCCGCCAGGGCAGACAGGTAAGCCTGGGCCTCCTCCACAGCCTGGCACTGTGCCTTAGTAGGATCTGCTCCCGGGAAGACCGAGGCGCTGGCAGCGCGCACCAGGATCACCTGTGCCCTCAGCACCCGCGCCAGCGTCGTTGCCATCGGCAGCGCCCGTTCGCTGAACGCCGAACCATCCAAGGGTACGAGTATCGTGTGGTACGTAAACATAATCGCACCTCCCGCATCTTGGCATTCTCTGACGGCCACCATTCTCAGTGACCGAGTTTGCCGCCAGGCCGTACCTCTGCTGTTAGCTGTGCGCCGGCTGACAGTGAAGCCCATCGGAAATGGCCTTCGCTAAGACGGAATCCACCTCTATCGCGCTGGTGCTGGGTTTGCCGGTTGCTGGACCGCCTGCGAATTCTTTCGCCGCGCTGACCACCCAGGTCATTGCCAGGTCAGGAGAAATCTTGCCGGTGTTGATTACCAGATCAAAGGCCTGGATTGCGTTCCACGGCACGCCGTAGAAGTTCTCCACAAAAGCTGTCCGCACTAGGTCGCCCTCTTTCACGACCGCCGCTGCCTGCTCACTTGTCATCTCCTGCTGTGCCGCCACGCGCTCGATCCGAATCGAAAGAGGCGCCTGCAGTCGCACATGGAGAACATCGGCAAAACCGTTCAAGATCGCAAAACCGCTGCGCCCCTGGATCACCACCTCGCCATGACGCGCCACACCTTGCACAACCTGGCTGAGCATGCCCACCATCGTTTCTCGCTGCTTACCCCGCTGCGCATTGAATCCCTCCCAAAAACCTGGCTGGGTCTCGTACTCCCTGTCGAACTCGACCAGCCCATACTCGCTGAGCAGGACGCCGATGAACTCTTTGTCCACAAACTGGTAGCCCAGGGTCTGGGCGATCCTTTCACCCATGTCATCGCCCACGCTCCCGAATTCTCTGGAAATGGTGATCACGGACATCCTGTCGACTCCTTTCCTGGCAAAATGGGCTCTCGGAAAATACGCATCTGGACCTTGCATATCGGGGCGTCCCTCGATAACCGAGTTCACGTGTATACGTCTTGCATGGCAAGAACCCACTCTTCCCAGTCCGCCATCAACTTCTCGAGCTTTTGGCCGAACATGGGGCAGCGCTGGCAAACCGCTCTACTGGCCACGTCCTTGAGCCAATAGTCATCCTTGCCCGGTTCGAAGTTGCAGCGAGGAGACGAAGGATCGGCACGGCACCATTCATCTCTGCGTATGCTTTCAAGCACATGCTTGGCAGTCGGCACCCCGACAAAAGCGATCTCGATGTTCTCAAAGGCCTTCATATTCCTCACCTTCTTTCGGAAGCGACCACGACTTCAGGCAATGATGGCCCTTTCAAAACAAAACCCCCCCTGCGGCTGCACGGGGGGTGGGATGCTATCTGTTGTGGAATCTACCCGGGCGAGCCGCGACTTAGCGAACCCTTTTGTCCCGCCACAAGTACAGTATAGCACAAAACAGCCCAGTAATCAATGATGGTGCCGGCATTGTCAGGGCGAAATCATGTTGCACCAGCGCGCCATGCTGGCAGCAAGAATTGCAGACGACCGGCTCAAAATGCCATGCCACAGACGGCAATACGGTCTGCGGGAGCAGGTCTTGTGCGCACGGCTCGCAACTCCCGTTGCCAGCCAATGAGTAAGCCGCAACATGAAAGCGCCCTGATGCTCACCGCCCTTGTTTCGCTTGGCTATCGCTCCGATGGAGGCGCGCACCGCCCATCGTGTCCTGCGGTCATTGTCACGAGCCACGCCCTTTGGCCGCGAATGTGACCATAGGGACCAGATTCGCTTTGCAGAGATCGTTGCCTCACGGATAGTCCTACCCGGCGTCAGGCCATACGCTGCTAGCGCGCGCCTTCGACGATGGCAATCTCGTCCTCAGTCAGACCGTACAGCTCGTAGACCAGCCGGTCGATCTGCCGGTCGGTGAGCTCGATCTGGCGCTGCGCGATGGCCTTCTCCTGGTCCGTGCGGGCTGCGGCGGCAAGCTTGTGCAGGGCGAGCATGCGCTCGACCAGTGCGACCATGCGGTCATGGCGGGCTTTGTCGGTGGGGTTGGAGAAGTCGATGGTGCGAATGGGAAGCTGTTCGATGTATTGGCGGTTCAGAGCGATGTACCCGCCACGGAAAGGCGTACTGATCGACCTCAAATACCCGCTGAGGAGGCGGGAATTGAGTAGTCCCAGGACATAGTGATACGAGAGCGGAACCTGCTCTCGAAGCCTTATCCCATATCCTCCACCACCGCCGCCTCCACTGCCAACGAAAAAGAACTGACCATCCAGATCAGCAGCGAAGCAACTGCCCGTAGCAATGGATGGAACGACGAGTTTTCGCACGCCAAAGAGCGTGTGGTTCTTTCGGTACACATATCCGTACCAGTCACGTCCCATTTGCCCCTTGTTTCTGGCGGTCAGCCGTTCCCGGTTGTCCCACAGATAGGCCCATGTCAAAGGGTAACGGGCTTTGTACTCCGAGACTTCGATGAGAACCGATTTGCCCTCTCTCATCTGGTACGGGAAGATCAGTCTCTTCGTTGCGTTTTCGAGATGATACCGCCGAATGTTGAGAGATCCCTTAAGGAAAGGCTTCAGATGGTCATCCTCAAACCAATGGCTCCTGCCAGTTGCCTTTGATCGACAGAGTACTTTACCGTCTTCGCGCCGAACTTCTTCGAGAATGTAAACATCATCAGCATCGGTCTGCAATCCCACAAAAAGATGGGCGATGCTTCCGAGCTTCAATGGCATGAAGTCGAGCTTTTCATACACTCTGCTATCGCTACCCACATTGAACTGCCAATCATTAGCCGTGATTCGCTCGCACGCCACCATCCCGATCGTCGCCTGTTGGCTGTTCCGCCACGTCTCGAGATCATTCACCTTTGCGACGCGGGCTTGGTCATTGGCCTTCATTGTGAGAAATAAAAGGCAAGTGTACGTGGTAGCGTTCTCAAAAACCTGCAAATCGCCAAAATGCACCACCTGGCTGAGGTGCTGTCCCTGGCTGATGATCTCGCGCAGCGGTTGGCCGTACTGGGCGTTGAAGAACTTGTGCGGCAGAATGAAGCCCAGGCGCCCTTGCTTGTTCAGCAGGCTCAGTCCCTTTTCGACAAACACGACGTAGATGTCATAGTTGCCCTTCGAGGCGGCCTGATAGCGCTTCTTGTAGTACTCCACCTCCAACGGCGCCCATTCCTTCATGGTCTGAATGCGTATATACGGCGGGTTGCCAATGACGGCGTCGAAGCCGGGCTCCGGGCCACTGAACACCTGCAAGAAGCCGCTCCGCCAGTCGAAGGCGTTGATGCGGTACTGCTCGTCGGCAGGCACGAGGCTCATCTGCTCGTTCTGGTAGAAGTCCGGCCCCACCAGCGAATTGCCGCACTTGATGTTGTCGCCCAGGTCGGGCAGCGCACGCTCTTTGAAGAGGCTGAGCTGCGCCGAGAGGGTGTTGGCGTTCTCGCCTTCCAGTACCTTGAGCAGCAGCGACATCTTGGTCACTTCGACGGCCTGGTCGTCGATGTCTACGCCGAAGATGTGCGCCAGCAGGATGCAAGGCGATGCCTGGCATCGCACGCGCTCGGCGGTGGTCAGGCGCCAGGCGTCGCCCGGCCCCTGGAACACCGGCAGCGGTCCCTCGTCGTCCCTGCCGGCCTTGCGCCCCCGCTCCGAGCGCCGCCGCTCCGGGCGGACGGGCAGCAGCTCACGGACCTCGGTCGAGGCGGCGGCTTTGCCGGCTGCGAGCAACGGAACCAGGTTGGCAACGTACCAGTCACGGTGCCAGTCGAGCAAGTACTGGTAGGCGCCGATCAGGAACGAGCCCGAGCCGCAAGCCGGGTCCGCCAGTTGTAACGGCTGGCCGTTGTAGGCGCCGGCCACCTGGCGCGGCGTCTTACCTTCCAACAGCTTGCCGACCGTCTGGCGCACGATGTAGTCGACGATGTAGAACCGGTGTGTAGAAGACGCCGCCGGCCTTCTTCACCTCGGGCTTGTCCTCGACTTTGGCCTGGTGGCCGAGCGTCAGGCGGATGACTTTGCCCAGGAATTGTTCGTAGACCTGCCCCAGGATATCGGCGGGGAAGACCGAGAAAACATAGGGGCTCTCGGGATAGTAGAGGCCACCGATGATCTCCTTGAGCAGCTTATCGTCGACGGCCAGGCCGGCGGTGAGCGTGTTGGCCGGCTCGGCCCCGGCCATGTGGCCGCGCTCCTCGGCGGCGTCGAAGTGGAACAGGCCGGAGTTGAAACGCGCGTCGGCCTCGCGATAGAGCTCGACCAGCCGCTCGTAGACGTGGCCTGCGTTCAGCAGGCCCTGCAGACGGTTGGGCTCTTCGATGCCGCGGTCCTCGCAGATGCGCAGGAAGACCAGGCGGTCGATGGTGCGCTGGACGGCGAAGTTGAGCTCGCGCATGGTCAGATCGGGATTACGCAGGGCCAGGTTGTGCGCCAGCGCGTCGCGCCAGCCTT
>JADGQF010000334.1 GCA_017882045.1 Anaerolineales bacterium
GAGGTCCATCTGCGGTCCGCACGCGAACCGCGGCGAAGCGAGCTTCCAGCCGACCCTTGGTGCCGTTTCGCCAACTCACATTTTGCCACTTGGCATTGGCCAGCATGTCTTCGGCCGCCCTCGATAGGATGTCCGGAATGTGCCGCTTGCGAGGACGACTATTGCGTGGACGTCTTGACGCAGATCAATGCCGTCCGGGCGGCTTTGCATAAGGTTGAGGAGCAGATTCTGCGGGATCACGTATCCCATTGCGTCGCGGACGCATTCGCTACGGGGGACGTGATCGAGCAACGGAACAAGGTAGAGGAATTGATTGCGACAATCGGACGGATGACGAGGTAACGACGATGCCGCAAGGCATGGGACGACGGTTCAGGAAAGATGATTTCAGGGCTGCTGTGCCTGAGCGTCCTCGTCATGTCCATTGTCCAGGCACATGCGACGGTTTTGCCCGTCATGCATGACGCCGTCAATACATCGGCGGCCATCCATCATGACGGCATGGCAGACGCGATGGCGCCGCCCTGGGCCCACCATCACACTGGGTCGCCTTGTAAGGGCCACGATGGGGCATGCGGTCTGGACGCTGCCTTCGCAAACCCGGAGACATACGAATTCCTCGAAGCCGAGGGCTACAAATACACGATCCGGCTGCCCGCTGAGGCGGGGCGGTGGTCGCCCCCACACTGGCGAACGGTTGGTGAAGATCGGCGCCAGGATCGTGCGTCATGGCCGGTCGATCAGCTTCCAGATGACCGGGGTCATGGTGCCCTGCGGTCTGTTCCAGATCATCCTGGGCGCCATTGCGGCGCTCCGCCCGTTGCCGCCGGCCCGATGCTGACGAACATGCCGGCCTCGGTCGCCCGATTGCCGGCAGGAGACGCATGTCTCGATGCAGACCGGCGGGCCGGCGTGTTCCTCGGCGCGACGCTCCTGAAGCGCTCAGCGGTCGCTGGCAACTCCATCGGTCGTTTCACGATTGCGGCCAGGAACGCTCTGGCAGTAGGTTGTCCGCCAGGAGGGGCAGCTGGGCCGCCCATCCGGGAAATGTCGGATTAGTCCCAACGCGGATAGACGGCCCGCCGCCCACAACAGGAACGAAGGCCGCGCGGACGATCCCGTCCGACCAAGAGGAGAAACGTCATGACGATTTCCCGCCGACAATTCGGCCGCCTCGCAACCGCTGGCGCCCTGACCGGTACCGGTCTCGCTGCCGGCGCTCTCCCCTGCCCGGCCTTCGCCCAAAGGAAAGTCTTCAAGATGAAGATGGGAACCCCGTTTCCGACGACGCATCCGGGCGGCAGCCGCACGGTCGAGGTCTGCGACCTGATCCGCGAGGAAACCAAGGGTGTCATCGACATCGGCGCTTTCCCGAACAACCAGCTGGGCGGCGAAAGCGACATGGACTCGCAGCTGCGCGCCGGCGCGCTCGAGTTCATGACGACGTCCGGCGCCGTGCTGCAAACCGTCGTGCCCACGTCAGGCATCAGCGCCGTGCCGTTCGTCTTCAAGAACTACGACCACGTGTGGTCGTCGATGGACGGCGCCCTCGGCGAATACATCAGCGACGCCGTCGCCAAGTACGGGATCTACATGTTCTCGAAGGCGACGATCGACAACGGCTTCCGCAACATCACGTCATCCACCAAGCCGATCAATACCGTCGAGGATCTCAAGGGCTTCAAGATCCGCGTGCCGGTGACGCCGCTATGGGCCAACGCTTTCAAAGCATTGGGCGCAGCGGCAGCGACCATCAACCTGCCTGAGCTGTATTCCTCTCTGCAGACCAAGATCGTCGACGGCCAGGAAAACCCGCTGGTGCAGATCAATGCTTTCCGGCTTTACGAGGTGCAGAAATACTGCTCGATGACCGGCCATGTGTGGGACGGTAACCTGATCGTCGCCAACACCAAGAAGTGGGAAGCCATCCCGAAGGAACTGCAGGCGATCATCACGCGCAATTTCGAAGAGATGGCGGTCAAGCAGCGGGCCGATGTGTTCAAGATGAACAATGACCTGGTCGGCGAGATGAGCCAGAAGGGGCTGGTTTTCAATACTCCGGATCCCGAACCGTTCCGCCAGACCTTGATCAAGTCCGGTTTCTATACCGAGTGGAAGGGCAAGTACGGTCCCGAAGCCTGGGGCGCGCTCGAGAAAGCCGTTGGCGCAACCCTCGGCTGAACAATGCCGGTTCCGCCAGCCGATCACGCATAAGATGGATGTGACGCCGCCCGTCGACAGTCGACGGGCGGGTTTGATGTGATGCCCGCTGTGGTGTCGGAAGGTCCGGCAGGATTTATGGAGTGAGAGACGTGAACACAGAGGGCGCGCGCTCGGAAGCGACGTGGGGGAAAGTCCGGCCTGAAGGCGCCGCGGCCGTTTTCGGCAAGCTCGAGCGCGGGATCGCGACGGTCGTGGAGTGGCTCACCGTCGCGCTGACGATCGCCGACATGCTGGTGCTGCTGGCCGGGGTGGTCGCCCGCTACGGCTTCAACCGGCCGCTGATGTGGTCCGACGAGGTCGCGTCGTTGCTCTTCCTCTGGCTGGCCATGCTGGGCTCCGTGGTCGCCCTGCACAGGAGCGAGCACATGCGGATGACCGCCGTCGTCAAGGCGCTGCCAGAGGGATGGGGGAGCTTCGTGGAGACGATTGCGCTCGGCGTGATGGCCAGTTTCCTCGGCATCCTGGTGCCACCCTTGCTGCAGTTTGCCCACGAAGAGACGGTGAACATCCTTCCGGCGCTCGACGTGTCGAGCGTTTACCGGGTCGCCGCGCTGCCCGTGGGGGCCGCCTTGATGGCGCTGCTGGCCGTGGTGAAGCTGTTCCAGACCAGCTCGCTCGGCAAGGCGCTCCTGGCTCTCGCCATCATCGGCGCCCTGGCGGGCGTCAGCATGATGACTCAGGACGCGGTGCAGGAGCTGTCGACCGAGGCCCAGTTGCTGATCTTCTTTGTGGGCGTCATCGGAATCCTGGTCGCCCTGGGCGTGCCGATCTCGGCATGTTTCGGATGCGCCACTATTCTCTACCTTGTCCTGGCCGCCGACGTGAATCTGTCGGTGATCGCCAACCGTTTGAACGAGGGCATGTCCTCTCTGATCCTGCTGGCCGTACCCCTGTTCATCTTCCTCGGGTTGCTCCTCGACTCGACTGGCCTCGCCCGTTTGATGGTGGGCTTCCTGGCGAACCTTCTGGGCCACGTGCGCGGCGGGCTGTCTTACGTGCTGGTCGGCGCGATGTACCTGGTTTCCGGGATCTCAGGCTCGAAAGCCGCGGATATGGCCGCCATTTGCCCGGTACTGTTCCCCGAGATGATCAAGCGCGGATCCAAGCCCGGAGACCTGATCGCCCTGCTGGCGGCGACCGGCGCCCAGACCGAGACCGTGCCGCCCAGCATCGTTCTGCTGACCATCGGCGCGGTCTGCGGAGTGTCCATCAACGCCCTGTTCACCGGCGGCCTGTTGCCCAGCCTCGTGCTGGGTATCACCCTGTGCCTGCTGGTCCGCTGGCGCTACCGCAAGGAGGACCTGTCGGGCGTCAAACGGGCAACCCGCAAGGAGATCTGGAAGAGCTTCCTCGTCGCGCTTCCGGCGCTCGCGCTGCCGTTCTTCATCCGGTTCGCGGTGGTCGACGGCATCGCCACGGCGACCGAGGTTTCGACCATCGGCATCGTGTACTGCCTGGGCGCCGGGCTTTACTATGGCGGCCTGGAACTGCCCCGCTTGAAGAAAATGCTGGTCGAAACCGCGTCGCTGACCGGCGCCATCATGTTCATCATCGGCTGCGCCACGGCCATGTCCTGGGCGCTGACTCAGAGCGGGTTCTCGCGTGACCTCGCGGCCATAATGCAGAACTTGCCGGGCGGGGCCCCCACGTTCATGGCGGTGTCCATCCTGCTCTTCATCGTGCTCGGCAGTGTCCTGGAGGGCATCCCCGCGATCGTGCTGTTCGGCCCGCTGCTCTTCCCGATCGCCAAGTCGATGGGCATTCACGAGGTGCACTACTCCATCGTGGTCATCCTGGCGATGGGCGTCGGGCTGTTCTGCCCGCCGGTCGGCGTCGGGTACTATTTCGCCACGTCTATCGGCAAGGTGAATCCCAATGAGGGAATCAGGCCGCTCGTCGGCTACATGATCTCGCTCCTGCTCGGCCTGGCGGTGGTCGCCGCCGTGCCGTGGATCTCCATCGGCTTCCTGGGCTGAGACCGTCCAACAGAGGGAAGAAGGAGGTTCAGAAGGCCGCACATGGCTCCCGAGTTCTGGGGCTGGGTTTCATCGCCCGAGGTTGAAGGGCGGCTCCGCAGCTTCTCCAGACCAGATCGGTCGCGTTAATCTCTTTTATCACCCTTATGCGCGCGCGAGGCGTCGACAGCCATCGGTCTGCGCGGAGCTACGGGGTCGCTCGCTAACAGAAGGGGTCGCGCAAAAATGGCATGGGGTGGCCCGCGTTAACTCATTTTGTCACCCTCACACCGGAACGTGTCAATGACTTTGAAACACCTGGTGTCATGAGATTAGTGAGCAAGCGGGTTTGATTGATTCCGGTTTTGGCTGCTTTTTCGGCGGATTGAT
>JADGQF010000101.1 GCA_017882045.1 Anaerolineales bacterium
TCGCTTGCATGGTATTGTTTTCGTTCATGATCATCTACCCTTTCGGCGATTGGGTAGTTATACGATTGTTGACTAAACAACTACTGTCGTGTAAGATCATACGAGTATATTTCTTGCACGTCAATCAGCAAAAAGTCGTCCATGTGGCTTAGACGACACAGGAGCCAAAATGTTGCCGAACTCACGTTCAGGGAATGCCGCCGATCCCCGGGTGAAGCGGACCCGCCAGTTGATCGAGCGAGCCTTTGAGGAGTTGCTGAACGAGAAGGGCTTTCAGGCGCTGACGGTGCAGGACATCGCCGACCGAGCAACCATTAACCGGGCGACCTTCTATGCCCATTTCGAAGACAAGTATGCGCTGCTGGATAGCTTTATCCGCGAGGGCTTTCGGCAGTGCCTGTCAGCGACAGTACCGGCGTCCGCGGCCCTGAGTCCGGCCAATCTGCGCCAGCTGGCTGTCGCCGTGTTTGGCTACTTTGAGCTGCTGTATGCTCAGCATTGCACAACCTCCAACAAACAGGCCATTGAGCCGTTGGTGGTGACGACGGTGCAGGAGGAGTTGTACCGCTTCGTCTTGGATTGGCTGCAATCCGATTGGCTGCAATCCCGCTCATTGCCTGGCCACGGCCCAGCCGGCGCGAGAACGCCCGAAACCATGGCAACGGTCATCAGTTGGGCGATTTTCGGCGCCGGTGTCCAGTGGGCGCGCGGAGATAGAGGTCAACCTGTAGAGGAAGTCACCGGCCAGGTCGTAGAAGCGCTTGTCTCTGGGCTTTCGGGGGTTGTCGTTGCACCCGCTGTGGACCGGCACGTCCCAAAGCGTGAGGTAATGGCTCTGGCAGGCAGGCGCTAGCCAGCCCTTATCACGCGGGTTCGTTCGCGCCTGCTTGACTCGATCCCTCATTAGGCGTTCTTGCTCTCTCCATGTCGGGCACCCTCGATCAGGAAACACACGATGGCCGTGCTTTTTTCCCTTGACATCGCCTCTGAGAAAGCGTAGAATCCGGATGGTACGATACCACAGCATAGGTGCCCGGGCGCGCCAACCTTGTGGTCCGGTGTTTTGTCAGCCGTCCGGTGACGCAGGCTCTTGAGGGGTGACCCTTGCTGAGACACCACAGTGATGTTGCGCCAGTCAGTACCTCCACTCGCAATCCCAGTGAGCTTCGCACTGCGGCGCCCCCGCCGCTGCGCACAGGGTTTGCCTGCGCCGGGTTGCCCGCAGCATGCGCCCATCTCAGGCGCACCGTTAGCCCCTGTTCGGTTCATGATCGGCGTTGTCGAAGCTGCTGCCGGCCAACGCCTGGCGGCAGCCGGCGCCGGTCCGGCGCGCCTTTCGCCGGTGCGGCTGCGGCCCGTGCAACGGGTAGAAAGGGGGTGAGAGCAGTCGACTGCACAATGCGAGGGGGCGAGGGAGAAAGCCGTCCGTCTTGCCGGCGGGCATTCTGGTCGAAGTAGTCCTACGGCCGGCCTTCCTCAGCGCGAGGGAGGCACATGTAGCATGATCGACTCAAGGAGAAGATAGCATGAAGGCAAGGTTCGTTACGCTCCTTACACTACTGGTCATCCTCGGCACATTGGCGGCCTGCGTGCCCGCGGCTCCAGCCGCGCCCTCAGCCACTCAGCCGGTGGCTCCAGCCGCGCCCTCAGCCACTCAGCCGGCGCAACCGGCTCAGCCCGCGGCCACCAACGCTCCCCCGGCGCCGGCGACCGGACAGACCCAGATCACCGTCATCACGGTAAACAACCCCGACATGAAGGTGATGCAGGGCTTCACAGGGGAGTTCGAGAAAGCGTACCCGAACATCAAGCTCAACTGGGTCGTGCTGCCCGAGAATGAGCTGCGCGCGCGCGTGACCACCGATGTGGCTACCAAGGCCGGCTCCTTCGACGTGGTCACCGTGGGCACGTACGAGGTGCCGATCTGGGCCAAGAACGGCTGGCTAGCCTCGCCTGAGGACCTGATGAAGTCCAACCCGAACAACGCGCAACCGAACTATGACGAGCAGGATCTGCTGGGCTCGATCCGCGCCGCCCTGTCGTACAAGGACAAGCTGTACGCCCTGCCGTTCTACGGCGAATCCAGCATGACCTACTATAACAAGGCCCTGTTCGACGCGGCCGGCTTGAAGATGCCGGAGCAGCCCACCTGGGACCAGATCAAGGAATTCGCCTGCAAGCTGCACAAGCCCGACCAGGGTCAGTACGGCATCGTGCTGCGCGGCTTGCCCGGCTGGGGCGAGATCTTTGCCCCGCTTACGACCGTCGTCAACACCTACGGCGGGCGCTGGTTCGACGAGAACTGGCAGCCGCAGCTCACTTCCAAGGAGTGGAACGACGCGGTCAGCTTCTATGTGGACCTGATCCAGAAGTGCGGCGAGCCGGGCGCCACCGGTGTCGGCTTTACCGAGGCCCTGACCCTTATGGCGCAGGGTAAGGCCGCCATGTGGGTGGACGCTACCGTCGCGGCCGGCTTCCTGATGGACCCCAAGCAGTCCAAGGTTGTAGACCAGATCGGCTTCGCCAACGCACCGGTCGGTCCGGTGCCCAAGGGCAACCACTGGCTGTGGGCCTGGTCGCTGGCCATCCCCCTCACGAGCAAGCACCAGGCTGAGGCGCTGCAGTTCATCACCTGGGCCACCAGCAAGGATTATATCAAGCTGGTCGGCCAGACCAATGGCTGGGCCGGAGTGCCGCCCGGCACGCGCAAGTCGACCTATGACCAGGCCGAGTACACCAAGGCCGCGCCCTTCGCGCCCCTGGTGCTGAATGCCATCCAGACCGCCGATCCGCTGCATCCGACCCGCGACCCGGTGCCCTACACCGGCGTGCAGTTCGTGGGCATTCCTGAATTTCAGGGCCTCGGCACCGACGTCTCGCAGTACATTGCCGACGCGCTGGCCGGCAAGACTACCGTGAAGGACGCCCTGGACAAGGGTCAGGCCAAGGCCACGCAGGTCATGAAGGACGCCGGCTACATCAAGTAGGGCCTACATCAAGTAGGGCCTACATCAAGTAGGGCCTACATCGAGTAGGGCCTACATCGAGTAGGGCCGCCAACAGTAGTTGCGGCCTCGCAGGTCCCGGGCAGGCCCTTCCAAGAAGAGCACCCGTGGGCCCCCAGATGGTAGCAGGGGCAGGGCGACGGCTTTGCCCCTGCTACCGTTGTGCGGAGTGTGTGCATGACTGCCATCGATCGCCCGGCCCTTCCAACGCACGTGGCCGGCGCCCCGCGGCAACCATCCGTCCAGCGCCCCTGGATGCTGCGCCCTGCCCTTCTCTTCCTGATCCTCGTGACGCAGGTGCCGTTCCTGTTGACGCTGTACTACAGCACCTCCAGTTGGAACCTGCTGCGACCCGAGCGCACGCGTTTCGTCGGGCTGGACAACTATGCTGCGCCGTTTCGCAACCCAGATTTCCTGGCCATCCTCGGCAACACGTTGGTGCTCTCCGTGGCGGTCGTCGTCCTGACGCTGGTCTTCGGCATGCTGTTCGCGATGTTGCTGAACCGTACCTTCCCCGGCCGTAACGTCGTGCGCACCCTGTTGATCACGCCGTTTCTGATCATGCCGGTCGTGACCGCCGTGATCTGGAAGGACGTGCTGCTTAACCCCTCCTTTGGCCTGATCCCGCAGGCGCTTAATGTGCTCGGCCTGCACGGCGCAGACCCGCTGGCGCACAATTCCATGGCCGCGCTGATCGCTATCGTGTGTTGGGAGTGGACGCCCTTCATGATGCTGATCTTGCTGGCGGGCCTGCAGTCGGTGCCCAGGGAACCGCTCGAGGCCGCCCAAATGGACGGCGCCGGGACCGCCGGCACATTCCGCTACGTCATCCTGCCCTTCCTGATGCGCTACATCGAGATCGCCGTGCTGCTGGAAGTTCTGTTTGTGCTGAGCATCTTCGGCGAGATCTTCGTGGTCACCTCAGGCGGACCCGGGATCTCGACCACTACCCTGGCCTATGACATTTTCCAGGAAGCGTTCCAGCGCTGGAACATCGGCCGGGCCAGCGCCCTGGGCGTGTTTGCCGTCGTCCTGGCCAATATCGTGGTCATATCCTTCCTGCGCGTGGTCCGCCACGAGAGCCGGGAAAGGGAGGCGAGATGAGCATCAGCCGGCGCCGCATCTTCAACGGTTTACTCTCGGCCTTCACCTGGCTGTTGGGCCTGGCCATGTTCTTCCCGATCCTGTGGATGGCGCTGACCTCGTTCAAGACCGAGCAGATGGCCTTCAGTTGGCCGCCGCTGATCGTTTTCCGGCCGACGCTCGCGAACTGGATCAACGCCCTGCTGACCTCGCCCTATCTCAAGCATTTCCAGAACACCCTGGTCGTCACGGCTTCTGCGACCCTGCTGGCCATCGCGCTCGGCGTGCCGGCCGCCTACAAGCTGGCCTTCCACCCCACCCGGCGCAGCGATTTCACGCTGCTCTGGGTCATGTCGACGCGCATGATGCCTGCCGTCGGCGTGATCATCCCGCTCTACATCATCTACCGCGATTTGGGCCTATTCGACACCTATGCCGCGTTGACCATCCTCTACGCCGGCATGAACCTCCCGCTGGTCATCTGGATGATGCGCTCGTTCTTCCTTGACCTGCCTTTCGAGATCGTCGAATCGGCGCGCATGGACGGCGTGAACCTGGCGCAGGAGTTGCGCCACATCATCCTGCCCCTCACCTGGCCGGGCCTGGCCGCGTCGATCCTGCTGTGCATGATCTTTGCTTGGAACGAGTTTTTCTTTGCCTTCAACCTCACAATCGTGCAGGCCGCGCCGCTCTCGGTCTACGTTTCGCAGTTCAAAACATCCGAGGGCCTGTATTGGGCCAGCATGTCGGCCGCCGCGACCGCTACCGTCCTGCCGGTGGTGATCGCCGGCTGGTTCACGCAGCGCCAGTTGGTGACCGGTTTGACTATGGGCGCGCTGCGCGAGTGATCTCTATGTATCGATGGAACGGGGCGCACGATGTCTGATGTGGTTCTGGAAGCGAGGCCTGTGCTCGAACGGTTCGGCCTGGCGGGCCGCGTGGCCCTGGTGACCGGCGGCGCGCAGGGCATCGGGCGCGCCTACTGCTACGCCCTGGGTGAAGCGGGAGCGGCAGTCGCGGTGGTAGATATCAACCGGGAGTCAACACCGCCTCGATGTCGGGTCATATCGTCAACACGCCACAGCCGCAGAACTCCTACAACGCCTCCAAGGCGGGGGTTATCCACCTGACGCGCAGCCTCCTGGCAGCCGAATGGGCCGGGCGCGGCGTACGGGTTAACAGCATCAGCCCCGGCTACATGGGCACGCTGTTGCTCGAAAACCTGGCGCAAACGCCCGAAGGCAGGGTGATGGAGCCGCAATGGATCGAGCTCACGCCGATGAAGCGCCTGGGTGAGGTGACCGACTTGCAGGGCGCCGTGGTCTACCTGGCCGCCGAAGCGTCGGACTTCATGACCGGGCACGACCTGGTGATCGACGGCGGCTACTGCGTCTGGTAACCTTGCCGACGTTGTACTGATCGCGGACGCGTTCGCTCACGCGACCTGCTCCAGGGCGTAGGCCACGGCCTGCTCTGAGCCCAGGGCCTGGCCGGCCGGCCAAGCGGCAGTCAGACCCATTTGCCGCTGGTCATCGGCTAACCCGCGTCGACTGTGACCCCGGCGCTGATTGCCACCCGCTCGGCGTCACAGCACCGCGGCCAGCACCTCCCACACGGCGACTCTGCTAGACTCCGGCCGGGCACTGGTGGCCGGGGGCAACGGCCCAATCCAGGCCAGCGCCGAACTGTACGATTTAACCAGCAACACCTGGTTGGCGGCAGGCAGTATGAGCCCAGCGCGCACTGAGCACACCGCCACGCTTCTGCCAACGGGCAATGTGCTGGTGACAGAAGGCGAGAGCAATAGCAGGCCTGTGCCCAGGCCAGCGCTGAGTTGTGCGATCCGGCCCGCAACACCTGGTTGCCGATGGGGAGCATGAGCGCCGGTCGCGTTTGGCACAGGGCTACCCTGCTGCCCTCGGGTAAGGTACTGGTGGTCGGGGGCTGGAGCGGCGACAGCCCTCTGTGTCTTTACTATGCAGTTTCAGTCTTGACATCCGAGCCCCATAGTCAGATGTACTGTTATGGGCTGGTTTATTTGGATACGCGATGGTCTGATTGTTTGGAGCCCTGCGCTCTTCACTTGCCACTGTTTAATGCGGACGAAAATGTCCGCATCGCGGCCAAACAAATCGGCTCGTAACAATATACCAGGCCCATTGTTTCGTTTTTTTTCTTTGATATCAAGGGGCAGATGTCAACACAAAAGTACCAGTTTACGGTTTACTGTGACGCGGTCGTGGGGTAAAGAGGGGCAGGATTAACCCTCTGGTTTGCTAACCGCACGGGTGTCCCTCCGAGGTATTTGGCGACCTTGGGTGCCGGCATTCCCAATTCAGATCACCCGGTTGCCCTCTCACGAACCCTTTACGTACTTGTCGAAAAAAGCAATGCTCCGCTGCATCGCGGTGACGAAGTTGGCGGAGATGTTGTGATCGTCCCCTGGGTACGTGTAGAGCTCCACCGTTTTGCCAAGGGCCTGAAGCCCCTGATCGAGAAGCCTGGATGCCGCCACGGAGACTTCCGGGTCGGTCGTGCTATGGTCGAGCTGCAGTGGGCCGGAAATATCGGCCAGATAGCTATTGGGCGAGACCGAAGCCCAGAACTGGGGGTTCTGTGCCGGGGTGCCGTACCTGGCTGTCAACTGTTGGCGCCATCCTCGTTGGTCGTTCGGCACAGTCTCGCCAGGGGACCGGGCGGGATAGGGTGCCTTCCCCAGGGCGAAGATGTCCGGGTACGGTGCGACCGCACCCGCCCAGATGACGCCCGCCCGGATATCCTTTGACGCCACCATCGCCCGCAGGGTGATACTTCCGCCCATGGAGTGACCCCACATGCCGATCCGTTTGGGGTCGCCATCCGGGTAAGCCTTGAGCGAGGCCAGTGCATTGAGCACATCATCCGTGTAACCCGGCGATCCATAGCCACCCCCGGTAGTCGGCCCCTCCGAACGACCATGGCCCCGGTAATCGGACTTGAAGACGATGTAGCCGCTGCGGGCGATGGCGTCCACATAGGCCACGTAGCGTTCGGTGGTGACGTACTGGTCGGGCTGAATATAGCCGTGATTGAAGATGATCACCGGCCAGCCAGTGGCCGGCTTCGTGCCCTTGGGGATGGTCATCAGGGCGTAGATCTTGTAACCATCGGAGCGGTAGGAGACGATATACTGATTGTAATTGGCTCCCGGCGCCAGCGTTTGCTCGAAAGTGATCGCACTGCCCGGATAGCTCTTTTGGCGCATGACGGCGATCTGGAGCGGATGTGGGTCTTGCGAGGGCACGGTAGCCGGCGTGGGTGTGGGCTGCGCTGGCGCAGCCGGCGCCCCGACGGGAGCCAGCAGCGGCTTCACCGTAGAGATGGCCACGAGCGCGGCAGTCGCCGTCGGGGCGAGATCGGACGTGGCAGCGGCAGATGGCTCGGCGGGAATTGCACTGCTCCGGTTCGTCACCACAGGGACAGGCACAGCTGTGGGTGCCGCAGGATATGCGGCGCCAGCGGTGGCCGTCGCGCCAACAGTTGTGTTGGCCGGACCGGTCAACGCGGTGGAAGCGGCACTGCAGCCCGCCAGCAGGACGGTGGCGACGAGCAGCGCGATCCACGTGGGTGTTCCTTTCGCCATCATTTTCTTTATGGTCACATCCTGCCTCTTTATCCCAGTGCATAGCCTTGTGTGCACACTTCTTCGCCAAGGCGTAGCCATTATAGGGGTAGAGGCGGAAGCGGTGGTTAACGCGCCGTTAACGCCGTGAGTGTCCGCACGCGCGCAGATTGCCAGACGGCACTGCATGGCCAGGTTGCTGCAAAGTCGAACCGCTCGAGATATCGCAGGATGTGGTAAAGGTATTCCGAAAAAACAGGGCACGCAACGTGCCCTTGGCATGCTGCGTGCCCCGTTCATTGCGCCGGCCGGGCCGGTTCGTGGATGGGCTTGACGCCCTGCCTTACGCGGCCGCAGGCACCACGGCGGGCTCATGGCCATTGCCGGAGACGGAGCCATCGACGGGCGCTCCACCCGGTGAGTTGAGGAACTGGCTCATGTACAGGTTGTAGTAGGCGCCTTGCTGGGCCAACAGTTCTTCGTGCCGCCCGCGCTCGACGATCTCGCCGTCGATCAGGACCAGGATCTGGTCGGCGCGGCGGATGGTGCTCAGGCGATGAGCGATGACGAAGCTGGTGCGCCCGCGCATCAAGAGGTCGAGAGCCTGCTGGATCTGCCGCTCGGTGCGGGTATCCACGCTGGAGGTCGCTTCATCCAGGATCAGGATGCGCGGGTCGGCCAGCGCGGCGCGCGCGATGGAGATCAGCTGGCGTTGACCCTGGCTGAGACCGCTGCCGCGTTCGCCAAGCAGGGTGTTACAACCGTCGGGCAGGCGTTGGATGAAGTCGTCGGCGCGCGACAGGCGCGCGGCAGCCAGCACTTCTTCGTCCGTCGCGGCGGGCCGGCCGAAGCGGATATTGTTCATCACTGTGTCGCTGAACAGGTAAGTGTCTTGTAGCACAATACCGATCTGGCCCCGCAGGCTGGCGCGGGTGACGTCGCGCACGTCGTGCCCGTCGATGCGGACCGCGCCTGCGGTCACGTCGTAGAAGCGCGGGATCAGGTTGATGATGGTCGTCTTGCCGGCGCCGGTCGGCCCGACGATGGCGACCGTCTGGCCCGGCTCGGCCACGAAGCTCACATTGCACAGCACAGGCTCGTCGGCCTTATAGGCTTGGCGCACGCCGTCGAACTCGACCCGGCCCTGGATCGCCGGCATGACGAGCGCAGCGGGCTTGTCCGTCACGTCCGGCACGGCGTCCAGCAGCCCGAAGATGCGTTCGGCGCCGGCGACCGCACTCTGCAGGTTGGTCCAGAGGGTCGCGATCTGTTGCACCGGCTGGTTGAAGCGCTGCACGTATTGCAGGAACGTGATGATCAGCCCCAGGCTGACGGCAGTGCCCAGCAGGTTGGTGCCGCGCAGGAGCGAGAGGCCACCGACGATCGTGACGATGGCGATCGCCAGGTAGCCCAAGGCCTCCAGGCTCGGCGCCAGGGCCGCGGTGAAGCTGACGGCGCGGATGTTGGCGTCACGGTTGGAGGCGTTGGCCAGGCGGAAGGTTTCGATGTTGGCATCCTCACGCCCGAAAGCCTGCACCTCGCGCACGCCCGAGATGCTCTCCTCCAGGTTGGCGTTGACCTTGCCAATCTCGACGCGGGTGCGCCGGAACGCCTTGCGCGCCTGGCCCGAGAAGTAGACCGTGACGACGGCCATGATGGGCACCACGGAGAGGCTGATCAGGGCATAGACCAGGTTCATGGTCAGCATCTGGTAGGCGACCCACAGGATGAGCAGGCTGCCACTAAACACGCTGACGAGCACGAAGCTCACCGCCTGTTGGATGGTGTCCATGTCATTGGTGATGCGGCTCATCACCGAGCCGGCATCGTTCTCAGCGTAGAAGTTCAGTGAGAGCTTGTGCAAGTGGTTGAACACCTGTACACGCAGGTTACGCAGCACATGCTGGCCGGTCCAGGTCATGCAATAGAACATCAAGCCGGACATGATGGAACCGGCGATGTAGATGCCCAGGATGAGCAAGGCCAGGCTGCCCAGCCCACGGATATAATCCGCCTGGGCGGCGTTGGCCGGGAGCTTCATGAACCAGCAAGTGGAGGCTGCCGCCTGCTGTACCTGGCCGGGGATCGGCAACGCGAACTCCTGCACCGCGCCGGGTGTCAGGAAGCAGTCCACGGCCTGGCCGGTCAGCTGCGGCATGACAACCTGCGTGTAAGTGCTGCCGATGATCAAGACCAAGACCGCGATCAGGATCAGCCAGTAGGGCTTGAACATGCTCACCAGGCGCCGCAGCGTGGTGCGGG
Source organism: Anaerolineales bacterium (assembly GCA_017882045.1). Taxonomy (GTDB): domain Bacteria; phylum Chloroflexota; class Anaerolineae; order CG2-30-64-16; family CG2-30-64-16; genus JADGQF01. Next base: position 9,952 of record JADGQF010000101.1, read on the forward strand.
TGTCCGTGGGCTTGCTGGCTTCCTGTTCCATCAAATGGCGGGGTCCGCCACCGAGTCCGTGCATTGTTTTTACTCCCTAGAATAATTGCGCGTCAGTTGCCACTAACACGGCTCGTGTCTCAGGCCGCCATCTCTGCCTGCGCCTGGGCCTGCTCGACGTGCGCGTCCTCGACCAGTTGCGATGAGTAAATCTCGGCGTAGATCGGGCTGTCCTCCATCAGGTCGTCGTGCTTGCCGCTGGCCACCACCTGGCCCTTGTCCAGGATGAGGATCTGGTCGGCGTTGCGCACAGTGCTGATGCGCTGGGCGATGACGAAGCTCGTGCGGCCCTTCATCAGCCGGGTGAGCGCCTGCTGGATCTGGTACTCGGTCAGCGCGTCCACGCTGCTGGTCGAGTCGTCCAGGATCAGGATGCGCGGATCGAGCAGCAGGGCACGGGCAATGGCCACGCGCTGCTTCTGGCCGCCGCTCAACGTGGTGCCGCGCTCGCCGACGTGCGTATCGTAAGCCTGCGGGAAAGTCAGGATGAAATCGTGGGCGGCCGCGGCCTTGGCGGCGTCGATCACGTCTTCCATGCTGGCGTCCGGCCGGCCAAAGGCGATGTTGTCGCGGATCGTGCCGGTGAACAGGGTCGTATCCTGCAGGACGATGCCGATCTGCGAGCGCAGCGAGTCGAGCGTCACGTCACGCACGTCATCGCCGTCGATACACACCGTCCCGGCGCTGGCGTCGTAGAAGCGTGGGATCAGGTTAATGATCGTCGTCTTGCCGCTGCCCGTCGCGCCCAGCAGGGCGACCGTCTGCCCCGGCTCGGCCATAAAGCTCACGTCCTTCAGCACCGGGTCGCCGCCGCCGAAGTAGCGGAAGGTGACGTGCTCGAATTGCACGCGCCCCTCGACCTCAGACAGGACCCGCGCGCCCGGCTTGTCGGTCACGTCGTTCTTAGCGTCCAGGATGTCAAAGATACGGACGGCCGAAGCGCTGGCCTGCGAGAGCTGGTTAATGATGAAGCCGAGCTGTCCCAGGGGCATGAAGACGTAGATCAGGTACAGGCTGAACTTCTGCCACTCGCCCAGGGTCAGGGTAGCCTGAATGATCTGGACGCCGCCGAAATAGAGCACCGCGGCCTGGCCCAGGTTCATGATGAGGAAAATCGCCGGGAACAGGAACGAGAAGGTGCGCGATACCTGGATCTGCTGCGCCATCAGCTCGTCGGCCGAATCGGCGAAGCGCTTTTGCTGTTCCGGCTCGCGCACGAAAGCCTTGATGACCTTGATGCCGGCCAGGTTCTCCTGCAGAACAGTGTTCAGTTTGGACAGCCTGATCTGCACGCGCGTGAACATGGGCTGTGTGATCGAGCCGAAGACCATGAAGACCACCATGGCGACGGGCAGGATCGGTAGGATGACGAGCGTCAGCTTGGCATTGGTGAAGAAGAGCAGCACCAGTGCGCCGACCAGCAAGACCAGCGACTGGAGGGTCATCAGCAGGCCTTGGCCGATGAAGAGCCGGAGCTTCTCGACGTCGTCGGTGGCCCGGATCATCAACTGGCCGGTCTGGTTGCGGTCGTGATAGCTGAACGACAGGCGCTGGATCTTAGCGTAGAGCTCATTACGGAAGTCAAACGCCACGCTCTGCGAGAGCCGCTCGGAGTTATAGGTCTGCGAGAAGGCGAACAGCGCGCGCATTACTGCGAAGCCCAGGATCAGCAGACCGGCGCTGATCATCAGCGGCTCGGCGTTCTGGTACTTCGTCAAGGTGTCCGGCGTCCACTTCAGCGCTTTGAGGGCGGCGGAGAGATAGGCGGACGGAATGGCGGCCAGTTTGGCGGCAATGAAACCGTTGGTCACGGCATCGAGCATGTTCTGTACCAGTTGCGGCACCATCAGCATGGCGCCGGTCGCCAGGAACAGGAACGTGTAGGCCAGGAAGGCCAACCGCCGGTAATGGCCCAGGTAACGAATGGCACGGCCCAGGGCGGCGAAATTGGGCCGCCCGCGCTGGCCTGAAGGGATGGGTCTTGCTTGCAAAGGTCCTCCTCGGAATCACCACAAGGTAAATGGGGTTGCCGACGCTCAGCCGGCGGGCGAGTGACCGAGCGGGCGGGCGAGAGCGTTCGCCCCGGCGAGAGCGTTCGCGTCGGCGAGGGAGCTCGCGTCGTTCGGCTTGCGCGCGTGGCTTGCCAGCGCGCGGTAGAGCTTCTGCAGCAGGGCAGCCAACTGAGCCTGTTCGTCAGGCGCCAGGCTGGCCACCAGCTCGTTCATGTAGCGCAGGTGTAGCGGCGCGGTGTTCGCCACCAGGCGCCGGCCGGCGTCTGACAGGCGAATACGGAAACCGCGCCGGTCTTCCGGGTCGAGCGCGCGCTCGATCAGCCCCTGCTCCTCCAGCCCGCGCACAAGGCCGCTGATCGTGTTCTTACTGACGCTCTGGCAGCGGCTGAGATGGGTGGGCGAACAACCGTCGAGGTTGCCGTGCAGCTCTTCCCGGCGCAGACGCAACAGCAGGCCCCAACGCGGCCCGGACACTTCACTATCCTGATCCTGCAGGTGCTCGTCGCCGATCGCCTGGTAGAGGTTGGAGACCATCCGCACCAGGCGCGCCAACTCCATGCCGGTCGTGTCCACCTCGGCGACGCCGAAGTCGCGCGCCAGGTCTTTGACGGCACGCACGTGTTGCTCGAGCAGGTTCTGGTCCATCGCGTCCTCTGAATTGATCACACGTAGAATTATACCACGGCGTACTAATGCGTGTCAAGATTGAAGTGTCCACTCCGTATGAAACACCCCTTCCCGGTCGACCCGCCGGTAGGTGTGCGCACCGAAGTAGTCACGCTGGGCCTGGGTGAGGTTGGCCGGCAAGCGTGCGGTGCGGTAGGCATCGTAATAGGCCAGGCCGCTGGAGAAGGCCAGGCAGGGCAGGCCGAGACCGATCGCGACCTGGAGGATGTGGCGCAGCGCGCCCTGGCGGCGGGCGACCTCGGCCCGGAAGGATTCGTCGAGCAGCAGGTTGGCCAGCCCGGGGTCGCGCTCGTAGGCCTCGCGGATGCGGTTGAGGAAGCGGGCGCGGATGATGCAGCCGCCGCGCCAGATGGTCGCGATCTCGCCGTACTTGAGATCATAGTGGTACTCTTTGGCGGCCGCACGCAGCAGGGCCATGCCCTGGGCGTAGGAGCAGATCTTGGCCATATAGAGCGCGTCGCGCACCTCTTCGATGAGCACTTCGCTGGGCCCGGCAACCCCGCCGGCCCGATCGCCCCCATCCGGCCCGGGCAGCAGTTGGGAGGCGACGACGCGTTCCTGCTTAAAGGCTGAGATGATGCGCGATTCGACCGCGGCATTGATGGTCGGGATCGGCACGCCCAGGTCGAGCGCGTTCTGGCTGGTCCACTTGCCGGTGCCCTTTTGCTGCGCCTCGTCCAGGACCACGTCTACCAGTGGCTGCCCGGTCTCGGGGTCGATGCGTTTGAAGATCTCGGCGGTGATCTCGATCAGGTAGGAGTTGAGCTCGCCGCGGTTCCAGGTGCTGAAGATCTGGACCAACTGGTGGGCGTCCTGGCGCAGACCACGGTGCAGGATGTCGTAGGCCTCGGCGATGAGCTGCATATCGGCGTACTCAATGCCGTTGTGGACCATCTTGACATAATGACCGGCGCCGCGCGGCCCAATGTAGGTTACGCATGGCTCGCCGTCGACCTTGGCGGCGATGGCGCGGAAGATGTCCTCCACCAGGGCGTAGGCCTCGGGTTGGCCGCCGGGCATGATGCTCGGACCCCAGAGCGCGCCCTCCTCGCCGCCCGAGACACCCGTGCCGAGGAAGAGCAGGCCCTGCGCGGCCAGCTCATTGGCCCGGCGCTCGGTATCCAGGAAGAAGGAGTTGCCCCCGTCGACGATCAGGTCGCCGGGCGCCAGCAAAGGGGCGAGCTCGCGGATGACCGCATCCACCGGCGGGCCGGCCTTGACCATCAGCATCACCTTGCGCGGGCGGTCGAGGGCGGCCACCAGCTCTTCGAGGGTCGCGCAGCCGGTGAGCTTCTTGCCCGGGTGGGCCGCGACGAACTCGCGCATGGTTTGTGTGGTGCGGTTGTAGACGGCGACCTGATAGCCGTTGCGCTCCATGTTGAGCACCAGGTTCTGGCCCATCACGGCCAGGCCAATCAGAGCAATATCGGCTTTTTCCATCGTTTTTGCCTTTCGGTCAGCGGTCCAGCGCCTCAACGTCTCTTCATTCTTTCACGCGATATAGCATCTCACCCGCCCTGGGAACGAGCAGAATGCCCTCTTCCTCCCGCCCGGCCCACTCCTCCGGCTGGACCGCGGCCGGGTCAAGGTAGCCCAGGTTGACCTGCTCGCAGAGCGCGCGCGGGATACCGGTGGCGAGGGTAACGCGGATGCGGTTGGTCTCGATGCCGGTGTTAGCGTCGTAAGCGCCGAGGCCGCGCAGGTGAGTGGAGTGTGCCAGCACGCCGCCGGGAATGTCCTTGAACCGCTCCCACTGCTTGAGGAAATAATCGCGGCAGTGATAG
>JADGQF010000335.1 GCA_017882045.1 Anaerolineales bacterium
ACTTCGAGTTTGACGCGCTCAGCGGCGACGGCGCCTCGCTCTACCTGATCGAGATAATGGACACTGGCTATCCGCACAATTACTCGCCCGCGCGGGCGCCGCGCTACCAGGTGCGTCTCTATGACCTGGCCAACGGAGAACTGGCCCCACAGCCGGTCGTCGACAAGAGCGATGTCGAGGCTATGAACGGCTTCCGGCGCACGGGCGTCTTCTCGCCCGACGGCGCCTGGTTGTACAGCCTGTACACGCGTCCCGATAAGGGACCGTTTATTCATGCCCTGAACCTGACCGACAAGTATGCCGTCTGCATCGACCTGCCCTTCCCCGCCGATGGGAATTTCGAGAAGGAGATGCTCTGGTCGTTGACCTTGAACGCGGGCGGCAGCCGGCTTTACGCGGTCAACGGTGCGTCGGGCGAGGTCGCCGAGGTGGACACGTCCAATGGCTTCCAGGTGACCCAGAGCCGGACCCTGCCCGCGCCGGCGGCTGCCGTCCCGAACCGCGCGTCCGCTCTCCTGGCGCAACTGGGGCGCTGGCTCCTCCCGGCAGCGGAGGCCAAGCGCGTGATCAGCTCGGGCTCGGCGCTCTCCCCGGATGGCAGTGTCCTTTATGTGCTGGGGGATACAGGGCTACTGGCGCTGAACACCACCGGCCTCTCGCTGCGCGGTCGCTACTTGGCCGGCCTGGCGCTCAACGGCCTGGCGCTGAGCCCGGATGGGGCGCGCCTCTATGCCGTGGATGGCACCCACCAGCCGGACGGGTTCCGGCTGCTCGCGATCGACCCGCCTACGGGCGCCATCCTGGGCCAGGTCTCCGGCGTCGAAGCACCATGGGCGGTGCTGCGGGTGGATGTGAGCCATTAAGCAAGGGGGGGGAGGCATACCCGGCATGCCTCCCCCCTGGGTCAGCGGCCTGCGCTCCCGCAGGGCACCTCGACGAACAGTGCCGTCCCCGTCCCCGGCGCGCTCTCGATGCTCAGCGTGCCGCCCAGCATCTCCGCCCGTTCGCGCATGCCCAGCAGCCCCAGGCGGCCGCGGTGCAGCGCCTCGTCGACGTCGAACCCGTGCCCGTTGTCCTCGATGATCGCCACCGCGCGTTCACCACGCTTTTCCAGGATCACCCCGACGTGTGTCGCCTGCGCATGCCGGACGGCATTCGTCACCGCCTCCTGCACGATGCGGTAGAGCGCGGTCTCGACGGCGCTGGGCAGGCGTTCCAGATCCAATCCGGCGGTAACGAGATCGATGTGCAGGCTGCTCTGACGCTGGAAGTCCTCTGTAAACTGTTCAAGCGCCGCCACCAACCCATAGCGCTCCAGGCTGGCCGGCCGGAGGTTCACCGACAGGCGGTGCAGGTTCTCCATCACGCCCGCGACGATCCGTTCCAGTTCCTCCACCCGCTGGCGTGTCTCTTCCCCGGCAGGCGCCGAGCGGCGCAGTTGGCCCAGGCCCAGTTTCAGCACCGTCAGCGCCTGGCCGCTCTCATCGTGGAGCTCGCGCGCGATCGTGCGCCGCTCCTTCTCGAGCGATTCCACCAGCCGCCGGGATAACGCCTGCAACTGCTCCCGGCTGATCTGTAACTCGGCATTGGCTTTCAGCACTTGCTCGGTGACTTCGGTCGCGAAGACCAACACGTCCCTCGGCCCCGCCTCGCCGGCCGGCAGGGGCAGCAGGCCAAACTGCCAGTAGGTGCGGCTTCGCTCGAAGCCATCGTAGGTGAGCTGTAAGTTCAGCAGGGGCGCGCCCGTCCGCACGACGTGCCGCAGCGACCTGACGGCGCCGGTCTCGGCGGCCTGGGGGATAAAGTCCTCGACGCGCAACCCGGCAACTTCAACCTGGGCTCGGTACGGCTCGTCCAGGAAACGGCGGCAGGCGGCATTGGCCCACTTCACACGCAGGTCTCGGCCGTTCACCACCGCCATCCCGATCGGCGAATGCTCGATGATCATCTGGCTCAGGTCCGGCGGCCTCTGGCGGCCGGACGCAGCGCGGAGCTGGAACAGCTCCGCCTCCAGGTGGCTGGTCTGCTCTTTAAGAAGCGCGATCACCGACTGGCATTGGACAAGCTGGGCCCGCAGCTCAGCCTCCTCGGAGGCGCGCGCCGCAAGGTCTTGTTCGTCGCTCACTATCCTCCTCCCATCCTCTGCGCCTCAACTGGGTCATGGTGCAACGCTGACCCGGCTGGATTATAGCCTTTGTGCCGGGCGGCCTGCAAACTCTCGAACGCTGGTAACGACCTCCCCCGGCGCTGCATCCGTGTAAACTACTGAGTCTGGTCCGCAGTTCCCTGCAGAAATTCCGGCCGACAACCGCAGTCTTATACGTTTCACAGCCTGACCAGTAAATGCTATATATCAGGTAGGTGCCACGGTCCCAGGTGCAACACCTCCGTTCTCCTGCTAGTCCCAACCTGCTATCCAGCTATCCGTAATGCTCTGCCAGCGCCACGGGGAGCATCATGCAGAAACATAAGATTGCCCCCCATGCGTGCTGCGCGTAGCCGAGGCCACTTGCGCCTGCGGATTGCGCTACCACGTCAGCGCCATCAACCTGCCGCGCTCCGCCACGTTGCTCGGCGCGCTGGTTCTCCGCCATTTGCACGAGATGCAGCAGATCGGCGAGCCCGTCCGGCGCTGGCCCAGCGCCGCCGCCTGAGGGGCGACCGGCCGGACAACGAAAAAGGCCCACCACGCACGGTAGTGGACCTCTCAGGCTCGGGACAGGGACTCGAACCCCGACTATCTGATCCAGAGTCAGACGTTCTGCCGCTCACTGCTCCAGGAAGCGCCCTGCAATCTGCCGGGCATACTCATCGAAATCCTTCAAGTCCTCGGCCAGATTGCTGTAGACGATGCGCGCGTCGATCTCCAGGTAGTCGTGCACCAGGATATTGCGAAACCGGACCATGCCTGCCATATGCGAGGCCAGTTCCTTGTCGATGATCCCCTCGCGCCCCAGGGCCTGGAACACGTTCTCGGGAGCATCCGGCGCCGCGAGCCCTAACTGGCCGATCAGGTAATTCGCCACGTCCATGCACACCTGGATTGCCAGTTGCAGCTTCCGCTCTACGATCGTCTGGATATTGTCGTCGTCCAGGTATTCATCCAGCGGGACGTCTTGCATTTGCCGCAAGCTTCGCAGATAGCCGTCTAGCTTCCGAAAGCGCGTCACGATCACCATGGTATCCACGACCCAGTCCCTCCCGGCGCAGCCTGGCCACTAGCTGGGCGTTCTGATAATCGAGGTACGGCCTGGCATCGTAATAGCGGCCCAGCGCCCGCATCACAAAAAGCGACCGCGCATCGCGGTCCCGTTCGATCACCAGCCGGCCGTTTCTCAACACCTGGAAGCACAGGGCCGGTCCCGCCTGGTTCAATGCCACCACGTCCACCAACCCGGACAACGCAGACTCCAACGCCGTGCCGATTTCGAGCACGCGCCCGAACGTAGACTCCTCAGCTATCCCGTCCCGGAACAGCACCGCCACGTCGACGTCGCTCAACGTGTGCGCCCGCCCCGCGGCGACAGAGCCGAACAAGTAGACCGCCACCAGGTCGTCCCTGTCCTGCAGCGCCCGGCGTATGACCTCCGCGATCTCGTTCTGATCTTGCATGCTCTGACCGTTCCCAAACTGCCCTGTCGATGAGCCTATTATAGCATAGCGGGCGGCCGAGCCATGATCCCGAAGTGCGGCATGAGGGAGACCTTAAAACAGGCACGCCTGACACATATCAGGCGTTCGCTAAAAGGGAGTATTACTCGGGGACAGGGACTCGAACCCCGACTATCTGATCCAGAGTCAGACGTTCTGCCAATTAAACTATCCCCGAACGACGTTGTAGATGTTAGCACGGGAGCGCGGGATGCGCAAGTTTAGAGGGGTGGTTTGGCGGCAAAACGGCTGATTCACGGTCTCCCTGTCGTTATGTCGTTGGCACCTTGGGCAGCATTGGGAGTTTGTGTTATACTAGCCAGCGACGTTACTGCACCCATATGCAACACGCCTCTCGGACAACGCTGGGGTTTCCGCATGACCAACGAAGCCGACACCTGTCGGAAATACGTCCTGCCCAAGCTTACGGACGCGGGGTGGGATGAAGAGCCCCGCTCCTTTACTGAGCAGAAGTCCTTCACCGATGGCCGGATTGTGGTTATCGGCGAAAAGGTGAAACGCCGCCCCCAAAAACGCGCTGATTACCTGTTGCGCTATACTCGCGACTTCACGATTGCCGTGGTCGAGGCCAAAGCCGAGTACAGAACGCCCGGCCATGGGTTGCAGCAGGCAAAGGACTATGCGGAGATTCTCGGCCTCAAGTTCGCATACGCTACCAACGGGCACGGCATGGTAGAGTTCGACTACTTCACCGGTCAAGAACGCCTGCTCATCGCCTTTCCATCGCCCGACGAGCTATGGCAACGCTGGCAGGCCGGACAGCAGGTCAGCGGGGACGTCGCGAAATCGCTCCTGACCCCCGCGTATCACCTCAGCGGCAAGACCCCTCGTTACTACCAAGAGATTGCCATCAATCGCACGGTACAGGCCATATTGCAGGGC
>JADGQF010000336.1 GCA_017882045.1 Anaerolineales bacterium
TGGCGTGAATGACCAGGCCGCCATAGGCCGGCGCACCGGGCACGCGTTGCGTCGTTTCGATGCCGGCCAGGTACATCGGCACGAACAGCACATCCAGCAACTGCGTGCTGAGCATCAGCGCCCAGAGCGGCATCTCCGGTTCCTGCGACTTGACGCCTGCGGCAAGACCGAAGTGACCGGCGAACATCTACCTCACCTCCTGACGGCGTGGCTCCCAGGGCCGGGCCCAGTTGAGCCGGGCGTCCAGCCAACCGCACAACCCGACAAACAGCAGCATGAACACAATAAACGTCATGCGACCTCCATGTTGGATGGGTGTGAGAAAGTCCCGTTACCTGGGAAGCACGTCTGCCGGGCGCCTGAGACAATCACACTGTATGCTATATCAATAATTATCGTAATTGGCAACTTTCAGGCGATGAAGTCCACGTCAATTATAGACGTAATAATCGTATACTGATGGTTGACAAGCGGATCGAAGAGAACTACAATACGAACAGACGTTCTATAACAACCACTCTGAGGGAGCCGCGATGAACCTGAAGGTCCTCCAATGATGGGCGACGCTCTGCTGCTGCGCGCGCTGCGCGGCGCGCCCCTCTCCTGCCTGCTCGCCCTGGCGCTGACCCGGCGCCCCAGCGGGAGCGGCTGGCTGACTACGCTGACGGGCTACCGTAAAGACAGCGTGGCCGCTGCCCTGCGCTTGCTGGAGCAGTTGGGCCTCGTGCAGAACGAGGGGCGCTACAACGGCTGGCGGCTGACCGCCGGCGCCTGGCAGTTGTCCCTGTTTGGCGGCGGGCAAGGGGCGGCAGAGAAGGGCGATGCCCCGCCGGCGACTTCCCCTGAGGCTGGGAAGGCGAGAATTCCGCTCTCGGAGGGCGATTTTCTCGCCCTCCTCCGTAGTAGTAGTGGTAGTAGTTTAATCGACTCACTCTACCGCGAGTCAGAAAAACCACCACCACTACCAGATAGTGTGAAGGCGGAAAAATCGCCCTCCGGGGGCGAGCCGCCCGCCCTGCCGCCCGAGGCGCAGCGCGTGGCCGATATGCTGGTGGAGCGCACCGCCTGCCCGCGCGCCCGCGCCAACCAGGCGATCGCCGCGGCGCGCGCTGAGCGCTACTATCCGTCCTACCTGAAGATGCAGATCATCTACTGGTTGGCCTACGTGCGCCAGCACGGCCGGAACATCGTCAGCCCCGGCCACTTCATCGCCAGCAAGCTCGAGCACGGCGAGGCGGCGCCCAACTGGGTGAAGCTCAGCGACCCCGAGGAACGCCGCCAGATCGCCCTGCTGGAGCTTGCCCTGCAGGAGGAGGACGAGAAGGCAACCGGCGAAGACAATGGCGGCGAGGACGACAGCGGTGCAGACAGCGGTGCAGACACCGGCGGCGAGGACACCGGCGAGGACGACGGGGGCCAAACTCGACTCAGCCCGCAACGCGCAGCGGTAACTTAACAGGATGAACAGGATGAACAGGATTGACAGGATGGACAGGATTGACAGGAAGGCGAATCGGAATTTCGCACCGAACACCCGCGCGACACATTTCGTGTATTCGTTCGGGGAATTCGTTGACGGCCTATCGCGCGGTTAACTCCGCCGACACGCCGTACATCAGCGGCAGGGCGGGCAGTCCCTCCGGTGGCACCATGCGACCGCCCGGCAGTTCGCGCATGCCGCTGAACAGCTTGGCGCCGTTGGCGTAGGGGTACTCCCGGTAAGCCGTGATCGCCAGGCCGGCGCCGAGCAGCGCGCCCAGGATGTCGGCGATCGTCCAGTTGAACTCGTAGCCCGGGTGTGAGTTCTTGAAGTCGGCGACACCCTCCAGATAGCCCGAGGGCGCCAACGCCAGACCGGACATGGCCACGTAGTCGCCGATGCCCGTTTCGTAAGCCGCCGGCTGCCCCGCGTTGAAGTAAGGGTATTTCAGCGTCCAGTCCCATTCAAAGACCATCGAGAACGGATGGAACTCGACCAGTACGAAGCGCCCGCCCGGCGCCAGCAGGGCCGCAATGCCCTGTGCCCAGGCGGCCAGGTCGGAAAGCCAGACGACGGCCCCGTAAGAGCTGAACACCCGGTCGAAGCGCTGCCCTTCCCGGGCGGCCTGCGCCAGCCAGTCATAGACGTCCGCGCGCACGAACGTGCCCGGGATGCCCGACTCGGCCGCAAGCCGGCGGGCGAAGTCGATCGCCGTATCGCTTATGTCAACCCCGGTGACGACCGCGCCCTGCCGCGCCAGGCTGAGCGTGTCCTGCCCGGCGTTGCACTGCAGGTGCAGCAACGCTTTGCCGGCCAGGTCGCCCAGCAGCGCCTGCTCCTCCGGGTACAGGGTGCTGCCGCCCGCGCGCAGGTAGGCGGCCTGGTCCCGCTTGTGACTGTTGTGGGCCGCGGTGGCCTCATTCCACGCCAGGCGGTTGGCTTCGTGCAGCTCTTTGCGTAACATTTCGCTTCCCCTGTCGCGCCGCGCGGCCCCCCGAGCGCGGCGCGCGGCGTCCCTCAGCCGCGTCGTCTGCGGAAGTCAAACATCGAGCGCAGGCTGCCGAAGACCCCACCTGTGCCTTCCTGTTCATCATCCGGCCCGGCCGCACGCTCGGGATGTTGGCTCATCATGGCCAGCATCAGCCGGGTCTGCTCGAAGGCAATCCTCTCGAGGGTGTCGACGACCGTGCCGTCACGCAGCACGCTGATCCGGTCGCCGACGTCCATCGCCTCGGGGACGCTATGTGTCAGGTAGAGCATGGCCAGGCCCTGCCCCGCCAGCGCGCGCAAGATGCGGATCAACTGGCTCATCTCGCCGGCGCCGGGCACGGAGGTGGCCGGTTCGTCGAGCACCATCAGGCGCGGGTGGGTGCTGAGCGCGCGCGCCAGCATCACGACGCGCTTCTGCGCCTCGCTGAGCTGCGAAACCCGGCTTTCCAGCGACAGGCTGACCCCCAGGCGCTGCAGGGTCTCGTTGGCCTGTTGCCGGGCAGCCGGCATGTTGGTCAGGAACGACCGGCCGGAGGGTATGTGGCCGATCAGGATGTTCTCGACCACGCTCAGGGCCGGGAAAACGCTCAGCCGGCGCGGCAGAACGGCAATGCCTTGTGAGAGGATATCGCGCGGCGTGAGCGGAACAAGCGGCCGGGCGTCGAGGAGAATCTCACCTGTGTAGGCGCCGCCGGGACGCAGCCCGCCCAGCAGCTTAAGCAGCGTGGTCTTGCCGGCGCCGTTCTCGCCCAGCAGGGCATGGATCTCACCCGGGCGGACGGCGAGCGACAGGTCCGTCAGGGCAGGGGTGGCACCGTAGACGACGGTGAGGTGGCGGATTTCGAGCAGGTTGGGCTGGTCCATTTTGCATCTCGACGGCCTGGGATGGTAGCCCGTATAGTATAAACCGCGCGCCGTGGGCGGGCAAACCCACCCATGAGACGCTCGCTATGCCCCTGGTTGAAATAGATCGCGCCATACTTGGGGCGCGGCGATCCTGCGCTATAATATGGAAGGGTCTGACCGACCTCGCCATCGAAAGGAGAATGTGGTGAACGAAAGCTCGATCAATTTCCTGAGGACCATGCTCGAGGCTCCCAGCCCGTCGGGCTTCGAGCAACCGGCGCAACGCGTCTGGCGCGAAAACGTGGGACCGCACGCCGATCGTGTGTACACGGATATGCACGGCAGCACATTCGGCGTCAAGAACGAGGGCGGGCAGCCGCGCATCATCCTGGCCGGTCACTGCGACGAGCTGGGCTTCATGGTGAACTACATCAACGACGAAGGCTACATCTTCTTCGGCACCATCGGCGGCTTCGACTTAAACATCATTCCCGGCCACCGCGTGCGCATCCACACGAAGAACGGCGTCGTGCCGGGCGTGACGGGCAAGAAGGCCATCCACGTGATGACCCCGGAGGACCGCAAGAAGTCACCGGAGATCCAGGACCTTTGGATCGACATCGGCGTCAAGAACCGGCAAGAGGCCGCAGAACTGGTGCGGGTCGGCGACCCGGTGACCTATGTCGAGGCGTTCGAAATCCTGCGCGGTGACATTGCGGTCTCGCGCGCCTTCGACGACAAGGCCGGCAGCTTCGCCATCGGCGACGTGCTGCGCCTGCTGGAGGGCAAGAGCTTCAGCGCGGCGGTCTTCGCCGTGTCGACGGTGCAGGAAGAGGTGGGCCTGCGCGGCGCGACCACCAGTGCCTACGGCGTCGACCCGAAGATCGGCATCGCCGTCGACGTGTGCCACGCCACCGACCATCCGGACATGGACCGGCGGCGGCTGGGCGACATCAAGCTGGGCGAGGGACCGGTGATCGCGCGCGGCGCGAACATCAACCCGGTGGTCGAGCGGATGCTGATCCAAACTGCCGAGGAAGAGGGCATCCCCTACCAGCTCGAAGCCGCCCCGCGCGGCACGGGCACCGACGCGAACGCCATCCAACTGACGCGTGCCGGCGTCGCGACCGCGCTGATCAGCATCCCCCTGCGCTACATGCACACCGCAGTCGAGACCATCGCGCTCGAGGACG
>JADGQF010000337.1 GCA_017882045.1 Anaerolineales bacterium
GGACCGCAGGCTCTCTGCCGTCCGGCGCAGCGAGGTGCCCATGTGCTGCCAATGATCAATCGCACTGCGATGCACCTCACGGGCGTACCAACTGCCCCGTACCAGAAGGGCCGACTGCTCCGAATATGTGTGCCCACATTGATAGCACATGTGGCGCTGGATGCGCACCTCCCGCCGTCCCTGCTCCAAAAACCAGGGGTTGCGCCCATAAGTGCCCCAGCAACTCGTCCAGGTGCTGCCACAGCCCGGACACTGCTTCCAATCCCAAACCGTGCGCTTGGCCAGTGCTATCAGAGATTGCAGGTGGGCCCTGCCGCGTTCTATAATGTTCATGGGCTTTGCGGTCCGCCTTGTGTTGGTTTTGATACTCACAATGGCCGCTTGGCCCATTTTTGTCAGTAGCGCCTGTCCCTACATCTCACCAACAGAATCTAGAACCGAGTCAACCAAAAGGGAACCCTGCTTTCCCGCTTTCAGCACGGGGATGCTGGCAGTGAACAAGGGGATCTATTCCTCGTGCACCAGTTCCTGAAGTTCCACGACTATCGTAAAGCTGGCAGCACCCTTCTCGAGGCGCAACTGTGACCATGACATCGGGGAATTCTGGGAGGAAAAGGCCGAGGCGCAGGAAGAGACAAGGAGCGAGGGGTAGCTATCCTATCTCACATTTCGCCCGCCACATGACGAAGATGCTTGTTGGCCGGGCGATCTCGTGCTATGAATCTACTACCAGGCCAGACGCTCATCGCCTGAAGCATCGCCGGTTCCGATCACCTACCGTAATCACAAACGCGCACGATTCTCCACGATGCCATGATGCGGATCATACATGATGCGGATCATAAGAGCCGCCGGCGGCGCTTCACCCCAGCACGCCGTAGATCACGTGCCAGACGATATCGGCCCAGAAGTGAATGCCGGAGGCCGCCACCAGCCCATCGCGTTGAGCGGCCCGCCCGGCCAGGATCCCCACCAGCCCGTTCAGCAAGAACCCCTCGACCAGGGTAAAGACCGGGACGGCTGACAGGTCGAACGTCAGGCCGCCTGCGGCGTTGGTCCCACCGGCCAGCAGCATGACGGCCGGCAGGTGGCTGGCGGCAAAGGCCAGGGCCGCGATACCATTGGCTATCCACAGCGCAACCGGGCGCGTCCGCCGTCCGGGAAAGATCCTGGCCAGCAGCCGGGTAAGCACGAAGGCCCACAGGCCCATCACAAAGAGACGGGTCAGGATTTCCTCGCCGATGCCGGCCGAAAGGGAGGCCAGGATCGAGGCCGGGAACTTCGGGTGCGGGAAGCTCATAAACCCGCCCAGTCGGCTGGCGCCCAGGTCAAAAGCCATCAGGACCAGCCCGGCGGCTGCGCCGATGGCGAGCGGGCGCACGGCCCAGTTGCGCCAACCAGCGCCCGGCCGGTAGATGCCGGGCAAACGGGCCAGCCGGGTCAGCCAGTAACCGAGCAGACCCATGGGTGCATAGAAAACGACGATCAGCGCGGCATTGGCCAGCACGATCTGCCAAGCAGGCAAGTTAGACCTCGGCGTGGCGGCCAACGCGGCAGGCGTCGAAGCCGGGTCGAGCATGCCGCCGGGGACCAGGATATAGACGGCAGCAGCGAGCACATATAAGCCGATCATCACGGCGAACACCTTCAACTGGCCCGAGACGCCCCTGGTGCGCCCCTGTGCGACAGATTCGACAGCAAGCATAAAGAAACCTCCTCCTGGGTTAACTGACCGGCCAGACGTGGCTGGGCTGCTTGGGAAACATTGCTTCGAGCAAAACGCGCGGTGTGTCGCCGTCTACCCAACAATCGGCGAAGGCATAGCGCAATTCATCCAGGCTGCGATAGCCAAATAGAAGCTGCAGAAAAGTGAGGCCAGGGAAACCCGCCGAGTCCTTGACATCCGGCAGGGGCCGGTAGCGCCCGCATTGGGTCAGCCGGCCATTTTCGAGGACCAGGTGCAGGCCGTCCCGATAGAAGCTGATCTTTAGCTCGCCGCTATGGCCTGCCGCGGGCGACTCGGCCAGGCGGCGCTCCAACACGGGCGCCAGACGCCACAAGAAACCTGGCAGATCCGCTACGCGCAGATACCAGGCGTAGGGTTTGTGGTAGGCAGGAATCCAGTCGCGCAGGGCCTGGTAGGCCGGGTGCTCGGCGCCCAGCGCCAGCCCGAAGCCAGTACATTGTTTGCCGGCCTCGGCCTCGGCCGCAGCCGCGTATTCATCCCCGACGCGCTGCAGATAGCGCAACACGCTGGGCGCAACCGCCAGCCAGGAGACGCCGGGCGCGAGTTCCCAGAAGGTGATGCCCATCCCCAGGCGCCAGAGCCCACCTGGGTGGATGAAGCCGCCCACGCGCTCGCCGGCGGGTGTAAAGATCACCCGCAGCTCGAAGCGCTCCATACTCGGCGGATGCTTGCCGGCCAGTTCGTAGCGCCAGAGCACCTCGTCGCGCACGCACGCCACCAGCGAACGAGCGTCCGCCTGGACGGCCAGCGCCATGAAGAAGCCCAGGTCGTCCTCGCCCGCCGGCCGCACCTGGTACGGCTCGCTCTGGCCGGCGGCGAGTGGTGGCACCTGGCTCCAGACGCCGGCGCGCGCCCCGCCCAGGTTCATGGCCATTTCGTAGCCAAATTGCCGATAGTAAAAGGGGATGCCTGTGATCGCCTGCACCTGTTCGCCCCGCTGCGCGCTCCACTCGTGAATGACTGCGAACTGGGCACGCACCAGGCCGCGGTTGCGGTAGGCGGCCAGGGTGCAAACGAGCTCCGGGCGTCCGACGCCGAATTCGATGCCGGCGTAACTCCACTTCTGTGAGATCAAGTTCAGCGAAGAGACCAGTTCCCCGCTCTTCGTATCTTCGACCAGGGTGAAATCGCCGGGCCGGAAGGTCGGGTGGTCACCGGACATCAGATCACGGGTCCAGCCAGCCAGGCGCACGGTCGGCTCCCCGGTCTCCTCCTCACGAAAGGTGGCCGCGTGCAACGCGAGCAAGGCATCGGCGTCAGCCGCCACAGCCCGGCGCATGACCAGCCCGTCACCCAGATCACGCAGGAAAGTAGTCGCAGTTGGCATCGTAGGGACCATGTACCCTCCCTATTCACGCATGCGAAGCCGGGGCCGAGCGCCCGGCGCGCCTCATTCCCGCCACAGCGGGTCGCCCAGTATAAACATGGCCAGCACGGCCCGCAGGGCGAGCGGCGACAGCGCAGGCGAGGGCTGCTGGGGCAAAATAGCACGCAGATGTACGAACTCGCCCAACCCGAAAACATAGTTGAGCGCGGTCTGCAGCGCGTAGAACAGGACCAGGCCGGCTCCAAAGCGCACCCAGTATTTTAGCGGCGCGCCTGCCAGGCCCAGGCGCGCGTAGGCGGGCCGGCCAGAGACGAAGCGCAACACGATCGCCAGCAGCAGTCCCAGGACGGAGAGGAGCAGGCTGATGGCGACGGTCATAGTCAGCAGTTGCGGCGCGGCCACGGAGGCCAGGGCGAAGGCCACGTAAACTACTGTCAGGAACAGGTAATAGTAGAGGAACAGGCGCGCCGGGGAACGGTTGGTGCGGACGTGGAGGGGACTGTTCGCGAAGAAAAACAATCCCAACAAGATCGCGCTGAAGGCGGGCAAGAGCATCTGGGCCTGCAGCACCAGGGTCGCAGCCGGCACTCTCAGCCCGCCGGCCAACCATAGGAGGGGGTCCAGCAGCCAGGTGAGGCCAAAGGCCAGCGCGAGGAAAAGGCCAACCTGCTCCCAGCGCAAATGCGGGACGCTGCCCGACACAGGCCGGGAGGGGCCGGTCGGATCGACCCAGTCCAGAATAGATTGAAGCACCGATAGCTCCTTCTGACGGCGCGTACCGTCACGACTCCAGCATTTTAACACAAAAGACTCCCCAGGCGCACCCGGCGTCTGGAGAGTAGCGGGCTGGACAGGTAGACGGTATGTGGCCTGGTCAGGTGGCCAGGCCTGAAGCGTCGGGGGTCTAGTGGGAGAAGCGCAGCGTAGCCGCCATCGGCGCGACCACCTGGTCGAGCCCCGCGAAGGCTGTGTCTGGCGTCAGAGCGAGGACGATGCGCAAGCGAGCATCTTGCGGGCTTTGGAACACGTACACTGGACCGCTGGACGAATCCCCTGGCCCGTAGAGCACCGCGTAACCGTTGAGGGTCAAATTCTCGAGGCGGCCGGCGCGCGGGTAAGCCTGGCGAAATTCGTCGGCGGGCGCCCGGTAGACGTCATTCGAGACCGCCTGCTCCGCCTCCCAGCCGGCGGGAGCAAAGCCGACTACGTTGACGATCGGACCGGTCGAGGTGCGACCGGCCGCCGGCTGAAACGAGCGCCAGCCCTGTGGATATTTGATCTCGTAGCCGAGGACAGCATCCCGGTAAACCTGCCAGGCTGCGGTCGCATCGCCGGCCAGGGTGGAGCCCTTCCCGGCGGCTTCGAGGGTCGCCGGCGCGACCGCCTACTTGCTCTCTATCGCGCAG
>JADGQF010000013.1 GCA_017882045.1 Anaerolineales bacterium
TAAACAGGACGGCAATCAGCCCTGACAAAACGGCGCGGTCTCTCATGCAACCTTTCAGCTTTCTCACTCCATAGCAGGAATAGTCGGGAATTTGCCTTATGATAGCACACAGTGTGTCAAAAGCACGAAGGGTGACGGACATCACAGGAGGGATGGGGAATGGAAGCCAGATTCCAAATGATCTGGTCTCCTTTTGACACTCAATATGCTTTGGGATATACTGCCTTCATGCCAGCCCCCAATGTACGCACGCGCCGCCTCGCTGCGCTTGCCCTGTTTGTCTTTTTGGGTCTCTTATTAGCCGCCGATGCGGTGATCGCGCAGCATGGGTGCGACCCAGGCAACCTTATTTCTAACTGCAACTTCAATGGCTGGTACGGCTCTCCGCCCCGGCAATTGCCCCAGGATTTCAAAGAATATGTGCTTTCCGGTGACCTGGATTTCAGCCAGGCCAGCGATACGACCTGGGGCGCGCCGAGCCTGCGCATGTGGTCAGACGGCGGGACATTTCACGCCGGTATCTATACGCAGGTCGGTGGCCTGCAACCGGGGGTAGCCTATAAGGCCTCGATCGGCTGGGCAGTGGGAGACGGCTATGCCTCGTTTGGCCGGCGGCTTGGGATTGATCCTACCGGCGGCACGGACCCTAACTCCGCCAACATCGTCTGGTCGCAGTTTTACCGGGACAAAGGCAAAATGCTGAACCGCCCGTCTCCCGATCCCAGCAATATCGACGTCAGCGCCGTGGCTCGCAGTTCAACCATCACCGTGTTTCTCGACGTAGATCATAACTATTCCGCGCCGCCCAACTGGTTTTTTGCCGATGCTCTGGGTCTGTACGTCGATCCGAACGCGCCGCCCCCGCCGCCGACGGCCGTTCCGACGTCTACTCGGGCTCCGGTCGTCGTCGCGCAGGTCCAACCTTCGCCAACACGCCGGCCGGCCGCTTCGCCGACTGCATCGCCGACTGCCACCGCCACCAGCACAGCCATGCCGACCCTGACGCCCACGGCCACGACGACGCCGACAGATACGCCGACGCCCACGCAGACCTACACGCCCGCACCCACCGCCACGGCCACGTTGCCGCTGCGGCCGACGGCTACGCCCGGGGCGCCTGTGCCGGCCCGCCCGGCAGCATCCGGAGGAGGACAGGGCGGCGTGGGCACGCTGCAGGGGCTTCTCTGGGGGGGGCTGGGAGCATTGGGCGGGGCGGGGCTGCTCGGCACGGCGCTGACTATCGCCCGCAAGCGCTAGTCACGCCGGCAGGCTGAGACCGTGGCGACCTCGTCGACCGCATCGACCTCGTCGACCTGGTCGACCTTGTCGGGCTCCGGCATTTCAAGCGGCGGCTCACAATTGCGAGCGGCCTCGCGTTGCGCCATCACCTGTTTCGCCAGGTAGGCGCGCTGTTTCTTTTCCGGCATCCAACTCAATTTCAGCGACGGATCATCCCGCGCGATCTTGCGCGCGAAAATGAGGAACGCGCTGTGCGCCAGCATTCGATCTGCGGGGCGCAAGCGTGCTGGGACCGGCTTCCAGGGCCGGATGAGGACTTCTTCCACGGCGATGTCGCCGAATGGCCGCGCTTCTAAGCCGGTGAGCAACTCGCTGACTTGATTGGCCGTGGGCAGCAGCGCGCCGAAAAAACCGCTGCCCTTGAGCGTCGTCCAGGCCTGATCCAAGAACAACCATGGTTCGCGCACGTCCAGGAAGCAGGCGTCTACTTCTGTCTCGTGGAAGCCCGCGCTGATATCCTCGTTATAAAGAGTGACGTAAGGTTGTACTCCTAGCTCGACCAGGTTGTCGCGTGCCATGGCGTAGCTTTCCGGCCGCGTTTCGTAGCTGTATACCTGACCGGTGGGCATCACCGTGCGGGCGAGCAGCAGCGTCAGCCCGCCGCTGCCGGTACCTGCCTCTACGATCCGCCGGCCCGGATAGAGGTTCAGGCGCAAGACAATCTGGGCGGCATCTTTACCATAAATGATCTGAGTGGTGCGAGGCATGTCCTGGATCAGGTCGTTGGTCGAAGGCTCCAGTGCCAGGTACGCGTAGCCATGCTGTGTGTTGACTGTGCGGCCCAACGGTTGGCCGATGAGCACATCGTGTTCGATGCTTCCCCGGTGGGAGAACCAGCTGCCACCCGGTTGCAGCTTGATCAGATAACGTTTGTGTTCCGGACTGATCAACAGCACCAGGTCTCCAGCGCGGGTGATAGACATATAGTTACCTCATTGGGGTTTGAGTCGGTCGAATATGTCCGGATTATAGCTTATCGTCGCTGGCATTTCACATTTGCTGCCCGGCCGGACAAAACTCGCTTATTCATTGCGTAACTTGCATGCTGTTCCTACGTCTTGACGATCGAATATGGAAAACAGGCCCTACAAGATACTCTATGTCGACGACCAACCAGAGATGATCGAACTGGTGCAATTGGCGTTGCGACGTCTCGATTTTGAAGTATGCGGCGCCAACGATGGCCTACAGGCCCTCGATTTGATGCGCAATACGCGCCTCGACCTGGTGCTCCTGGACCTGATGCTCCCCGGCTGGGATGGCTGGCAGGTGACTGAAGCGATGCAAGCCGATGCCCTGCTGAAGCATCTGCCCGTCATTCTGGTCACCGCCTGAGTTGCCAATGCCTGGGCCGGTAGGCAGCCCCCTCCGGCAGACGCCTTCATTACGAAACCCTTCAGCCTCGAGGAGCTCCGCTCTGTGGTGCAGTCCGTCCTCGGGCAAACACGAAAGTTAGCGCAGGCAATCTGAAGGATCAGCTTTGCTGCAACAGAAACGCCCCGACTGCCAGCCGGGGCGTTTCTGTTACTTGAAGCGCCGCGCCAGCTCGGCTTCGACCTGTTCCCAGGTGAGGTTACGCGCCGACAGGAGCACCAGCGAATGGTAAACCAGGTCGGCCATCTCCGCGAGCACATGCTCGTCGTCCTGGCTGAGGCTCGCCACGGCGACCTCGACGGCTTCTTCGCCTACTTTCTGGGCAATGCGCGGCAACCCGGCGGCGAACAGGCCGGCGGTGTACGAGCCGGCCGGCGCGTTTAGCTTGCGTTCCTCGATAGTTTGCCAGAGGTGTGCCAGTACGTCACTCACTTTGCGCTCCTTGGCCGGCCAGGCCTGACGGGGTAGGCGAACCCTGGGCGTGCTCCCCTGCCTTGGCCATTGATCGATAGAAACAGCTTGCGGCGCCGGTGTGGCAGGCGGGCCCGGCTGGGTGCACGCGAACCAGCAGAGTATCGCCGTCACAGTCCACCTTTATCGCCGTCACGTGCTGGATGTTGCCTGACGTGGCGCCCTTGTGCCAGAGAGCGCGCCGGCTGCGGCTCCAGAAATAGGTCTCGCCGGTCTCCAATGTCAGTTGCAGGGCCTCCCGGTTCATCCAGGCTACCATCAGCACCTGCTCGGTCTCGTCGTCCTGCACAACGGCCGGCAGCAAACCACGCTCGTCCCAGCACAAATCATCCCAGGTTGCCGTCTCGGGCATAGACTATCCTCCCAACCGCATCAGTCTCCGGCGCTGATCTCCGTTAAACGCACCGCCACGCCGCGTCCGGCCAGGTAGCCTTTCACATCCCCGACCGACAGGTCGCGGTAGTGGAAGAGCGACGCGGCCAGCGCCGCATCCGCGCAACCGGTGGTAAGCGCGGCCTCGAAATGCTCCAGCGCGCCGGCCCCCCCTGACGCGATCACCGGGATGTTCACTGCCTGCGCAACCGCCCGCAGCATGGGTATGTCATATCCGGCGCGCGTCCCGTCGGTGTCTATGCTCGTCAGCAGGATCTCGCCCGCCCCGCGACGCTCGACCTCGCGCGCCCACTCTACCACATCCAACCCTACTGCCACGCGCCCGCCGTCTACGAACACTTCCCAGTGGTCGCCCTGCCATCGACCGTCGATAGCTACGACAATGCACTGGCTGCCGAAACGGGTCGCGCCGGCGGTGATTAGGTCGGGAGTGCGGACGGCAGGCGTATTGATCGAAACTTTGTCGGCCCCTGCCAGCAACAGGCCTCGCATGTCCTCGACCGTGCGGATGCCGCCGCCTACGGTGAAGGGGATGAATACCGAATCGGCCACGCGCCGCACCATGCCGATGACAATGTCCCGCCGCTCGTAGCTGGCGGTGATGTCCAGGAACACCAGCTCGTCCGCGCCCTCGCGATCGTACACCTGGGCCTGCGCGACTGGGTCGCCGGCATCGCGCAGTTCAAGGAACTTGACCCCTTTGACCACTCGCCCGTCCTTTACGTCCAGGCAAGGTATGATCCGTTTAGCCAGCATCTGATCCCCCGAACACCTGACTGGTCCCCGATCCCGTTGCCCGCGCCACGCGAATCGCCGCCGCCAGTTCGACCGCGCCGCTGTAGAGCGCCTGACCGATTATCGCGCCCTCGATGCCGTCGCTTTGATGCTCGGTCAGGGAGCGAATATCCTCGAGGCCCGCAACGCCGCCACTCGCGATGAGCTTGAGCCCGCTGGCGCGCGCCAGCGCGGCCGTCGCGGCCACATTGGCGCCGGAAAGCATGCCGTCACGCGCGATATCGGTGTAGACCGCTCGGACTACACCCATGGCGGCCATGCGCTGTGCCAGTTCCAAGGCGCTCAATTCGGACGTTTCCTGCCAGCCCGCGACGGCGACCCGGCCGTTCTGCGCGTCAATCCCGACCACGATGCGCTCGGCTCCGAAGCGGAGCACTGCCGTCTCGACAAGCTGTGGCCGGCGAACGGCAGCCGTGCCGAGCACCACGCGGGTCACACCCAGGTCGAAGGCACGCGCCATGTCGTCCGCGGCGCGTATGCCGCCGCCGAACTGGATCGGCAGCGCCGAGGTAGCGCGGATCTCGGCCAGCCGGCGCAAGTTGAGTGTGGCGCCCTCCGCCGCCCCGAACGCGCCATCCAGGTTAACCACGTGCAGCCACTCAGCGCCCTGGGCCGCCCACCCGCGGGCGACTTCAGCCGGATTTTCGCCGAACACCGTTTGTGCCGCGGGATCGCCCTGTCGCAGCCGCACGACCCGTCCCTGGCGCAAGTCTATGGCCGGAAAGATGATCATCGATCGCTCCCTGCCGCGGCGCTCGCGCCATGGACCACCCCGGATTCGCCACTGGGCGGCAGTCCCCTCACAATGCCTACGAAGTTCCGCAGAATACGCAGCCCTACGTCCTGGCTTTTCTCGGGATGGCACTGGATGCCCCACACCTTGCCGCGCCGCACCACCGAAGCAAATTCGATACCGTAGGCGGTTAGAGTGAGCACACAGTCGGGTGTCTGCGGCGCGCAATAGTACGAATGCACGAAATAGGCGTAGGCCAGGTCAGGAACGCCGGCCAGCAGCGGGTCGGCCGGCCGGGC
The DNA here is from genome assembly GCA_017882045.1 of Anaerolineales bacterium. GTDB lineage: Bacteria > Chloroflexota > Anaerolineae > CG2-30-64-16 > CG2-30-64-16 > JADGQF01. The sequence goes on from JADGQF010000013.1 coordinate 5,365, forward strand.
CTGTTCCAGCTGGTTCCAGCCGATGTGCGGCACCTTGAGCGGCCGCCCGTCAGCCCCGCGCATGTCGCGCCGGAAGCGCAGCACGCGGCCGGGGATAATACCCAGCCCGGCGTGGCGGCCCATCTCCTCGCTCTCGTCGAACAGCAACTGCATCCCGACGCAGATGCCCAGCAGCGGGACCTCTCCCTCAACCGCGCTGCGCAACGGCTCGCTAAAGCCGGCGCGACGGAAGTTAGCGGCTGCATCGCCGAATGCGCCGACCCCCGGCAGCACGATCCCGGCCGCGCCCCGCATGCCGCCCGGTTCGGTCACCACACGCGCCGGCGCGCCTGCCGCTTCCAGGGCTTTATAGACGTTGCGCAGGTTGCCCACACCGTAGTCCACGACTGCAATCCAGGGCTGCTCACTCATGCCAGTTTGCCCTTTGTCGAGGGGATACCCTGGCGACGCGGGTCGATCCGCGTCGCCGCATCCAGGGCCCGTGCCAACGCCTTGAACAGTGCCTCGGCCTGGTGATGGTCGTTGCGCCCATATAGCACCCTCGCGTGCAGATTGAAGCGCCCACTCGCGGCCAGCGTCTCCAGAAAGTGCTGCACCATGTCCGGTTCCATGCCGCCCAACGCCGGGCCGTGCCATGCGACATCGATCACCGCGTACGGTCGGCCGCTCAGATCCACCGCCACGAAGCTCAGCGCCTCGTCCATGGGAACGAAACAATCCGCCATCCGCACAATGCCCGCCCTGTCATCCAGCGCCTGGTTCAGCGCCTGGCCCAGGCAGATGGCGACGTCTTCGACGGTATGATGCGCATCCACTTGCAGGTCGCCTTTGGCCTCCAGGGTCAGGTCGAACAGGCCATGATGGGCAAACAGGGTCAGCATATGGTCGAGAAAACCCAGACCTGTGCTCACCTTGGCCTGACCGTGCCCATCCACGGCCAGGGTCAGATGGATTTCGGTCTCGCTCGTAGTCCGGTCTATCGTTGCTTGGCGCATCGTGCCTCCTATTGACAAAGCAGCCGATCCTTGCGACAATGCTGCCCTATGCCCGAGATCAATCAAGTACCTCGCCCAGCCATCATTATCTTCGACATGGACGGTACGCTGGTAGATGTGAGCCAGTCGTTCCGGGAAGCCACGCCGGCTGCCGCCGGGCAGTACCTGCGCCTGTTAGGGCTTCAAGCGCCGTCGCTGTCGGGCGACGACTACGACCAGTTCAAGCTGATAGGCGGCTTTAACGACGACTGGGACCTGACCGCCGGTTATCTGGAACTGTTGTTAGCCGGTCTGCCGCCGGCTGCGCCCCTGTCGTGCCCGGAAAGCGCCTGCCCCGACCAGGAAGCTCTGCTTGCCGCGCTGCGTGTGGCCGCTGCTCCGTTGGCCGGGCTGACCCCACCCCGGCCCGACTTCGACCGGCTGACTGGGGCCATCCGCGCCGCGGGTGGTGGCCAGGCGGGGCTACGCCGGTTTACGGGCGGGCGCAACACGCACCTGGTCTGTCACGCGGGCTCCGCGGACAAGACTGACCTGGTACAGCGCGTCTTCGAGGAGATCTACCTCGGCGTATCCCTTTTCAGCCGGGCCTACGGATTTCCGCCTCGCTTCTACGCGGGACCCGGATTCATCGAACGCGAACAATTGCTGATCGGCCTCGACACACTGGAGGCCCTGAGCCGCTTCGCCCGCCTGGGCATCGCCACCGGTCGCGCCGGGTTCGAAGTGGAGCCGACACTCGCCCGCCTGGGGCTGGAGCTTTTCTTTGCAGGCCCGGCTTCGTCAAACGATTCGGTCGCGCCTGGTACGCCGGCAGAGGCCGGCCCATGCGCATGCCCCATCGCGACTATGAGCGATGCCCTGGCGGCCCAGGCGCCGGGCGGCCCCTCGCTGCTCAAGCCCCATCCTTATCTTTTGCAGCGGGCCGCCGACGCCCTGGACCCGTCCGGCCGCTTGCTCGCCGCCTACGTCGGCGATACCAGGGACGATATGATTGCCGTGCAGCGCGCCCGTACCGGACCGAACGCCCGTCCCTGGTTGGCCATCGGCCTGACCACTGCGGCGGATAAAGATGGATTCCGCTCGCAATTCGTCTCCCTGGGCGCCGACGCGGTCCTCGATCATCCCGACCAACTGGCGCAGCTTTGGGAGCGGGCAGCCGCTTGACTCACTGGCCCTCTAATCTCCTCAGCGCCTGCAATAATGCGTCCGTATGCTCCGGCCGCCCGGCGCTGACACGGATGCAGTTTTCCAGGCCCGGTTTGGCAAAATAGCGCACCAGGATACCCTCGCCCGCCAGCGCGGCCTTCAAGGCCGCGGCATCCCGGCCGGACACCCGGCAGAGCACGAAGTTCGAGTGGCTGGGATAGGGTCGCAAGTAGGGAATGGCCTTCAGTTCCCGCTCCAGCCGGATTCGCTCGCGTATCAGCGCCTCGACGGTTGGCTGGATCTCCTGCCTGTGCTCGAGCGAAACCAGCCCGGCGACCGTAGCCGCGACGTTCACGTTGTAGGGCTGTTTGGCCCGCCACAGCGCGGGCATCAGCCAATCCGGAAATATGCCGTAGCCCAGCCGCAGTCCGGCGATGCCTGCCCACTTGCTGAACGTGCGGAGCACGACCAGGTTGGTATGCCGGCGGACCCAACCGGCCAGCGAGCAGGCTAGCCCGGCGAATTCGACGTAGGCCTCGTCCAGGACCACTATCAGCGGCAGGTCTAACAACCTGGCGAGCTCGCCTGAGGGCAGCAAACTGCCGTCGGGGTTGTTGGGCGAGGTCAGAAACAGCAGCTTGGCGCCCGAGTCCCCCCTCGCCGCGTCGGCAATGCCCTTCACGTCGACACTGAAATCGGCGCCCCGCGGCACCCGGATCACCCTCGCCCCTGCCAGGCCGGCGTCGAAGCTGTACATGCCGAAAGTGGGCGGGCAGTCAATGATCGCGTCGCCGGGACCCAGGAAAATGCGGCTGAGCAAATCGATGAGCTCGTCGGCGCCCTGCCCGGTGAGGATGTTGGCTGCCGGCTGCCCGGTGTACTCCGCCAGGGCGGCCCGCAATGCATGCTGCTCCGGATCGGGGTAGATATGCAGGAACGGATAGCCGGCCAGCGCCTCGCGTACCGCCGGGGCCGGCCCGTATGGGTTCTCGTTCGCGTCCAGCTTGATGATCTGCTCGGGAGCGCGCCGCAGTTGACGGCTGAGCACCTCAAACGGCAGGATCGGCGTATAGGGTTCCATCCCCGCGATGTGCGGCAGGAGCAATCCTGCGAAATTCGCCTGGCTCACTTCTTCCCCTCAACCCGCGCATCAGCGGCTGCAGCATGCGCCGTGAGGCCCTCGCCGCGTGCCAGCACTGCCGCGGAGGCGGCCAGGCGGGCGCCGGCGCCCGCTCCTAAGGCCACCAGGCTGATGCGCTTGACGAAGTCGGCCACGCTCAACGGGCTGGCGTACCGCGCGCTGCCTTCGGTGGGCATGACGTGGCTCGGGCCCGCCACGTAGTCGCCCAGGACCTCGAAGGAGTACTCCCCGACGAAGATCCCGCCCGCGTTCTGGATCTGCCCAACCAGCGACCAGGGGTCGGCCACGAGCAGGCAGAGGTGTTCGGGAGCATACGCGTTGGCCAGGTCCACCGCCTGCCCCAGGTCGCGGGTGACGACAATGCCGCCCCGGTTCGCCAGCGCCACGGCGGCGATGTCAGCCCGGCTCAGGCCCTCCAACTGGCCGGCAACCTCTCGCGCCACGGCCTCGGCCAGGGCCGGTGAGGGGGTCAGCAGGATGGGCGACGCCAATACGTCGTGCTCGGCCTGTGCGAGCAAGTCCGCCGCGGCCCAGGCCGCGTTAGCGCTATCATCGGCAATAAGCAGAGTCTCCGTCGGGCCATAGAAACCGTCGATGCCCACCATGCCGATGACCTGGCGCTTGGCCAGCGTCACGAACAGGCCGCCGGCGCCGACAATCTTGTCCACGGCCGGCACGCTCTCGGTGCCATAGGCCATGGCCCCAATAGCTTGCGCCCCACCCAACGCAAACAACCGGTCGACGCCGGCCCGATAGGCGGCGGCAAGGATCAGGGCGGGTACGGCGCCGTTGCGCCCCGGCGGTGTACAGACGATCACTTCGCGCACGCCCGCCACACGGGCCGGGATGGCCGCCATCAAGAGCGACGAGGGCAGCGGCGCGGTCCCCCCGGGCACGTAGACCCCTGCCCGCTCGATGGGCCGGATCAGCTGCCCGAGCGTGCCGTCCGGCCCCGCGTCGACCCAGGAATCCATGGGCTGTTTGCGATGAAACGCCTCGACCCGCGCCGCCGCCAGATCCAAGGCTTCTCTTTCTGCGACCGGCAGCCCGGCATACGCCGCCTGCCATTCGCCGGCCAGGATCTCCAGCCGTGGCGCGCTTTTGCCTGCGGGTGGCCCGCCAGGCTGCCCGCCTGGCTGCCCGCCGTCTCGCCTGCCCTCAACCCGTGCCGACCACTCGTGGACGGCGGCATCGCCGCGCGCCCGGATATCCCGCAGAATGCGCTCTACGGCTTCAGCCGGCGCGATCCGTTCCCCGAAGATGCGCTCGATGCCGTCAAGCACCTGTGAAGGCATCTCCTGGTCTTCCCAACGCCGGCGGCGCAGGATGCCCCGTTGGGCCTCGGCCGGCGCATAGATATTAATCACGTTCATCCCAGCCTCCTCTAGCCTGCCGCCACGACCGCGTCGATGAACTCGCGCACCTCGACTGCCCGCAGCCGGTAACTGGCGCGGTTCGCGACCAGCACGGCCTGGCTTTCCAGCACCACATGCAGCTCGGTCAAGCCATTCTCGCGCAGGGTCGTGCCTGTCTGAACGAGGTCCACAATCAGATCGGCCAGGCCGATCTGCGGCGCCAGTTCCACTGACCCGGACATGACAATGATCTCAGGCGCCAGGCCGCGCCGCCGGAAGAAAGCTTCCGTCAGGTGTGGGAACTTGGTGGCGACTTTTGGGCTGCGCTCCAGACGTAGCGGGCGCTCCTCACGTCCCTGGCGCCCGGCCAGCACCAGGCGGCAGTGGCCGAAGGGCAGGCGCGCCGGTTCGTACAGATCGCGCTCGGCCTCGCGCACGACGTCCAGGCCGGCGATGCCCAGGTCCGCGGCCCCGTACTCCACGAACACAGGCACGTCGCTCGGCTTTGCCATCACCAGGCGCAGCCGCCCGTCTGGCGAGTCGAGCACCAGCCTGCGCCCGATGTCGCCATTGGCCGGCAGCGCGTAGCCGGCGCGTGCCAGGCAGGCCAACCCGGCCTCCGCCAGTCTCCCCTTGGGGAGGGCAATCGTCAGCGGAGCCATGTCGCAAACTCCTCCCAGGCGTCGCTCGCCGCTTGCCGCTCGCCCTCAGGCTCGCGCACCAGCAGACGGTCTGCGCCGTCCGGCCAGACCGCGCGACGGATTCCGCGCGTCTGCGCCGATCGCCAGAGGTCTTCCGGTTTCAGGCCGGCCAGGTCAACCTCGACCCGCAACCCGCGTGCGCGGGCCTGACTGGCCCAGGCCAAACCTTCCGGGTGGCCCGTGACCGACAACAGCACGTCCGGCACGGGTTCGGGCTGCCGTACTCCCTGCAGCTCGCGTGCCACCAGTACCTGGTCCAATGTCAAAGCCCAACCGACTGCCGGCTGCTCCGGCCCAAAGTGGCCGATCAGTTCGTCGTAGCGTCCGCCAGAGATAAGGCTCACCCCCAGGCCGGGCGCAAACCCCTCAAACGTGATCCCGGTGTAATAGTCCAGGTCTCGCACCTCGGCCAGGTCGTAGTTCACGGCGCCGGCTACGCCGTAGGCCTCCAGCAGACCGGATAGCGACTGCAGGTCGGCGACCGCGCTGGCCATCGCGCCGTTCAGACACAGCTCCTCCGCCTCTTTGAGAACCGCGTCGGGGCCGGTCAGGCGTGGCAGTTGCAGGAGGGCACGGCGCGCGGTGGCTGCCACCGTGCCGGCCTGCCCCAACAGGTCGGCCAGCTCTGCTTCCGAACGGCGGTCGACCGCGAGCCTGAGCCAGCCCGCCAGCCGGTCGGGAAGCGCAAGCGCCGCCGACAGCCCGTGGAAAAAGCCGACGTGGCCGATCGTAATGCGGAACTCCGGTAAGCCCAGCGCGCGCAGCGAAGCGACCGCCAGGGCTATCGCTTCGGCATCGGCGGCGTGGCCGGGCGCGCCGATCAGCTCGATACCCGCCTGGATGAACTCATGCTGGCGGCCGGCGCGCGGGCGCTCGTGGCGGAACACGCTGCCCACATAGCACAGGCGCAAGGGCATCGGCTGGTCGTACAGGCGGGTGCCGACCACGCGCGCGGTCGGCAGCGTCATGTCTGGGCGCAGCGCCAGCGTGCGGCCCTGCCGGTCAAAGAAGCGATAAAGCTCGGCGTCGATCTGCGCGCCAACGTCGGTGGCCAGCGTATCAGCGTATTCGAAGGTAGGCAGGATCAGCTCGCGGTAGCTCCAGGTGCCCCAGAGGGCGCGCAGGGCGGCGGCCATGCCGCGCACGGCTGCCGCGTCGGCGAACAGCAAATCCCGCACCCCTTCAGGTAGTGGCCGGTCGGCGGCGAACGACGGCCCAACCGATGCAGTTGACGATCCAGCGGGCGATGTGACAGGCATAAGGCTCCGTTCCAGGTCGTGATTAACAAAAAAGGACTAGTTGAGCCAACTAGTCCCGCCGGGCAAGCGCAATTGAGACGCCGACTATGCCGTGCGCCTGCCCTCAATATGATGATGATGATAATGACTAAAACAAAGTCGAAACATAACGGGGCTATGTATAGCACGGAGTTGAGAAAGTGTCAAATGAGGATTATACTGCCGCCATGGCACAGCGCACCATCCTTCACCTCGATCTCGATGCCTTCTTCGTGGCCGTCGAGCGGCTGGATAACCCGGCGCTGATCGGCAAGCCGGTCATCGTCGGTGGGCGCCCAGAAGCGCGCGGGGTGGTGGCCTCGGCTTCCTATGAGTGCCGCCCGTTCGGAGTCCAGTCCGCCATGCCTACCGCTGTGGCGTTGCGACTATGCCCCCAGGCCATCCTTGTCTCCGGCCATCACGAGCGCTATGCGCAGTTGTCGCGCGCGGTCATGGCCATCCTTCAACCGTACGCTCCCGTCATGGAGCAAATCTCGATCGACGAGGCGTTCCTGGACGTCACCGGCGCCGAGGCGTTGTTCGGTGCCCCGGTCAGGCTGGCTCACACTCTCCAGGACCGGATTGACGCCGAACTCAGACTGTCGGCTTCGCTGGGCGTGGCCGGCAACAAGCTGGTAGCCAAGATCGCCAGCGACTTCGGCAAGCCTCACGGTATCACGTCGGTCCCGCGGGGCCAGGAAGCGGCCTTTCTGGCGCCGCTGCCCATCCGCCGCCTTTGGGGAGTGGGGCGGGTCACCGCGGCCGAGCTGAGCCGCCTGGGCATCGTTACGATCGGCGACCTGGCGGGCTGGCCGTTGTCCGAGTTGCGCGGACGCTTTGGGAGCCACGGCGAGGGGCTCTGGCGCGCCGCGCACGGCCTGGACGAGAGCCCGGTCGAAGCGGAGCACGAACGGAAGTCGATCAGTCGCGAGGAGACCTTTGCCCGGGACATCCACGATGTCACAGTTCTGAGACGTGAATTGCTGCGCCTGAGCGATGACGTCGCCGAGAGCCTGCGACGACACCAGGTGCAGGCGCGCACTGTTGACATAAAACTTCGCTATGGCGACTTCACGACCCTTACCCGCCAGGCGTCTCTGCCCGAGCCGACGGACACGGGGCCGGCCATCTACGCCCAGGCGTTGGCTTTATTTGAAGCGGTCTGGGACAGGTGGCGGCCCTTGCGTCTGATCGGAGTAGGCACATCCAGGCTGTGTCAGCCTGCCCGTCAGCTGCGCCTTTTCGAGCAGGAGGACCGGCGCCGCGCGCAACTCGACGAGGCGCTGGATCGCATCCGCGCTCGCTTTGGCGACGCCGCCATTCAACGCGCCTCGCTGCTCGAGCAACCCGAGCAACTCTGGATTGACCGGCGTCCGCCGGAAGAGTCGTAGCTCCTCCCAATAGTACCCGAATGGGTAGTAGATGCGGGCCCTGACCGAGTGGTAAAATCGCTAAGTCACGGGCCATGGGGCGTCGTCCCTGGAATTATCGGTTTGGCTGGTATCAGGCTAAACAATCGCGAAACTGAGGAGCGCGGAGATATATGGCAAACAAGATGCGAACCATCGACGAGATTGCGGAATTGGCGTATGGCCGGCAGGCAATGGAAGGCAAGGATCCGTTCATTATCACGCCGAACATCGAGCGACCGGCCGATTATGGCGAGTTGCAGGATTGTATTCGGCACCGCGGTCTGATGATCGTCGATTTCAAGTTCACCGACCTGTTCGGGCGCTGGCATCATTTCAGCACTCCGGTCCACCAGCTGACCGAAGACGTCTTCAAGGAAGGGCTGGGCTTCGACGGGTCCAGCATCCGGGCGTTCCAGGGCATCGCCGAATCGGACATGATCCTGATGCCCGACCTTGGTACGGCGGTCGTCGATCCGGTCATGCAGGTCCCCACCCTCAGCCTGACCTGCAACATTTTCGATCCGGCCAAGCACGAGCCTTATAACAAAGACGCTCGCTGGGTGGCCACCAAGGCCGACCGCTATCTGCACGAGACCGGGATCGCCGACTGCAGTTATTGGGGCCCCGAGGCCGAGTTCTTCGTCCTGGACGGCGTCAGCTTCGATTATACGACGCGTGGCGCCCATTTCCGCGTTGAGAGCGACATGGGGCAGTGGGAACAAGGGCGGGCGGGGGACGCGCGCCTGGGGCCGAATCTTGGCTACCGGCCCGAGCACAAGATGGGCTATTTCCGCGTACCACCGGTGGATGCCATGCAGGACTGGCGCTCCGAAGCGATCCTGCGCATGATGGCCGTGGGTATGGATGTCGAAGTGCACCACGGCGAAGTTGCCTCGGCCGGCCAGCAGGAGATCGACCTGAAATATGCCGAAATGGTCAAGGCCGCCGACCAGCTCCAGTGGTACAAGTACATCCTCAAAAACGTCGCCGTGGCCTATGGCAAAACCGTCACCTTCATGCCTAAGCCGATGTTCGGTGACAACGGCAATGGCATGCACTGCCACCAGAGTCTGTGGAAGGGTGGCACGAACCTGTTTTACCAGGCGGGTAACTATGCGAGCCTGAGCGACATGGCCCGCTGGTATATCGGCGGCCTTCTCAAGCACACTCCCGCATTGTTGGCCATCGTCGCGCCGACCACCAATAGCTACAAGCGCCTGGTGCCCGGCTACGAGGCGCCCGTGATGATGGCTTATAGCAACCGCAACCGCTCGGCGTGTATCCGCATCCCGGCCTATTCGGACAGCCCGAAGGCCAAGCGCATCGAGTATCGCTGCCCGGACCCGAGCGCCAACCCTTATCTGGCCTTCTCAGCTATGCTCATGGCGGGCATCGACGGCATCCTGAACTGCATTGAACCGGGCAAGCCGATGGACATGGACCTTTACGAAGGGGACCATTCGGACGTGCCGCAGGTGCCGGGCTCGCTGGAAGCGGTCCTGAATCATCTGGCAGCCGATCACGACTTCCTGCTGCGGGGAGGCGTCTTCACCGAGGACCTGATTGAGGCCTGGATCGACTGGAAGATGAAGAACGACGTTGACTCGATCCGGCTGCGCACGCATCCCTACGAGTATGTGATGTACTACGACGTCTAAGTGAGCCATGGACCGGGTTTCTGCATAGAAGCCCGGCCTCTGACAATCTGGGCAGGAATAAAGGTCACTGCCCTTTGGGTCCCATCTGCTATACTATGAGCATGGTGCACGCAAGATCCGTTCCTTCCGCTGTCCCGCCTGACCAGGCCGTTGCCGATCTTCTCAACGCTCTCGAGAAGCTCAATCATATCGGCGCGGCGGTCAACCAGGCGGGTGCGGGTGACCGGGCCGGTACACAGGCCACGTTGCGCCTGATCGTGGATAGCGCCGTACAAATGGTCGCGGGCGCGTCGGCGGTGATCTACACCTATGATGAGGCGCGCGGTGTCTTTGACCCATCGTCCCGCGTCTCTGCCGGTGAGTTGACGGACGAGGTTCCCTCGCCGGACGGAGCACAGGCGGGCCCGACCGGCGCGCCTCCGGAAGGGGTTGGCGCTGAGGAATCTGCCCCCCAGCCGGCCGGCGACGAGCCACGCCCGGATGGCCTGGGCATGGGCGCCATTCATGCGCGCCGTCCGATGCTGTCTTATGAGGAACTCGATCCGGGTATTCACCCGGCTAAGGTGGCTGCAGGCGCGCAGAGCATGGCCGCTTTTCCCTTGGTTGTGGCTGGGGACTGCGTAGGGGTGCTGTACGTCTACCTGCGGGAGGCGCGCTCCTTCAGCCAGCTCGAAATGCTCATGCTCGGGAATTTCGTCAATCAGGCCGCGACCACCGTCTACCATGCCCGCCAGTTGGCCGGCGTGCAGCGCGACCTGGCGCGCAAGGATGACGAGCTGACCCGGCTGCGTAAGGCCGGCCTCCTGATTTCTTCCCGGCTGCGGCTCGAGGAAACGCTGGAAGCAATCCTGCAGATGGCCCTCGATGTCACCAATGCGCGTTACGGGATTTTCCGCCTCCTGGACGAGAGTGGGCGCTACCTGGTCACGCGCGCGATCGCCGGTGAGCACCTGGGGCAACCGGCCATCGAGCCCTTGCCGGTTGACAGCACCAGCGTCATGGGTTGGGTGGCCCGGCATCGCCAGCCTCTGTGCATCCCCGACCTGCAGGCCGACCCCTGGGCACGCGTCTACTATCCTCTGGACCGCGATCTGACGATGCGTTCGGAGCTGACGGTGCCCCTGCTCGGCGCCAACGGACATCTCGAAGGGGTGCTGAACCTGGAGAGCCCGGTTGCGGGCGCCTTTGGCGAACAAGACAGCCATCTGCTGCAGTCTCTGGCGACTCAGGCGAGCATTGCCATCCAGCAGGCGCGTTTGCTGGATGCGCTCCAGGAAATTGCCGGTCTCCTGTTGGTCCAGCCCTGCCAGCGGGTGTTGGATCGCCTGGCCGAGCTGGCTTGCGAGCTGCTCAACGCCCGCTCCAGCGCAATTTGGACGGTGCAGGGCGAACAACTGGCGCCGCGCGCCTCCGCCAATCGTCATCGCCCGGGCGACCCTCTGCCTCTACGCCGCAGCCTGGCGGGCCAGGCGATCCTTGAGCGTGACGCTGTGATGGCCAGTGATGTGCGCGCGGATCCGCGCTTCGCCCGCCTTGACCTGGCTCTCGCCGAAGGCTGGGTGGGCGCGCTGGTGGTGCCGGTTTTGAGCGGCGAGGATGCTGAGCCGCTGGGCGCTTTCGGCGTCTATAGCGGCCAGGCGCGGGATGGAAGCTTTGGCCAGTCGGATTGGGACAAGAAGGTGCTGAGCATCCTGGCCCGCTATGCGGGCCTGGCACTGCACAACGCCCGGCGCCAGGAAGCGTTGCGCCAGGCGCAAGAGCAGCGCGCCGTGGCGGAGACGTTTGCCGCGCTGGGCGATATTGCGGCCAACCTGCTGCACCACCTCAACAACAAAGTGGGCACCATTCCCGTGCGCGTGCAGGGGATTCAGGATAAGTACGCAGCCGTCCTGGATGCCAACCCCTATCTCGCATCCAACCTGGCCGAAATCGAGTGCAGCGCGGCCGAGGCGATGGCCGCCGTGCGGGACAGTCTCTCGCTGCTGCACCCTATTCAACTCGTGCCTGTCAGCCTTGCAGCCTGCGTCTCCAGCGCCCTGGCGTCGGCGTCCCTGCCCGCCAATATCGCGGTCCAGAGCGAAGGGCTGGAGAGTATGCCGCCGGTGGCCGCCGGCCAGCAGAGCCTGGTCCTGGTGATCATCAATCTGCTGCAGAATGCGGCCGAGGCAATGGATGGCCAGGGGACCGTGATTATCCGGGCGACTGCCCAGGGCGGGCGCGTGCTGCTGGCGGTCAGCGACAACGGTCCCGGCATCCCGCCGGAGTTGCAGGAGCGCATCTTCGAGTTCAATTTCTCGGCCCGCAAGGCGGCCAAGCGGGGCAAGCTGGGTTTTGGCTTGTGGTGGGTCAAAACGCTGATGGCACGCCTGGGAGGTTCTATTCAGGTGGAGAGCGACGGAAAGACAGGGACTACGTTCCGGCTGAGCCTGCCCTGCGCGGAGACCCGGTCATGAATGAGCATCCGGCGCGCGCGCTAATTGTCGAGGATGAGTCCGCCTGGCAGGCGCTTCTAGGTGAGATCCTGGCAGATGTCGGTCTCGAGGTGGATGTCGCGTCAAACTACGAGACGGCCCTGGCGACGCTGCGTTCCGGCGCACACCGGCTGGCGGTCGTTGACCTGTCGCTCGACGCCGCGGATTATCAGAACCAGGAGGGCTTGCGGGTCCTCGACGCCTTGCGCCGCTCCGACCCCGCCTGCGTGCCGGTGCTGCTGACCGGTTTTGCTACCGTCGAGTTGGCAGTCAGCGCGCTCAACGAGCATGGCGCATTTACGTGCCTGCGCAAAGAGACTTTCCGGCGTGCTCAGTTTCGCGATGTGCTGCGCCAGGTCTTGGCCTTAGCCCCCGTCCCCGCGCCGCTACCCGCCGCGGCCCGCAGCTTCCCTGATCCGCCTGCACCGGCTGGGGTCGAGGCGCCGCCTTTACTTGGGTGGCGCTCGTCTCGCACTCTGACCGTCCAGAAAGAAGCCGCGCCGGTCGTGTTGCCGGCTCCGGGTCCGGGTCCGGCTTCCGCAGCGAGTGCAGCCTCCGCAGCGAGTGCAGCTTACGCAGGCGGTGCAACTTCGGCAGCAGCCGCTGGTCCCGCCACGGGCGCAGCTTCCGCAGCGGGCGCAGCTTCCGCCGCCCTTGTGGTTGAGGACGATGCCGGTTGGCGCAGCATCCTGGGCGAGTTGCTAGCTGAGGCGGGCTACCGGGTACGCGAGTGCAGCAGCTATGCGGAGGCCTTTGGCTGTTTGCGGCGTGGGCGCTACGCCGTGACCGTCGTCGATCTGTCGCTGGCAAATTCGCTGGAGCCGGTAGCTAACCGGGACGGTTGTCGGGTGCTGGAAAAGGCCCAGGCTGCGGGGATACCGGCCATTGTGGTCAGCGGCCGGGGCACACGCGAAAATGTCGAGCAGGCCTATGGGGATTATGGCGTCGCCGCGTTTCTCGAGAAACAGGGCTTCGAGCGGGCCGGTTTTTTGGCGGCGCTGGCTGAGGCTGTCACCGGGTCGGCCGAGGAGAACGCCTTGCCGGAACTGACGCGCCGGGAGCGCGAGGTCCTGGTTTTGTTGGCGCAGGGACTGACCAACAAGGGCATCGCCAACGCGATGGTCATTTCGACCAACACGGTCAAGCGCTACCTCAAGTCGATCTTTGAGAAGCTGGACGTGGACTCGCGTGCCTCGGCTACGGCCAGGGCGTTCAGCGCCGGTCTGGTGAATGACGAAGCCCGCCGGCGTTGAAGCCGCTCGCTCCTCCCCTTGAGTCTTACCCGTACCTCGCTGCTAATCCCAACCTTGACCCATTCAACCCAGCAGACGTATGCGCACTCCCGCGGGCGCGGCGCACGCGCATCGCGGGCAGCAAAGACTGGCCAGACGGCGTCAACCGCCGCGCGCCAGGGCGGCATCCAGTTGCTTGACGGAAGTGATGCCGGCGACGGTGCGCACAAAAGCTAACAGGTCGGGGCTGCGTTGGCGCAAAGCGTGCAGCTTGTCCCCGATCGGATCGGTAGCTCCCGGGCCGACGGCATAGGAACCGTGGAAGGCAAAGTACGCCTGGTTGAGCTTGCGGATACGATAGCCGTGGTCCCATAGAACCCTACGCTGCTGTTCCATGTAAGCTTGCGCTTCGCTTACCCGGCCCTTAGCGAGCAGGTCGTCGACGTGCAGACGAGTCTCGCGCATGGTCTGCCCGTAATCGAAACTGGGCTTGGCCGCTGCCGATGGCTGTCCGGCCTTCGCTGGCGGCGGCGCGGGCGGCGGCGCGGGCGGCGGGACGAGCTCGGGATAGTAGCGCTGGATAACGGCCTGGCCGATTTCGCCCCCGACGATCGAGGCGACCGTTTCGTTGAGCGTGCGGGTATCGCCGTTGTCGCTGTAATGCCAGCCTAACGGACGGAATTCAAGATAGTTGTGCGTCCATTCGTGGGCGACCGTGTCTGTGACCCAGGATAGATCGGACACGGGGATGACCATGGTCGGGTAAGCGCCCAGCCCCCCAATGCCTTCCACCAGCGCGCTGACGTCGGGCTGTTTCTCCGCCTCGGCTTCGACCCGTTCCTTGTTGCTGACCGTTTGGTCTGGCGCCATCAGGATTGTCTGTTGTACGAGGATGCGGTCGCGGGGTGAGATGATCAGTTGGTCGGGTCCTTCGGTAAACTGGAACATGACCGGGGGCCACACCCGGCCCGAAGTGCCCAGCCCGGCCTCTGTCAAGACTGTGCTGACCTGCCTCTGCAATATCCATTCGACAGCCGGACGGCGCGCCGCCTGTTCGGCGCGCACCGCGTCCAGTTCTGTCTGCAGCGGGGCGGCGGCGGTGTTCGGGCTCGTCTGTGCCGGATCGGCATGGATGGCTTCGATCTGGCCGGAGAGATCATTGACTTTTTCGATGGTGCGGAAGTAGCTTACCACCAGGTCATGTTGCTCGGTCGCTGAGCGCTCGTCGCCCGGATGCGAGAAGAAATCGTGCATCTTCTGCTCGATCGCCTGGACCTCCCACGCGCCCAGCCGGAATCCCTGGTCGCCGACTGCCAGGTTGGCAGCAAGCCCGGTCCTGTCCGGGCCGAGGTAACCATCGCTAGGAATGGCAAAGCCGAGCAGCGCCAGAAGCAGGACGAGGAATACCCGCCGGCGGATCTTCGCCCCGATGCCTTGCCGGCTTCTGCCGGTCGCGGCAGGTTCAACTTTAGCCGAAACAGACGTGACCACGGCCGGATTATACCATACGGGCGAGTTTTGGGAGCGCATTGACTGCGCGCGCCCGGTGTGCTATGCTGAATCCGTCGATATGAGAGGAGTGTCAATGCCGGAGGTTTCAGACGTTCAGTTCATGCCGGCCAGCCGCGTATCGGCGGCCCAGCGCGTGGCGGTCATGAACGCCGCTTACATCGACTACTTTGTGCCAACGCACGTGACACAAGACCAACTGGAGTTGATGGACCGCTGTTATGACATCATGCCCTCCCGTTCGGTGGTCGCGCGCACGCGTTGGGAAACGATCGGCATGGCCCTGCTTTCATTGCGTGACGATCGGACCTGGATCAGTGGGGTGGGAGTCGTGCCGGCCTGGCGACGTCGCGGGCTCGCCCGCTCGATGATGGCCTGGCTCATTGACCAGGCGCGTGCTGCCGGGGCCAGGCAGATAGCCCTGGAGGTCATTGCGGATAACCACCCGGCCCGGCAGTTGTATGGCTCACTGGGCTTTCGCGAGGTGCGCGAACTGCTGTGCTGGCAACGCCCAGGCACGGCCGACCCGCTCCCGATCCCTTTTGAGCGGCTCATCTATGCTCCTTGCCAGGATTTGCTCGATAACTTCGAGGCCTGGCACGGCCAGCCCCCTTGCTGGCAACGTGAACTGGCCAGCCTGCGCAAGATAGCCGGGCCGCTGAAAGGCTACCGGTTGGACTACGAGGGCCGGCCGGCCGGCTATTGTATTGTCGGAGGACACGAGGACGCCGTCGCATTAGTGGACGTGGGGATCAACCCGGAGGCGGGGTTGCTGATGCCTGGGCGGCTGCTACTCCAGGCCCTCGCCGCTATTCACCTGGGTAGCAGCATCTCGATTACGAACGTTCCGGCGGATGACCAACTGAACCGCATCCTGGCGGCCCTGCGGTTCCTTGTCACCTTGCGCCAAATCGAAATGGTGCTGGATCTCTGAGAACACTATCGCCGAGACTTCTCGATCTCCGTCAGTCGTCGGTATCGGCCGAGCGGCGGGTTTGCTTGATCTCGGAGCGCTCGCGCTTGGCGCGCAAGCGGCGCTCGCGGCCCCCGGCAGTCGGCTGCGTGGGCAGACGGCGCTTGCGCTCGTGCAGTGCGGCGCGCAGCAACGCCTGGAAGCGCGCGGTGACATCCTCACGATTGGCCAACTGGCTGCGCGTTAGCGAGGAGAACAGGTGCAGGCTGCCGTCAGCGTCGACATAGTGGCCCAGCCGGGTAAGGAGACGATCACGCTGCATTTCCGACAGGCTTGGGGATCCGGCGATGTCAAATAGCAGCTCGACCCGCGTTTCGCTGCGGTTCACATGCTGGCCGCCCGGCCCGCTGCTGCGACTGAAGCGGAAGGTTAGCTCACTCAAGGGGATCGCGAGATCGTGAGTGATTGCGATCGTTGTGGGGGCAAGATAAGCGTCGGCGTTCACGAGGCACTCACAGTCAAAGACGGCTTTACACCAGCGGCCACGGGAACGGGCGCCGGTCCTCAGGCGGTTCCGGGAAGTGCCCCGCTGCCAGCAGGGCCGACAGGCGCATGCGCAAGGCTGAGATTTCCTTGCTCGCGAGCAGCGCGGAGAGCTGGCGCATGGTCGAACAATCCGCCTTGGACAGATCGGACTGGAACCGCGCCAAGTCAGCCGTCAGTTCCACGGGGATAGGCTGTCCGGCGAAATCCCAGATCACCGTCCGCAGCTTCGGCTCTACATTGAAGCAGACGCCGTGATCAATGGCCCAGACTCGCCCGCCGCCGGCTCCCAAGCAGTGACCGCCTTTGCGATCGGCGTTGTTGACGATGACATCGAATAACGCCATCTGTTGGAGGGCGCAGGCGTAGAGCGGATCTTGATGGAACGTGAAGAAATGGGCCTCCTGGTCCACTTCCACGAAAAGCTGGACCGCGCCATTGCCGTGTGGGCCGTCCCTCAGCACGGTGGGAGGCACGAAGTCCCAGCGTAATCCCTGGCTGATTATATAAGCGGCTACCTCCCGCAATGCAAGTGTGCCGCGTGGGAAATCCCATAACGGACGCTCGCCGCGGATCGGTTTGTATACTATTAGGGCTTTCTGCTCGCCATCTGTTACCCGGCCCAGGAACGTCGAATTGGAGCTCCAGGGCAGCATACCTTCCAGCGTCAGCGACCCCGACTGTAGCAGGCTCAACAGCCGGTTACCCACCTGGGCGCTGGCTGGTAAAGGCGTCGCAAGCCAGCGGGTGTTGTTGTCCTTCATTGCAAATAATCACTATTCCACCTGGTGCGTGTCGCCGGTGGTAAGCAGAAGTGACCGAAGTCATCCATCGGCTGACCACAGTTCGGGCACGCAGGTCGGCCCGCAGCGATGACAAGCTCCGCCTGTTGGCTGAGAAGCAGAGCCTGCCCGCGCGTCGCAAACAGTTGCAGGTCCGCGTCTTCGTCAGCGCTGTCGCCTTCCTGATCCACGAAGGCCTCATCTGCGCCGGCTTCGTTTGAGAAGCCCTCATCCGTTAAGCTCTCACCTTCAAGCTCCGCCTCTTCGAGCTCGCCTTCACGTGCTTCAGAGAGCGTGAGCACTACCAGGTCATGCACGCGGTCGTAACCCAACGCGACGCTCGCAACTCGGAATTCCGGCTCTAACGGTTCGCCCAGCGCCAGGTTTGGCCTGGCGGCCACCAGCGGCTCAGCGAGCTCCGGGTAATCAAGCCTGATCTGCTGAAGTAGCCGGGGGATGACCTTGCCCAGCGCCACCGCCTGCTCTTTTTCAATTACCCAGGAAAACGGCTGTCCCCCGATGTATGCCTGGAGGATGAAAACTCGCTTACCCGGTTCGCCTATTGCCCCGGTGGTTATCCTTGTCACCGGGAATATATCATCGTCGTCAAACTGTACCATGTCTGTACCCTTGCTGCCGATTGGCAGCCATGCCACTTAGGGCGAAATTGCGCCTGATTGTGGCGCTTTTGTGGCCATTTGGGTTCGGCTGAATCTCAGCTTTCCACCTCAGCCTGGCTCTGTGTCAAAGGCTATCAGGTGGCCAGAGGTCCGATTCCTGCTGCAGCCTCGCTCGCGCCGTTTGCCGCGCCCTCACCTTCTGCCTTAGCATCCGCCGGCGCCTCGGGCTCGGGCGGTAAGTGCGCGCCGTCGTTGATGCGCAGCAGGTGCGGACCATAGGTGGAGAAGGCGAATTCGCTGATGGAAGCCGGACTGACGGAAATGCGCTGAAACAGATCCAGCGGAATGCCCGCGTAATACGCGATGGCGATCTTGATCGGGTCGGCGTGCGAGAAGACCGCGATCATTTCTCCCGGGTGAGCGGCCCGCAGGCCGTCAACGGCGGCGACCATGCGTGCCTGGATGTCGGCAAAGGTTTCGCCGCCCGGAAAGCGGAAGCCACTGGGATACAACTGCACGATTCGCCATAGGTCGGTCTTTGCCAGTTCTTCGATGGCCTGGCCCTGCCATTCGCCGCAGTCAGTCTCTTGTACTCCGTCCACCACTTGCACTGGCAGGTTGAGGCGCGTGGCAACTGCCTGGGCCGTCTCCATGGCCCGCTCCAGTGGGCTGCTGTAAATGGCCTTGATCGGCAGGATTGCCATTCGCTCGGCAAGAGCCTCGACCTCGCTGCGGCCGCGTTCGTTCAGGTGCACACCGGCAGTCCGGCAGGGGAGCTTCCCGCTTGAGATCCAGTCGTTGGTGGCGTGGCGGATCAGCAGCACGCGGGCGATTTGCTCGGCCATCGTAATGAAACTCCTTCAGACAACTCTCGACACGGTCGAACCACTACTCGGCGGATCTGCCTTCACCTGCGGCCAGGGCTGCCAGCGGGCCGGCCGCCAGTGAAGCGAGAGCCAGGTCCGCCTCGACCCCCACGGGCACTGCATTCTGTCCGGCCAGCTCGGTGAACCGTGACAGGGCGTGGAGCACGGCCCGGAGCAGCGTGGGCCGTGTCTCCTGTGCCAGCATGCCCACCGCCTCATCGGGGGTGACGGCTCGACCGCTCTCTATCCGTAAGCCAAAAATCCGTTCGGATACGAAAATGTAGAGGTCAGCCGCCGTTCGGCCCGGGAAGCGTTCCAGCAGGTTCTGACGCTGAATGGCAGTGACGATCGGGCAGTAAACCTCCTGATACCAGTCTTCTGCCGCCTCCTCGAAACTGATCTCCCACATATCCGGGTGATCGATATGCATGAAGTGACGGTGGACCCGGATATGCTCCAATAACTGCGTGAACCCGCCCGGCCGCGTGAACTCGATGCCGAGTTTTCCACAGCGCTCGCCCAGCTTCGTCTGCCTCAGAAAGTGAGCGCATTCGGCCTTGATGATGGCCTGATCCAGGGTGTCGCCCGGTTGCAGATCGACGTCCACGGCGATTTCGGTAACGTTGGCCTCGATCGCCTTCGCCCCGTTCATGCGGGCCACGGAGACGCGGTGATTGCCGTCGGCGACGAAATAGACTTCGCCCACCTGAAACACGTCGATCGGTGGCAGTCCTTCCAGGCGATTCATGGCGGCATCGATACTGGCCCAGCGCTCGACGCGTACACCCTGGCGCGGCATAAAGCTGCGCGTAAAATCCCGGTAACGCCCGACACTGCCCACAATCCGCTCCAGCGGGATCATCTGTGGGCTCCGGTGCGGGATCTGCTCGTGTGCCTGCAGGACCTGCGCGATGGCCTCGTAGGGTATGAGATCGTCCTCTCTTCCTGTAAGGCGAGAGATCAGGTCCTGTTGACCCGCTTTGCTACGGGCCTCCATGAACCGCTGGCGTGCATCAAAATCCAAGCTGGCAATCCTCTGTTACACCATGAAAAATGCCCCGGAAACACAGTCCCCGGGGCTACATACCTGGTAGCGGATACGGGATTCGAACCCGTGTCTCCGCCTTGAGAGGGCGATATCCTGGGCCTCTAGACGAATCCGCCACACACGAACGGCATTATACGGGCAGGGGGGGCGTGTGTCAAATCTCACACCTCTTGCCGAACGCCGCGCCCGTGATTGACATAAGCCCGCAACGCGCTTCGTGCCAGGCTCAGCCTTTGATCAACTCGCTCAGAGCTCGCAGGCGTCCCACATCCGCCGCGACCGGGACGTAATCTGCCACGCCCAGGATCGTGCGCCCATCGGCGCGAGCCGCCGCGGCTGCTGCCCGGACCGCCTGTGTGAACTCCTCAGGGCCGTGCGCTTCGAGCAGCAGGTCCTGCGGGATGCCGCCCCACAGCACCAGGTTGGGACCCGCCGCGGCGCGTGCCTCGGCCAGGGAGGTGTCACCCTGGGGCGCGCCGGCCACGCCTTCCACCGCGTCTACGCCGGCTTCAGCCAACAGCGGCAGGAGCCGGCCGGCGGGACCGCCAACGTGCACCACCAGCCGCTTGCCCTGGGCGTGCAGCGTTTCGGCCGTCTGGCGATAACTGGCGCCCAGGTGCTCGCGGAAAGTGCGCGGCGAGATGTACTGGCCATCCAGGTTATCGGGAGCCAACAAGATCTCACCTGGCAGCGCAGCCATCTGGCCGGCCAGGGTGCGCAGCTTTTCATCCAGCATGGATAGCATTTCGAGCAGGATCGGGCGCCCCTCACTCTTGAATAACATCAGCCCCTCGGCCCAGCCGAGCAGAGTATGCAGGATATCTGAGTACGGGTGCATCGGCAGTTCGGCCGCAACTATGCCCGCTTCGCCGATCTCTCCCTGCGTTAACGCCAGTTCATCCGGCTTCAGACGGTAGGTTCGAGCGGCGACCAGGGCCCTGGCGGCGGGCAGGTCCTCTGCCGTCTTGACCGGGTACTCCATTTGCCACCAGTCGCCATCCGGTCCCAACGACCAGCGCTCCTGCAGGGTGCCCGCCGGCGTGTGGTAGCTGATCACGCGCTCACCCGCGTTCTGCTGGGTCTGTGTTTCCACGCCGGGTGTCTCAACTGACCATGGTCGGACCGTTTGCCAGGCGGGTACGTCCAGCGCGGCCGCTATTTCGGCCAGAGAGCAATCCTGCCAGACCGCCGGCAGGGTGCGATGGGCATGATGCCAGCGGTACCAAAGCTGTAGGTCAGGTAGATAAGCGGGCGCCGAGCCTGCCGGCGGTTGAGCGGCTCCGGGGGGAGCGAACCATGACGCAGCTTC
The DNA here is from genome assembly GCA_017882045.1 of Anaerolineales bacterium. Taxonomy (GTDB): domain Bacteria; phylum Chloroflexota; class Anaerolineae; order CG2-30-64-16; family CG2-30-64-16; genus JADGQF01. The sequence goes on from JADGQF010000013.1 coordinate 26,343, forward strand.
TCGGCCTGTCTTCATTGCGGCCTCACCAGGCGTAGGCTTCGGGCGCCGGGCCGGGGCGCAGCGGCCGGCCGTGGTTGATGTTGAAGATCTCGTCCAGTCGCTGCATCGTCTGGGGGCTCAGCTCGAGCTCTGCGGCGCGCTCCATGCCCTGCAGTTGCCCGGCCTGGCGGATGCCGGCTATCGACGAGGAAACCTCGACATGGTTCAGGGTCCAGGCGATGGCAACGGCGAGCTCCTTCTCACCCAGTTCGCGGCACAGCTTAGAGAAATCGGCGAACTGCGTGTTATCCGGGCCCAGTTTCAGGCCGTACTCGTTCTCGACCTGCTGGGTTCGTGAGCCTTCCGCAGCCTGGCTCTTGCCGGTCAGCAGGCCGCCGGCCAACGGCATGTAGGCCAGGATGCCGATGCCAAACTCATGGGCGGCGGGCAGCACTTCCAGCTCGGGGATGCGGTTCAGCAGGTTGTACTGGGTCTGTTCGGAAACCAGCCCCATGAAGCCGCGCTGCCAGGCGAGCATCTGAAACTTGGCGAGCCCCCAGCCCGGAAAGTTACTGGAACCGATATGCAGCACGTCCCCATCGGCCACTACCTTTTCGAAGGCGCCCCAGAACTCCTCCGAGGATATGCGCCGGTCGATGTGGTGCACCTGGTAGAGATCGATGTGGTCGGTCTGCAGGCGGCGCAGCGAGTCCGCCAGGTGTTTGCGGACCCTGTACGCCGAAATCCCCCGTTCCTCATTCGGAAGATCCGCGTCGGCCATGTTGCCGAATATCTTGGTGGCCAGCACGATCCGGTCTCGAGCCCCGGGTCGCGCTTTGAGCCAGTTGCCGATAATCTCTTCCGAGCGCCCGTGCTGGCCCCGACCTCCATACACGTTAGCCGTGTCAAAGAAGTTGATGCCCATCTCCAGCGCGCGGTCCATGATGCGGAAGGCTTCTTCCTCCGACGCCGAGACGCCGAAATGCATGGTCCCGAGGCAGATTTTGCTGACCGTCATGTTCGAGCGACCAAGTTTTCCGTATTTCATTCTCATTAGCTCCTATTCTGCTGTTCTGCTGTTCTGCACAGTATAGGGCAGAACCAGCCCGAATTCAAGGGCGTTAAGCCAGCCGGCCAGCCCTGGATAGGATGGGCCAGACTGCAGGCGCTTCCTGGTTAGCTGGGTAAAAGCTTTTGCCTTGGCTATCACATCGTGTTAGAATGGCAACCCCGCAGGGCTTTTCAGAGTCCTGCGGTCGAAGTTATGCGGGTTCAAGCCCCGCCCCGGCTCTTGCCGGGCGCAAGGAGTATAGGTTGAATCCAGATACCGTGCGTACCGAGCTGCCGGACCCCGGGCGCAGCGCAAGTGCGTTTGACCAGGCAGATCTAACCCCCGATGCCATTTCGCGTGCCCTGGACCGGGTGCTGCCCTTCGTGCAGAAGCCTGTCCGTTACACTGGCGGCGAGTGGAACAGCGTCCTCAAGCCGTGGGATGAGATCCCCTACCGATTGGCGTTGGTCTTTCCCGATGTTTATGAATTGGGCATGTCCAACCTGGGCATGATGGTGCTGTACGACGCTGTCAATTCTCAGCCTGACATGCTGGCCGAGCGCGCCTACACACCGTGGATTGACATGCAGCAGGGCATGCGCCGGCTGGGGATCCCGCTTTACAGCCTGGAGACGCGCCACCCTCTGCGCGCATTCGACGTCATCGGCTTCAGCTTGCCCTACGAACAACTTTACACCAATGTGCTGACGACGTTGGACCTGGCCGGGATCGCCCTGCGCTCGGTGGAGCGGGCGGAAGATGCGCCGCTCATCCTGGCCGGCGGCTCAGCCTGCCTGAACCCCGAGCCCGTCTACGCCTTCTTCGACGCGTTTTTTGTCGGCGAGGGTGAGGAGGCGATTACCGAGATCGTCCGCACCTGGACCGACGCGCGTGCGACGGGGCTTAGCCGGCAGGAGGCGCTACGCTGGCTGGCGGAGGTACGCGGCATCTACATCCCGTCGTTCTATGACGTGAGCTACACTCCCGACGGGCGAGTGCAGGCGGTGACGCCGCGGGCGGAGCACGCAGACGTAGCTCCGGCGGTGGTGAGCAAGCGCATTGTGCCGGTGCTCCCGCCGCCGGTAACGAAGTTCATCGTGCCGTTCATGGATATCGTCCAAAACCGGGCTGCCATCGAGATCCAGCGCGGGTGCACGCGGGGCTGCCGTTTCTGCCAGGCCGGTATGGTGTTTCGGCCGGTGCGTGAGCGCCCGGTGGATGAAGTGCTGGCCGCGGTCGAGGACCTGATCCGGCAGACCGGATTTGAAGAGATCGGCCTGCTGTCGTTGAGCTCGTCGGACTACGGTCCGATTCAGGAGTTGGTGGACCAGATTGTCGCACGCTATGGCGACGAGAAGCTGTCCATCAACCTGCCAAGCTTACGGATCGACTCTTTCAGCGTGCAGCTGATGGAAGCGTTGGAGCGCGGCCGGCGACGCTCGGGCTTCACCTTCGCGCCGGAGGCGGCAACTGACCGCCTGCGTGAGGTGATCAACAAGTCCATCAGCACGCAGGCGCTGCTGGACACGGCGCGCGAGGTCTACAGCCGCGGCTGGCCGACCATCAAGCTGTACTTTATGATCGGGCACCCCACGCAGACGTTGGCGGATGTGCAGGCTATCGCTGATCTTGCCCACGACGTGCGGCGGGTCGGCCACGCTGCGCTGGGCAAGAAGGCCAACGTGCGTGTAAGCGTGAGCACCCTCGTGCCCAAGCCGCATACGCCGTTTCAGTGGGCGCCGCTGGCCGATGAGGCGACGCTGCGCGAGCACCTGGCGGTCTTGGATCGCCAACTGAGGAGCCCGGGGATTACCTTAAGCTGGAACGAGCCGCGTGAGACCTTATTAGAGGCTGCGCTGAGTCGCGGCGACCGCCGCCTGGCCGACGTGGTCCAACGTGCCTGGGAGCTAGGCGCGAGCTTCGACGCCTGGGGCGACCAGTTGGATGTAAATGTTTGGTGGCAGGCCTTCGCGGACTGTGGCCTCGACCCCGAGTGGTACGCGCGCCGCGCGCGAACGGCTGACGAGGTGTTGCCCTGGGATCACATCAGCGTGGGTGTGAGCAAGCGTTTCATGCTGCGCGAATACAAGAAGGCCCTGCAGGGCGAGATAACCGGCGACTGCCGCGAGAAATGCTACGCCTGCGGGATCCTAACCGAGTTCCGTGCCGAGCGCCGCCCCCTTCCCGGCAACGCCTGGGGCTGCCCCCCGGCCAGCAAGCTGATCAGCGAGCCGATTGCCCATGAATGAGACATATGCACAGAGAATGCGGGTGACCTTTGCCACGGACGACTCGGTCAAGTACGTGGGCCACCTGGACATGGCTCGGACCTGGGAACGGGCTATACGCCGGGCGCGACTGCCACTTGCCTACACGCAAGGTTTCAATCCGCAGCCGCGCCTGCAATTTGCAGCCGCCCTCCCGGTGGGGTTCACCGGACGGTCAGAATTGGCCGACGTGTTTCTGAACGAGGAGTACGAGCCGGGCCACTTCCTGGCGGCCCTGGGCGGCGCGTTGCCACGCGGCGTGCGCACCCTGCAAGCTCAGCCTGTTCCGCGTGAATGGCCCTCGCTGCAGTCGCAACTCGGCGCCGCGCGCTACCGTGTCGAGGTCGAAACCGGCGAGATGCCGGCCGAATTCGTGGCGCGCCTGGATGGCTTCGTCGATCGGGCGGACGCCCCACGCCAGCGCCGCCGCGGCAAAGAGCAGGTGCGCTACGATCTCCGTCCGCTCGTGTTGACCCTCATGTACAGTGGTCCGTGCGAAGGGGGCCAGTGTTTCGAGGTGACGATGCGAAGTGACCCGGGAGCTACCGGGCGCCCCGACGAACTGCTGGCTGAACTGGGCTACGAAAGCGCGCCGCGCCGCATCGAGCGGGAGGAACTGCTGTTTGTCGCGCTCGCTTGATCAGGCGCCGACCGCGGTTTGTCGCCGGGTTTAAGGAGCCGGTGACTGTCTGCCGCGCGACGGTTACTGTCTGACGCGGATGGGGCTGTGCCGGAAACCGGGCACGCCCAGACGGTTGAGTTGGTAGTAGATGAAGCAGCCGCCGCAGAAGTTGAGCAGCAGATACGTTAACGCCGACAGGGCCACGAATACGATCAGCGCCCAGGCCAACGTGTCATAGTCGAGCATCCGGGCGATCAGACCCAAAGTCACCAGCGCGCCGCCGAAGCCCTGTGCGAAGTTATGGGGCTCCGGGTTGTCGATAGTGATCCGAGGCTTGACGAGACGCGCGGGCCGCAGACCGTCTCGATAGATGATATGAAACAACGCCAGGTCAGGCGAGGCTGTGCTGACCAGCATGACCACTGCGACAAACGCTATCAGGGGCAGGCTGTCGAGCACGAGGCCGAGCACGAGCAGCGCCAGCACAAAGGCCTGGTTGACCTTAAGCGTTGATTGATCGACCCGGCGGGCAGGAACTCTGAACGCCATCTCTTGGTTCTTACCATCCCTTTCTAAACGAATCAGTATACGAAACTTAGCACGGAGCAAGATACTGGCCAGTAACCGAGAATACACGGCACCAACAGGAGGTCTGACTATGGACGACGTTATGCTCGACCGGGCGCGTGGCTGTGCTGTGGGCGCGGCGATCGGCGATGCCCTGGGCATGCCCCTGGAATTCAAGCCGGCCCGGCCACCCGCCCGGCTGGAGCTCGAAATGATAGGTGGCAGGCTGCCGGCCGGAACCTTCACCGATGATACCGAAATGGCGCTCGCCCTGGCCGAAAGCCTGCTGGCTTATCGTCCGTTGGACCCGGCGGACCTGGCTGTCCGCTTTGCGGAGTGGTATTGCGCAGGGCCTGAGGACATCGGCGGCCAGGTGCGGCGCGTGCTCGATCATCTGCGCCCCGGCGTCACCTGGAAAGAGGCCTCCTCCGCCGCCCAGCGGATCTGGCCCGCCGCGGCGGGTAACGGATCAGTCATGCGTTGCTGGCCAGTAGCGCTGGCCTATCACGACGACTTCGAGGGGTTGTTGGCCGATAGTGTGCTGCAAAGCGAAGTGACGCACCCGCTCCCCGAATGCATGGCCGCCAGTGCGTTTCTGAATGCGGTCGTCTTCGAGTTGCTGCACGGCGCCGCGCGCCAGCAGGCGGTGGAAACGGCCCTGGGCGCGGCTCGTGTCCCGGAAGCGCTGCGGGCCGCGATCGAGGCTGCGCCGCGCCGGCGGCGCGAGGATCTGCCCAACACCGGCTGGGCGCGTCACACTGTGACAAACGCCGTCTGGGGGCTGTTGACGACCGGCTCGTTCGAAGACGCGTTGGTACAGGTGATTAACCTGGGTGACGACGCCGATACGGTCGGGACGGTGACAGGCATGTTGGCCGGGGCAGCCTACGGCCTGGCAGCGATCCCTCCCCGCTGGCGTGCAGAGCTGCATGGAGCCTGGCCGATCAACAGCCGGACATTCTGGCGTGACCCAGACTTTGTCAGGCTGGCCGACCGGCTGGTCATGAGAGCGTAGCATGAACGCCTTGTTGATGCACCCCGGCGATAACGTCGCCCTCGCCACCACTGACCTACCCGTCGGTCAGGTTGTCGAGTTAGGTGGCCACCGGGTTACCCTACGGCAACCGATCCCGGCAGGCCACAAGTTCGCCCTGCAGCCGATCCGCGCGTGTGATCGGGTGGTCAAGTACGGCCAGCCGATCGGCCGGGCCACGCAGGACATTCCGGCGGGCGCGCACGTCCACGTACACAATGTGGAGAGCCTGCGTGGCAGAGGGGATCTCGTAGACGGTGGTCGAGTCGCGCCGGGCGGCAACCCGTTTTCCGGCGCGGACGTCACAAACCTGCTGACGCAGGCAGATCCGCTTCCGGAACCGCTTCCCACCACTTTCATGGGTTACCGTCGCCAGGACGGTCGCGTGGGCGTGCGTAACCACGTGTTGGTGCTGGCAACGGTTCAATGTGCAAACGCAGTGGTGGACCGAATCGGTCAGGCCTTGCCCGAAGTGGTGGCGCTTTCTCACGCCTGGGGTTGCTCGCAGATCGGCGCTGACCTCGAGCAGACGCGCCGCGTGCTCGAGGAGTTCGCCGGCCATCCAAACGTCGGCGCAGTGCTGCTGATCGGCCTGGGTTGTGAGACTATGCCCACGCAAGAGATGGGTGAAAAACTGGCAGCAGGAGGCGTGCTCTGCCGCCGTCTGACGATCCAGGAAGAGGGCGGTAACCGGGCCACTCTGGCCCGCGGCCAGGCGCTTGCGCTGGAGTTGTTGCAGGAAGTCGCGCACGCCAGGCGCGAGCCGGTGTCGCTATCAGAACTGGTGCTGGGCGTAGAGTGCGGGGGCTCGGACGCCTTCTCGGGTGTGACCGCCAACCCGGCGACGGGTGTGGCCAGCGATTTGCTGGTGGCAGCCGGGGGCACGGTGATTCTGTCGGAAGTGCCGGAGTTTATCGGCGCCGAGCACTTGCTGGCGGCGCGCGCCGCCGGCCCGGAGATCGCGCGCCAGATCGTTGAAGCGGTCGCGCGGGCTGAGGGGGCGGCGACCCGCATGGGTGTGGACCTGCGTGGCGCCCAGCCTACGCCGGGCAACATCGCCGGCGGCCTGACCACTATCGAAGAAAAGTCACTCGGTGCAATTGAAAAGGGAGGCAACTCCCTCATCCGGGAGTATCTGCCGTATGCCTGCCGGCCGGCGCGCCGCGGCCTGGTTGTGATGGACACTCCCGGCAACGACCCGGAGTCGGTGACCGGAATGGTAGCGGGTGGCGCGCAGGTCGTCGTATTCACTACCGGCCGCGGCTCGCCGACCGGCTGCCCGATCGCGCCGGTGCTCAAGGTGGCCACCAACAGCCCGATGTTCCGCCGCCTCCGGGACGATATGGACGTCGATGCCGGGACCGTGATCGAAGCCGGTGAGTCGTTGGCTTCTGCCGGCCGGCGTATCTTCGATGAGGTGCGCGCAGTGGCCGAGGGCAAGCAGACGGCCGCGGAAGCCTGGGGACACAAAGAGTTCGCGATCAACGTCATCGGCCCGCGCTTGTGATCTCGCCGCTTGGGCGAGCCAGAGCTCTCTGGCGGTGGCCGGCCGGAGCTGAGCGCGGGATCTGCAACTGAGGAGGTGGAGGATGACAGCCAGATTGAGGGCGGCTGCCCCACTGGTAGCGCTCGCCTTGCTTTTAGCAGGCATGCAGGGGACGGCGATGCCGGTCCGGGGCCAGTCGCCGGCCGTGCCCGCCGCGCCCACCGTTCTGGCCGTTGGAGGGACGCCGGCAGCAGCGGGTGCCGCGGCCGGTTCGCAGTCGTCCGGCAACCCGAGGCCGGTGACCCAGATCATCGTCAAGTATCGGTCGTCACAGCTGGCCAACCGGGCTGAGGCAGCGCTCCCAGAACGTCTGGCGGCGCTCAGCAGCGCGGCCGGTGTCACCCTGCAATACCGTCGGCCGATGTCCGGCGGTGCGCACGTCTTGAGCCTGCCCGGCCCCGTCGTGGATAACGAAGCCTGGGCGATCGCAGCCCGGCTGGGGGCCCTGCCGGACGTCGAGTTTGCCGAGCCGGATGAGATTCGCCAGCCCCTCTTGGGCCCC
>JADGQF010000338.1 GCA_017882045.1 Anaerolineales bacterium
GGGACTGAGGAAGCGCTCTACCGGCATCCTGCAGTACGGCATGCGTGCGTCATTGGCAAGCCACATCCAAGGCTGGGTGAGATACCGAAAGCAATAGTTTCGTTATACGAAGGGAAGATGGTAACATCTGACGAGCTTATCGCCCACTGCCGGGCGCGGCTCACCCCGGACCAGGTTCCGGCGATCCTAGAGATCTTGGCAGAAATGCCCATGACGCCCACGGGGAAAGTCGGCAGGGCAGAACTGCAGGCCAGAGAGCGGCAACTCGCTCAATCCGCCTGAGCCAAAAGGAGAATCTATCATGGCAGATGATCAGAAGACGAAAGCTGCGCGCTGGGAGGGGCGAGATCCGTCGAAAGACCCGCTGCGCGCCGAGATCTGGTCCGCGTTGGAGAAGCAGGGCCTGTCCATCGGGCCGGTGTACAGCCGGATTCCGAACTTTGTTGGCGCCGACCAGGCTGCCGAGCGCCTGGCTGAATTGCCGATCTGGAAAAACGCAAGGGTAATCAAGTGTAATCCTGACCCGCCTCAGATTCCGGTGCGTCTGCGCGCCCTCCAGGACGGCAAGCTGTTGTACACGCCGGTGCCTGAGCTAGTCAAAGAGTTCCCGTTCGTAGAGCTCGATCCAGCCGACCTTCAGAGGCGAAATATTCCCTTCGAGACCGTCGCCCCTTCGGAGGGGGCGATTGCTCTCGGTCACAAGGTCAACTTCGAGGACATGGTGCCTTTCGACCTGGTTATTGTGGGTTGCGTGGTTGTGACGCGGAAGGGAGGACGCACCGGGAAAGGCGCAGGGTTCGCCGACCTTGAGCTGGGCATCTTCCGAGAAATGGGTCTTGTCAAACCTGGTACGCCGATCGTAACGACTGTACACTCGATACAGATCATCGACGACGATCGCGTTCCCATGTCCGGACACGATTCGGCATTGGACTGGATAATCACTCCCGATGAGGTTATCGAGACGCACACGCCCTATCCTCAGCCACGCGGTGTCGACTGGGATGTTGTGCGGCCAGACCAGTATCGCGACATCCCGTTCCTGGTCCAGCTGAGAGAGAAGCTGAGGAAGTAGTCGACCTTCAAAAGTACTGAGAACCAACGATCTGCCCCAACCTCACCATGATGATTTTTAATGGGCATTAACGTGACGTATGGTGGGGTTGGGGCTTCTCCCACAAGCACCTGGGTGCGGCTCGTCGACGTGTATGCTCCCCCCGTTTTGCTACAGTCATCGGCTGCGGTCGATCAACTGGCGCAGACGGTTTTCCTCTGTCGTCAGCGCCTCTAGCCGTGCCTGGAGCTCGCCGGCGCGACGGCCATCCAGGTTGCCGGCTTCCGCCGCCAGCCGCCTGGTGCAGGCGGCGATCTCGGCTCGGACCTCTTCCTTGCGCTGGATCAGCTCAGCTCGGTTCATGTGAATAACATCCTGCGATCAGTTTAGCCGTGCGCACCGTCGTGCGCCACTACGGTGCGGGCGCGCCAGTAGGCCAGGGCGGCGGACACGTCCTCGTGCGGGACTACGAATGCCAGTGCCATTGTACGCTAATTCGCTCAGTTGTGGCTCCCTGCGTTCGTGTTGACACCCGGGTATCATCGCGCTATTATGCACATTAAGCGTCCAATTATCCACCGCTCGTACTCACTTAGGATCCACCCTCTGGCGTTTTGCCACGCACGGCGCCGGGCTTCATCCTCGCTCAAGTGTCCGCGTATATAAGGAGCCATTCACATGCCAGCCAGGAAACATCTTCTGTTGCTCGTCTCGCTCTCCATCGTCGGGTCCATGCTTCTGCTTCTCTTGAACCTCCCATTTCCTGGTCGGACGGCCAACGCTGACACGCCAGCGCAGCTTGCTACTGATCGCTGCACCCGCACAGCGAACCTTCCAGTCCGGATCCCGCTCGACGGAGTGGAACTCAGACTCTGTACTTCGTTTATCGATGCTCCACAGTTCGCCTTTCCAAATCCGACCGACGGGGCGCAAGTGGCCACGGCTGTGGACAGATCTCGCGGCTACAGGGAAATATCCATCACGGCGGTCGCGTTCGGCCTTAAGCCGGCAACCGAAGCCTTGCCCGCATCCGGCCCCGGGAGTGGCGATCTCTACCGCGCGATCCTGCGTGAGTATAGGCGTAAACGAGGGGCAAATCCTTCGCAGGGACCCAATGGGACCATATTTGGCAAGGATGTCCTGAGTTCGCTGAGCATAGAGAGTCTGAATGTGGATGGACCGGAGGCCAAACCGATAGCCATCGCAGAGTGGACTGTCGAAGCGGGCAACCGCACCTGGATCCTACGGGTCAGCCAAGAATTGCCAGTCGATAAAGCTGCAGAAACGACCGCATGGGCGGCTCTCACTGCTGCTGAAGGGACAGAGCTTGAGAGCAGCAATCTTAGTCAGCCGTCCAGCAGCCGGGCGGCCGCGGGCAGCTTGTGGCCCGGTAGCAGTTCAGTGCTACCGCATGCAGAGGCACCAGAAGCCATAACGGCCGGCTTACCGTCTCCGAGTTGGTGGAATGGTGATTGCGATGCCACTAAATACTATAACAACTCCGATCCGCATACGAATGCTTTCGCTTTAGGCGCGGTCTACAGAGGCATGAAAGCTTGTGGCCCACGCTCCATTGCAGGCGGACCCGATGTCTGGGTGAACTTCGGCACGGGATGGTCGCAGGCGGAGTGGGAGTGCGTGGAGCTAAGCATGCGCTTTCTGTACCTGGCCTTCGGAATCGCGCCATACGGCGCGAATGGGAGCCAGGTGGTGTGGAATTACCGGGGTAGTCGCCTGGAGAAAGTCGCGAACGGCACAACCGGCCGTAAGCCGCTGCCCGATGATGTACTTAGTTAGATTTTGGTGCGAAAGCTACTTGATTTCCGGCCCGAGTTGCGGTATTGGTAGCCGCGACTGAATACGCCGGAGGCAGGCATGTTGCGAGATCGTTACGAGCCGCAGAACCTGTTCGAGCTGGTTGCGGCGCTCAGGTTGAAAATGGAGCCGGTGTTGGCTCGACTCGACGAATTGCTGGATGACGATGTGCTCTTCCAGCGCGTGCGCGGCGATCTGGCGCAGCGCTACCCGCATACCCAGAGCACGGGGCGACCTTCGACGCCGGTGGAAGTGCTCCTGCGCATGATCATCATCAAGCACCTCTACGGCTGGAGCTACGAAGAGACTGAGTACAACGTCAACGACAGCCTGGTGCTGCGCCAGTTCTGTCGCGTCTACTTGAATGCCGTGCCCGATGACACGACACTGATCAAATGGGCCAATCTCATCCGGCCGGAGACGCTCCACGAGTTGCTCGACCATGTGACCGAGATGGCCCGCTCGCTCAAGGTCACGCGGGGCCGCAAGCTGCGCACGGATGGCACGGTGGTGGAGACGAACATCCACCACCCTACCGATAGCACCTTGCTGGGCGATGCGGTGCGGGTGCTCAGCCGCACGCTGAAGAAAGCCCACGAGGTGCTCAAAGACCAGACGGCGCTGAGCCGGGACAGCTTTCGGGATCGCACCCGCAGTGCAAGACGGCAGGTCAAGCGCATCATGGAAGCCGCCCGCCTGCGGGGTGAGTCAGCCGCCGACCAGATGCAAAGTGCCTATCGCCGGCTGCTGGACACGGCCCGCGCCAGTCGAAAGCAGGCCCAACGCGTGGCCGAGACCCTTAATGGGCAGGCCGACGAGCGGGCCACCCGCATCGCCGACCGGCTGGCCGACTTGTTGCCGCGGGTCGAGCGCATCATCGACCAGACCGTGCGCCGGGTGTTGGGCGGCGAAAAAGTTCCGGCGGACGAGAAGCTGGTCAGCCTGTTCGAGCCGGAGACGGCCATCATCAGTAAGGGCAAACCCGCACGGCCCACCGAGTTCGGCCGCATGGTTTGGCTGGACGAGGTGGAGGGCGGTATCGTCAGCGGCTACCGGATCCTGGACGGCAATCCCAGCGATAGCGAGCAGTTGCGGCCCAGCCTGGACCATCACATCGAACTCTTTGAGCATCCACCCGACCTGCTGGCGGGTGACCGGGGCCTCTACTCAGAGGCCAATGAACGCGACGCCGAAAGCCGCGGCGTGAAGCACGTCGCCATTCCTAAGCCGGGGGCCAAGTCACCGGAACGTATCGCCCACGAGAAGCAACGCTGGTTCCGCCGCGGCCACAACTGGCGGTCAGGCATCGAAGGGCGCATCAGTGGGCTCAAACGCGGCCAGAAGCTGGAGCGCTGCCTGTACCACGGCTCGGATGGCATGGAACGTTGGGTCGGTTGGGGCCTGATCGCCCACGATTTGCGGGTCATCGCCCGGGCCATGGCTGGTTAATCGCTACCGCTTGGGTCGAGGTTAAGGTACCACCGAGCCGGCGCGACTACCATCGTCACGGCCTGCGTTTCGCACCAGAATCTAGCTAATCTCGCCAAGAGCATCACCGAACCCTTCAAAGACGCCGCCACGGCGTGG
>JADGQF010000102.1 GCA_017882045.1 Anaerolineales bacterium
GCGTGATGCGTCCGACCTATGGGGCAAGAACGTACACGAGACGATCAAGACCCTGCAGCAACGGCTCGGCGCGCAGGACCTGAGCATCATCACGATCGGCCAGGCGGGCGAACATCTGGTGAAGTTTGCCTGTTGGATGAATGAGCACGATCGCGCCTCCGGTCGCGGCGGTACAGGCTGCGTTGGCGGCAGCAAGAACCTGAAGGCAATCGTGATCCGCGGCCACCATGCCGACCGGCCGCGGCCGGCCGACATGGTGGCCTTTAAAGAGGCGCAGAAGGCCGCGCTGGCCCTGTTGATGGATGAGAAGTACATCACCTCCCCCCGCAAGGGCGCGCTTTCCGTGCACGGCACAAACGTGCTCATGAACATGACCAACGCGATCGGCGCGATGCCGACCCGCAACGGCCAGACCACCTTCTTTGCGCAGCATGAGGCCATCAGCGGCGAGCGGGTCAAGGAGACCATCCTGGTTGAAGACCCGACCTGCCATGCTTGCCCCGTGGCCTGCAAGAAAGAGGTAGAGATCACCGAGGGGCCGTACAAGGGCCTGCGGATGGAGAGCATGGAGTACGAGCCCACCTGGGCGTTGGGGGCGAACTGCGATAACGGCGATCTTGCTTCGATCGCCAAGCTGATCGACCAGGCCAATGACTTCGGCATGGACAACATCGAGATGGGTGACGTCTTGGGTATGTTCATGGAAGCGACGCAGCGCGGCTATATCGACGGCTACGGCCCTGGCCTGCAGTGGGGCGATCAGGCGGCGATGGTCGCGATGGTGCCCCGCATTGCCCTGCGCGAGGGCGCCGGCGACTTACTGGCTGAGGGCACCGAGGGGGCAGCCAGGAAGCTGGGCCACGTCGAGATCTCGATGAGCGTCAAGGGTATGGCCATTCCGGCCTACGACCCGCGCGGCATCAAAGGCATGGGCCTTGGGTATGCCACCTCAAACCGTGGCGCCTGTCACCTGCGCGCCTATACCCCTGCGGCCGAGTTGATCGGTAACGTTCTCAGCCAGACCGGCGTGACCGATCCGCTGGAGTGGAAGGGCAAGGGTGAGCTGACCATGATCTTCCAGAACGTGCATACGATGACCGATTGCCTGGACGTCTGCAAGTTCACCACCTTTGCCGAGTCGCTGGACGTCTTTGCGGCGCAAGTTGCCGCAATCACCGGCGCACCCTGCTCGGTGGCCGATCTTCTCAAGCTCGGCGAACGCGTCTTCAACCTGGAACGCTACTACAACAACCTGGCCGGGTTCCGCGAGGGCTCCGACACCTTGCCCGAACGCTTCCTGAAGGAGCCGGCCACCGGTCCTGGTTCCACCGGGCAGGTCTGTGAGCTTGATCAGATGTTGGAAGAGTACTATAAGGCGCGCGGCTGGGTGAATGGTGTCGTGCCGGATGCGAAACTGAAGGAACTGGAGATCATCTAAACACAAGCACCGGCCGCATCGACTGAGGTCTGGTAGATCCTTGTTCTGGCGACACAGGCTTTCGCGGTCCGCGAGGCTGCGGAAGTCTGTGTCTGTTTATCCCCCGCCGATGGGCGGAAAGAGTTTGAGATCGTCGCTGGGATGGATCGCCGTGTCCGGCCCGCCCACGAAGGGCAGCAGCCGCCCGTTAACCAGGATGGTAACCTGACCGGTGAGCTTTTCTTCGTGATCCCAGAGCTTACTTGCCAGGGGTGGGTAACTACTGGCCAGCCGGCGCAACACCTCGCGCACGGTGTCACCGTCATTTGCTTCCACCTCCAGCTCTCTGTGGCCCAGTAGATCCCTGAGCGTCGCATATATCTTTACCTGCATCCCGCATGCCGTCCTTTCGACGACGCCGGTCGAGGTCATCGCCCGGCGCCGGGCCCTCGCATCTGCCGCTATTATACCACGCTGGTGATCTGGCAGAAGTTATTGAAGCGGCAGGCATTTTCGCCCGTAGGCCGGCAATACATGATTGCTGTCATAGATTAGAATAACACTCGGGAATACAATAGATAGGTGGGCCTTATACGGGCGTTGCGTCAACCCGGTCCAAGGCCCCTGTTTACGGGGTGGAGGAGAGATAGAACATGCTCAACATGCACGAGCTGAACGTGTTCGTGGAGGCAGCTCAAACTGAAAATTTCTCGGTGGCTGCGCATCGTCTTTACCTGAGCCAGCCAGCGGTCAGTTTGCAGGTGCGCAACCTGGAAAAGCAGTTGGGCGTGGAGCTCTTTCGCCGCCATGGCCGCAACGTGGTGCTCAGCGATGCCGGGAAAGTGTTGTTGCCGATGGCCCAACAACTTCTGCTGCAGGCCAAGCACATCGAAGAGGCGATGTGGGGCCTGCAGGGGATGGTCATCGGTGAGCTTTCCGTGGCCTGCAGCACGACCGTGGGCAAGTATCTGTTGCCGCGGCTGATCGTCGGTTTCCGCGGGCAGTACCCGGAAGTGCAGGTGTCCGTTGATGTCACATGCCGGCGCGATGCCATGGATTCGCTGCTCGAAGGCAGTATGGACATTGCGCTGGTCTCCTCGCACATGGTGCACCGCGATCTCGAGTACCAACCTTTCCTCGAAGATCAGGTCGTCCTGGTGGTGCCTTGCGATCATCCCTGGGCCGACGGACGCACCATTAAGCCAGAAAACTTGCTAGAGTGCGAATATATCTTGCGCGAGCCGACGGCCGGTTCCTACGAGGTGTTGTCCGAGGGTCTGGCCGATCATGGGCTGAACATCGCCGACCTGCGAGTGGCGATGACCCTGGGCAACGCCGAGGCGATCGAGATGTCGGTCGAAGCCGGGTTGGGCGTGGCGTTTATCTCGCGCTTCGTTGCCAGCCGGGGAGCGATGCTCGGTCGCATCGCCGAGGTGCCGGTCGAGGGAATGACGCTGAAGCGCCTTATCTACATGGTTCGGCACGTACGCCGAGCCGCTACCCCGCCTCAGCAAGCTTTCTGGGATTTTGCCTTTGACCCTGCCAACGAGGAGATGCGCCATCTCCCGGTCGTGAACAACGGCAATCGCGAGCCAGGCACGGCTCGCTAAAACCAGACGCCAGGGCGACGCATTCTGTGTATGAGCTTTTGAATGGCTGCGATCAACTGTAGTCGCAGTGCCGGCCAGGATCAACCAGGAGGAGGCGTCGGCCTTGCGCGCTCACCCGCGGTTGCCGTGCCGGTCACAGCGCCGTAGGGGCAGGCGGGCAGACAAACCAGGCAACCTCGGCAGCGATCGACCTCGACGATCGGGAGATCGGCCGGTTCTAACTGCCGTATCGCCCGTGTCCGGCAAACCGAACGTGCCTGGCAGCGCTCGCAAGTGCGGCAGAGCGCGGGATCAATACGCACATTCGGGCGCATGCTCAGACCCTTCCGGCCAGCGACGAAGGCCGCGCTCTTTTGGGGCGGAGGTGCAGTTGAGGCTTCACGTGCCCGGTAGGCGGTCCGGGTCGCCGCAGTGCTTCTGCTCCAGTTCCACCACCCTGCGTTTCAGGCGCCGCAGGTAGTCCAGCGCCCCTGCCTCATCTTCGTCCTGCACCAGCATCTTCAGTTCGATGACTTCTTCATTGGATAGGGCCAGACCCACGCCTTGGGGTTTGGAGAGAGTAAGACTCATCTGATCCTCCATTTGACAGGCTTGACGGCGGCAGTATACTATACCCCAGTATAGTAGGCAAATGAAGAAAAGGTCGCAATGAGGAGCCGGACATGCCGTTGGCGTCGCCCGAGATGAAAGCAGAACTGACTACTCGCCTCCGGCGGATCGAAGGCCAGGTGAGGGGTGTTGAGCGCATGGTGCAGGAAGATCGAGAGTGCCCGGAAGTCTTGCAGCAGATGATGGCCATCCGGTCGGCCGTTCATCAAGCAAGCTTGTTTTTGGCGCGCGCTTACTTGGCTTGCGTCTACCAGGAGGCAGGCCAGGATCCCGCTGATGAGTTACTGGATCGTTTGATGGCAACCCTGGGCAAGCTAGACTGAGGCTGTGGGCAATTCGTTGGGCAGGAGCCGAAACATGGATTTTTTGAAGCGTTTACGCGGTGAGAAGAGCGAGCAAGCGGAGACTTCTGAGAGCCAAGTCGAGCTACGTCACTTGACGGGTGAGGAATTCGACCAGGTTGTACTGAAGTCGGAAACGCCGGCGGTGGTGGACTTCTGGGCTGAGTGGTGCGGTCCTTGCCACATGATCACATCTGCTGTGCAGCAGTTGGCAAGCGAGTTCGAGGGGCGCGCCCTGGTGGTAAAGCTGAATGCCGACGATTACCCGGAGATCCTCGGCCGCTATGGCATTATGGGTATCCCAACGCTGATTTATTTCAAGGCCGGCAAGGAGGTCGATCGGGTGATCGGTCTGACCGGGTATGCGACGCTCAAGAGCAAGCTGGAGCGGGTCTTGGGTTGAGTTGTGGTATACTGTGTAACCGGCTCGATCCGATTTCATCAAAGGAGTGACACACGAATACGTTTCAAATGAGCGACGCCGAGTTGCTGAAGGCACTAAAAACCCGTGACCAGCGTGCTTTTGCGGAGTTGGTGGAACGCCACTCCTCAACGGTCTATAATTTGGCTCTGCGCATGATGGGTAGTCCACAGGAGGCCGAAGAGGTGCTCCAGGAAACATTCATCAGTGCTTTTCGCTCGCTAGACCGGTTCGAGGGGCGTAGCCAACTGGGGACCTGGCTGTACCGCATTGCATATAACGCCTCGCTGATGCGTTTACGCAAGCGACAGATTCCTACCTCTTCAATCGACGAACCGTTGGTCGGCGAAGAGGGCGAAGAGTTACCGCGGCAGTTGATCGATTGGAGTTCGCTGCCGGACGATATCGCGCTGAACAACGAGTTGCATCATGTGCTGGATAAGGCTGTCGAGGGTCTGTCGCCTACCCTGCGAAGCGTTTTTGTGCTGAGGGATATCGAGGGGTTATCCACTGCCGAGGTAGCCGAAGCCTTGGGACTAACCGAAACCAATGTCAAGGTGCGCTTGCACCGGGCGCGGTTGGCACTGCGTGAACAACTGACGGCTTACTTTACGGCCTCTGCTGACGTGGCCGGGCGGCCTGCCGGCAACGAAGAGCGGCACGAGGAGGCGTATGTCCGAGCACTGTAAAGACTGCAGCGAGACGCTAGGGATCCTGTCTGAGTATATTGATGGCGAGCTGGACGAGTGCTTGTGCGCCGAAATCGAGCGCCACATGGCCGAATGCGGCAATTGCCGCATAACGGTGGATACGCTGCGGAAGACCGTCATACTCTACCGGGACTACGGCCATGAGGAAGTCCCGAAGGATGCGAAGGAGCGGCTGTACGCCGTTCTTAACTTACAGCGGGACAACGCTGGTTAACCCTTTTCCCGGCACAGATCTGAGAGCGCTCCGACCGAACAGGTGGGAGCGTGTGTATTTCGAGGGCGGTTCTCGATTTGCAAGAAAGACTGCCTCTGCGTATAATGCCAACACCGTTGGGCGGTTAGCTCAGTTGGCTAGAGCGCGTCGTTGACATCGACGAGGTCAGAGGTTCAAGTCCTCTACCGCCCACCTGCCAGGGCACAAGGTAAATCTGTCAAAGCGTTGACCGGGACGAGTAGGCGGCGCGTATGCGCCAGAGAGGGCAGGTGGCGGGCAGGAGCCCGTCTGCTGCAAGCCTGCCTCGCAGACCACTGCCGAAAACCACCCGGGAGCGGGCGCCTCAAATTGGGAAAGCGGTCACAGGCTTGAGGTGGCAGCCGATGATGGCTTCCGAAAGTATGGTGCCACGGCCGGCCCCGTTATGGCTAGCAAGAGATGATCGCGCATGCGGCAGATTTGTCTGGGCGTGATCAAATTGGGTGGAACCGCGAGCTCCTCGCCCCAACTGGGCGAGGAGTTTTTGTTTCTCATTTAGGAGGTGAGCTGTGGCTGACAAGCATAATGGTGGCGAGGGAGAGAACGCCGAGTTATTGCACAAGCTGCGCCATTCCGCGGCCCATGTGATGGCCGAGGCGGTGTTGCAGCTCTACCCCGAGGTGAAGATCGCGATCGGACCGGCGATTGACACCGGGTTCTATTATGACTTCGACCTGGGTACCGACGAAAACGGCCGGCCGCGCACCTTCTCGCCTGAAGATCTGCAAGAGATCGAGCGCCGCATGCGCCAGATCATCGGCGGCAGGCACCCCTTCGTGTACCGGCAGGTGAACGCCGACGAGGCGCGCCAGATTTTCAAGGACCAGCCGTACAAGCTGGAGTTGATCGAGGGATTGTCGAAAGGCGCCGTCGACGAGTACGGCAATGAGACGGACGTCCCGGTGGTGATCAGCACCTACCGGCACGACACCTTCGAGGACCTTTGCCGCGGTCCACACCTGGACAACACCGGGCAGATCCCGCCGGATGCCTTCAAGCTGACGACTGTGGCCGGCGCCTACTGGCGCGGGGACGAGCATAACCCCATGTTGCAGCGCATTTACGGCACCGCCTGGCGCAACAAGAAGGACCTGAACGAATATCTCCAGATGCTCGAGGAGGCCAAGAAGCGCGATCATCGCAAACTGGGCAAGGACCTGGAGATCTTTATCTTCGACGATGAGGTCGGGCCCGGATTGCCGCTCTGGCTGCCCAACGGCAGCATCATGATCGAGGCGCTGGAGGACCTGGCGAAGGAGATGGAGCTGAAGGCGGGCTACCAGCGCGTGCGTACGCCTCATCTGACCAAAGAGGACTTGTTCCTGCGCAGCGGGCACTTGCCCTACTATGCCGAGAGCATGTACCCGCCGATGGAACTCGAAGGGGTGCGTTACTACGTCAAGCCGATGAACTGCCCCTTCCATCACAAGATTTACGCCAGCAAGCCGCGCAGCTACCGCGATCTGCCACTCAGGCTGGCCGAGTACGGCACCTGCTACCGTTATGAGAAGAGCGGCGAGTTGTTCGGTCTGTTGCGCGTCCGCTCGATGCAGATGAACGACGCGCACATCTACTGCGCCGAAGAGCAATTCGAGCAGGAGTTCATGGCGGTCGTCAGTCTCTACCTGGAGTATTTCCGCCTCTTTGACATCGAGAAGTACGTCATGCGCTTCAGCACGCATCACCCCAAGGGCCTGGGCAAGAAGTACGTGGACAACGAACGCCTGTGGCTCAAGACGGAGGACATGGTGCGCCGCGCGATGCAGAACGGCGGTATTCCCTTCGTGGAGGTGTCCGACGAGGCTGCCTTCTACGGCCCGAAGATTGACGTGCAGGTGTGGAGCGCCATCGGCAAGGAATTCACGTTGGCGACCAACCAGGTGGATTTCGCGCAGCCCGCTCGTTTCGACCTGGTCTACACCAATCGCGATGGCCAGGAAGAGATACCGCTGTGCATCCACCGCGCTCCGTTGAGCACCCACGAGCGTATGATCGGCTTCCTGATCGAGCACTATGCCGGCAACTTCCCGATCTGGCTGGCTCCCGAGCAGGTGCGGGTCATCCCGATAACGGATGCTCACAACGCGTATGCCGAGAGCATCGCCGCCCGCCTGCGCGACCAGGGGGTGCGCGCCTCGGCCGACATCGGCCAGGAGCGCATGAACGCGAAGATCCGCAGCGCCCAGCTCATGAAGGTGCCGTATATGCCGGTGGTGGGCGACCAGGAGGCGGCCAATGGGACCATATCGCTGCGCAAGCGCGACGGCAGCCGTCAGAATGACCTGCCCGTAGATCAGTTCTTGGCCCTGGCGCAGGAGCGCATCGCGCAGCGCGCGAGTGCGCTGTAGAAGCCTTGACCGCCGGGTATCCGCTGTCAAAACCCCCGGAGCGGTTTTGACAGCGGATACCCGGCTATGTTATAGTTCACGTCTAACGCGAACCGGCCCACCAGAGGACCGATTCTTGTCGTTTAGCCATCGGTTCGCCATTGGCGGACCCCTGAAAATCTGAGGTGAAGTAGTATCGTAACCAAACAGACCACACGCATTAACGAAATGATCCGGGTGCGGGAAGTCCGTGTCGTGGACGAGAACGGGACCCAGCTCGGCGTCTTGCCGACCTTTGAGGCCCTGAGGCTGGCCCACGAACGCAATTTGGACCTGGTGGAGGTCGCACCCAATGCCGTGCCGCCCGTGTGCCGTCTTCTGGATTTTGGTAAGTTCCAGTACGAACGCCAGAAGAAAGAGCGCGAGGCGCGCAAGGCGCAGAAAATCATCGAGATCAAGCAATTGCGCTTGAAACCCAGAACGGGCGTGCACGACATCGACGTCAAGGTGAAACAGGCGCTCAGCTTCCTCGAAGAGGGGAGCAAGGTCAAAGTCTCGGTACGTTTCCACGGTCGCGAGATAACCCATCCCGAGATTGCGCGCGAGCAGTTGTCGCGCTTTGCCGAGAAGGTGGGCGACGCGGCGATCATAGAATCGCAGCCGATGATGGAAGGGCCGAACCTTTTCATGTTGTTGAGCCCGAACGCCAGAAAACAGGGCTAAACCTGCGGACTGGTCCGCTCAGGGCCGGAAAACTGAGTACGTCAAACGCAAGCGTAAAACGTGAAACGTGGTACGTAGCTGTGTGTTGCTGTGCGTCTCTACGTTTCACTATTTTGCGCTTTATTTTTGGGAGGATACCGTGCCGAAGATCAAGACTCACAAGTCGACTGCGAAGCGGTTCCGTTTTACGGGCAGCGGCAAGCTGGTCCGCATGCACCAGGGGCGTAGTCACCTGCGCCGCCACAAGGACCCGCGGACCCTCAGGAAGTTCCGCCAGGAAGAGTTCGTCGAGTCGGCAGCGAGCAGGAAGCATATCATCGCACTTGCGCCTTACCTGGACGATTAGTTCCAATCCCGGCCCGTACTTGCGCGTTCCGGTTAGTTGAACGCCCAGTGGCCACCACGAAGTGCTGGCAAAACCCAGCCGCCATTGAGAGGAGATTTGTATGCCTAGAGCTAAGGGTGGAGTGGTCCTCCGCCGTCGTCACAACAAAATCCTGAAGATTACCAAGGGACAGCGGATGTCGCGACATCTGCTGTGGCATCGCGCGAATGAAGCCATGCTCCATTCGCTATTTTATGCGACGCGCGATCGCCGGCAGCGCAAGCGCGACATGCGCCAACTGTGGATTGCTCGCATCAATGCCGCCGCCCGGCTGAATGGGATCACCTACAGCCGCTTGATGCACGCCTTGAAGCTGGCCGATATCGCGCTCGATCGCAAGGTGCTGGCCGACTTGGCCGTGCGCGACCCGCTTGCCTTTACCCGAGTGGTTGACGTCGCGAAGTCGGCGCTGTAATTTCAACTGGTCAGAAACCGGGTTTCTCGGCACACTTTGTCGAAACCCGGTTTCTCGTTAGCCTGACGGTGCATGATAACAAGTGCGGATAACTCGAAAATAAGGCAGGCTCGGACGTTGTTAAGCCGCCGCGGGCGTGAACAGCATTCCCAATGCCTGGTCGAGGGTGTGCGCCTGATCGAAGATGCCATGAGAGCGGGAGAACAGCCCGCTCTCATTTTTTGCGTACCGGCCGCGCATGAGTCGCCACGCGCCGAAGCTCTGCTGGCAAGCGCCCCGGCGGCTGGGGTTCCGATATACGAAATCAGCCCGGCGATCTTTGCGACGCTGAGCGATACGGTTAGCTCACAGGGTGTTGTGGCGGTGATGCCTGTGCCCGCCTTGTCCCCCGTGGCCGGAGCGGACCTGGTATTGGTGCTGGACCAGATACGCGATCCCGGCAACTTGGGGACTATCCTACGTAGCGCGGAGGCCGCAGGGGTGGGGCAGGTGCTCCTGACCAGGGGCTGCGCGGACCCCTGGGGTCCCAAGGTGTTGCGGGCGGGAATGGGGGCGCACTTCCGGCTGCCGCTGCAGGTCGATCTGGAATGGCCGGCGATAGCGGGCCTCCTGGCCGGTCGCCCGCTATGGGCGGCCGACGCTCACGGCGAGCTGGCGTATGATCGGGTTGATTGGACACAACCGGCCGCCCTGGTGATTGGCGGGGAGACGGAAGGGATCAGCGCAGAGGCCAGCGCACTGACGCGCGGCAAGATTTACATCCCAATGCGCGGCGGCGCCGAGTCACTCAATGCAGCGATGGCTGCGACCGTGGTTTTATTTGAAGTAGCGCGACAGAGACGGCACAGCAAAGGTGCGGAATAGGCGTCGGGCGTCGGGCACTTCGTTGCACAAAGTACTATTCGGGTGTATGATTTACGTAATCGTAATCGTAATGTCGTTTCTCATTAATGCAAATTGGACCGTCCAACATCTCATGCGGAGGTGCAAGCAGACATAGGCCAGTTGATCCTACCGGGTGTTGCCGGGCTCAGGCAACCTAATCGAACAGGAGGTTTAGAGCCCACATGACAGTCGAGCGTATCTTCCGTATCATTGGACTCATTTTGTTCGGCATCATTGGTTGGACGGCAGGGCTATTTTGGTTTAACGCCGCTACCGGGCTGGACACCAGCTCTCTGAGCGCTGTTTCTGCCAAGTACATCTTGCCGTTGACCGTCGTCGGAGCCGCGATCGGCGCACTGGCGGCCCCGTGGCTGACCATCCGTCCTGCGGCCTGGGTGGTACGGATTATCCGAGAACTGACGGCCGTGCAACTGCTGGCCGGCGGCCTTGGATTGGTCCTCGGGCTGGTCGTCAGCGCCCTGGCTGCCTTGCCGCTGTCTTATCTCCCTTCGCCGTTTCGTGCCATTTTGCCGACCATCGTTGCGATCGTCTTCGGTTATGTTGGTATCATGGTCATGGTCCTCAGGCAGAAGGATTTCTTTGCCCTGTTCCGTAGGCGATCGGGGAACGTATCCCTTGAGGCGGAGGAGACGGGGGGAGAAGGCGCGCTCACTTCGGACGTGCTGTTGTTGGATACCAGCGTTATCATCGACGGGCGCATCGCCGACGTGGCCAAGACGGGGTTCATCCGCTCTCCGATGCTCGTACCCCGTTTTGTGCTGGCCGAGCTGCAATACATCGCCGATTCCGCGGATGCTCTGCGCCGGAACCGTGGCAGGCGCGGGTTGGAGATGCTGAACCGCATGCAGAAGGAATCACCCGTGCCGGTACGTATGGTGGATCTGGACGTTGAGGGCACTCGCCAGGTGGATGCAAAGCTGGTCGAGCTGGCGAGGCAGTTGTCATGTCCGATCGTGACCAACGACTATAACCTCAACCGGGTGGCCGGGTTGCAGGGTATCACCGTGCTAAACGTCAACGAGCTCAGTAACGCGGTCAAGGCCGTCGTGCTGCCCGGCGAGACGATGCCGATCAGGGTCATCCAGGAAGGGAAGGAAGCTGGCCAGGGCATTGGCTATCTGGATGACGGCACGATGGTCGTGGTGGAGAATGGGCGCCGTTACATGGATAACGAGATTGAGGTATCAGTTACCAAGGTGCTGCAGACCAATGCCGGCCGCATGATCTTCGCGACACCCGTCCGCTGAGGCCGGCCGATGATGATGATGATGATTGACAATGTGGAGTGATGTGATGACTCTCGTGATTTATAACACGCTGACTCGTGATAAAGAACCGCTCCAGCCTATCGAACCCGGCAAAGTGCGCATGTACGTCTGCGGTCCCACGGTCTATCACGAGGCGCATGTCGGGCATGCCATGTCTTCGATCGTCTTCGATTTCGTGCGTCGCTACCTCGAGTACCGCGGTTACGAGGTGCGTCACGTCATGAATTTCACGGACGTAGATGACAAGATCATCGCGCGCGCCAACGAGACGGGCGAAGAGCCTGGGGTGATCGCCGATCGTTATGTGGCTCAGTACCAGGAGCAACTGGATCAGCTAAACGTGCTCCGCCCAACCATCTTCCCGCGCGTCTCACAGACCATCCCGGATATCATCAAGATGGTGCAGGGGCTCATCGAGCAGGGACATGCCTACGAAACGCCCAGCGGCGACGTTTACTTCCGCGTGCGAACCGATACGGACTACGGCAAGCTCTCACGCCGGCGCCTGGACGAGGCCATCTCTGGCACCCGCGTTTCGAGCAGCGAGGAGAAGGAGGACGAAGGCGATTTCGCCCTCTGGAAGGCGGCCAAGCCAGGCGAACCAAGCTGGGATAGTCCGTGGGGCAAGGGACGACCGGGTTGGCACATCGAATGCTCGGCGATGAACCTGCGCTACCTGGGCGAGCAAATCGATATCCACGGTGGTGGCAACGATCTGATCTTTCCGCATCATGAGAATGAGATCGCGCAGACTGAGAGCTACACCTGCAAGACGTTTGCCCGCTACTGGATGCATAATGGCATGCTCCAGTTGAAGGGCGAGAAAATGTCAAAGAGCCTCGGCAACCTGGTCACCATCGATCAGTTTCTGAGCGAGCATGATTCGGATGTGCTGCGCCTGATGATTGCCGGCAGCCAGTACCGCAAGCCGCTGGCTTTCAACGACGACGTGATTGCAGATAACGAACGTGCCCTGTCTCGCCTGTTGGGTGCCCTGCGACCGGCTTCGGGCAGTATAACCTCGGGTCCGGCTGTAGACGAGCTGGCAGTGCAGGTGAGGCGCGTGCGCGAGGGCTTCGAAGCCGCGATGGACGACGACTTTAACACCGCCGGCGCCCTGGGATCTCTGTTTGAGCTGGTGCGTGCCGTAAATACCGCGCGTGCGGCGGGAGTGGGCGGCGAGGTCTTCGCCGGCGCTCAAACCGAATTGCGCACGTTGGTCGGTGTCTTGGGGCTGCGCTTGCAGGCGCCCAAGAGCGACGGGCAGTCTGCGTCACCCTTTGTGGACCTCCTGCTCGAAATCCGGACCGACCTGCGCAAGGCCAAACAGTGGGCCCTGGCCGACAAAGTGCGCGATCGATTGAAAGATCTGGGGGTCATCGTCGAGGACAGCCCGCAGGGCAGCACCTGGCGCATGGGTGAGTAAATGGAGTTGTTATACGGCCGGCATGCAGTGCTCGAGACGCTGCGCGCCGGGCGGCGCAAAGTGCACCGGGTGTACGTGGCCGCGGGTGCCCGGGGCACAGGCAATATAGCCGAGATCGTTGGTGCGGCCGAGCAGCGGCACTGTCCGGTCGCCCAGGCCGGGCGTGAGCTGCTCGCCCAGGCCGGCCCGGTCAATCATCAAGGTGTGATCGCCGAAGTTGGGCCCTACCCGTACATCCTGCTCGACGACGTTCTACCCGGCGCGGGAGCGGTAGTGGCGGAGAGCGGCCCGTTTTACCTGGCCCTCGATCACCTGCAGGACGTCCAGAACCTGGGCACTTTATTGCGCACCGCAGAAGCAATGGCCGTCAGCGCCGTGCTACTGCCCGATCGTCGGGCGGCTGAGATAACGCCTGCGGTCGTGAATGCTTCCGCCGGGGCCGTCGAACACCTGCGGATTGCCCTGGTGGGTAACCTGGTGCAGGCGTTGGAACAACTGAAGCTGGCCGGCGTGTGGGTGGCGGGCCTGGATGCTGCGTCAGACGCCAGGCGGCTGGGAGAGGCCGATCTGACGGGACCCCTGGTGTTGGTGGTCGGCGCCGAGGGGCCGGGGCTGTCTCGTTTGGTACGCGAGCACTGTGACTGGCTGGTGGCCATTCCCATGTATGGCAAGGTCGAGTCGCTTAACGCGGCTGTGGCCGGTTCAACGGTGCTGATCGCCGCCCGGCAGGCACGCAGCGCCGCTTCCCGCCAGTAATCCACCCTACACTGCGCGCGAACTGGGTGGCTTTATTTGACTTTTATGTGGCGCGCCGGTATACTGTCGCTTCGTTACACGATGCGGCTGCAGTGGGAGCAGTCTGCGCTCTGCGCTGATGTAGCTGGTGCCGACGTAGCTCAATCGGCAGAGCATCGACCTTGTAAGTCGAGGGTTGCCGGTTCGATTCCGGCCGTCGGCTTGTAAGGTGGGCAGTTACGACTGCCGGGTTTACACCCTTATATAGGGGCAGGTACCCAAGTGGCCAAAGGGGGCTGACTGTAAATCAGCTGGCAACGCCTTCGGAGGTTCGAATCCTTCCCTGCCCACCTAGGTGCCCACGTAGCTCAGTCGGTAGAGCACGTTCTTGGTAAGGACGGGGTCATCGGTTCAAGTCCGATCGTGGGCTCCAGTAGACGTTATTTGCGAAAACGCCGCCTCGGAGAGTGGGCGGCGACTTAATGCCCGAGCCGTTTTTTGGGGGAGGCAGGAGGTTTTATATCCATGGCGAAAGCAGTATTCGAACGCACGAAGCCCCATGTGAACGTGGGGACGATTGGGCATATTGACCACGGCAAGACGACGTTGACGGCGGCGATCAC
>JADGQF010000014.1 GCA_017882045.1 Anaerolineales bacterium
GGCATAGCTCGGCAAGGACACCAATTGCAGTCGCTCATGCGTCTGGAGCCACTGCTGCACCGCCTTGCTGGTGTGAATGCTGCCGTTGTCGACCAAGACGTAGAGGCGGTCATCCGGATAGGCCGTCAGCAAACTCGTCAGCGCCGCAATGAACTCAACCGAGCGCTTGCGGTCGGTCAAGCGGTAGTGCCAGACGCCCGTGCGCAGATTGACCGTGCCGAAGATCGGCCGCTTGCGGTTTTGGCCGGGCGTCAGCACCCTGGGTTGCTCGCCCCGGCGATGCCAGGTAGCCCGCAAGACCGGCAACAGCATCATGTCGCACTCGTCCTCGGCCAGGATGATCGCGGTAGGATCGGCCAGGATCTCGATCAGATGTGCCACTTTGGCATCCTCGGCCGGGTCACGGCGCTGGGGCAAGATCAATTTGGGTCGTCCCCACACGAAGTCCGCCAGCGGCAACGCCCGCCGTAGCGTCGAACGGCTGACGCGGATCCTGAAGCGTTGCCGCAGATGACGCAGCAAGCCCCCGACCGTCCAGCCCGGTTCGGGATAGCCAAAGTTCGCCGGGGGTTGGCCGGTCTGCGCCTGCACGATGGCTACAGGCGGGGCTCGTTGGGCGGACGTCCGCTGCGCGGCTCATCGTACAACCCGGCCACACCCTGCTGGAGGTAGCGTTCCAGCCAGGGGTAGACCGCTTGCGCCGAGTAGCCCAGCAATGCGCCAATCTCGGGCACGCTCTTGCCCTGGTCACTCAACAGCACGAAATGAGCACGCTCGGAAATGCGCCCAATGGCTTCCCGGGCCAGCCGGCGCAGTTCCTGGCGCGGCTCATCGCTTAACTCGATGCGTATCTCGATCGGTCGTCCAGTCTTCATGCGGCAAGCTTATCCGCTGGCCGACCTTTTTTAAGTAACTTCTGACCAGTTACTTAGTATAAGCGGGCACCAATATGTAGCTAAATCTGCCGACGACTTATGGGGTAGCACCAACAAGCCATAGGCCGAAGCGTTCGCGACGTATTATCAGGGCAGAACGAGAGAGGCCGGATGAGACAATGCTCATCCGGCCGGTTAGTTCGATCATCCCAAGCACCTGGCCTGGGTCCAACCACGAGTTTGGCTCAATATCCGCGGAATAGTCGCCTCAATACTCACGGAATGGCCGCTCAATATTCGCGGAACAGCGCTCAATACTCGTGGATCGTGACTAGCTCCTAGCACTCGCTGTACCCGCACACGTAGCACTTACGGCAGCCCTCGGTCGGGATGAAGGTGGCCTGGCCGCAATCCGGACAGAGGTCCCCGATGGGCCGGTCGTTGATGGGCAGGGCAAGTTGCTCGGCCGGAGGCTCGGCGGTGCGCGGCGCAGGCGGCGCGGCGGGCGGCTGACCGTCGACGTAGCTGCCGTAGCCGTTGTCGGCCGGCGCTTCGTCGTTCTCTTCGTCAGGATCGGGCTCGTATTCGTTGCGGAGGTGCTCGCGCAACACCTGCGCGACGGCATCGGGCAACGAGCGGACGCGCTTGGCGCCGAAGCCAAGCGTGCGTCCGCCGCCGATGCCGGCCATCTGGTCGATAACTTGTTTGAGCCGCTCCACGGTATCCAGTGGCGAGGGCAGGCGCAGGATCAGCGAGATCAGACGCCCCACCGCCTCCGAGACGGCCGCTACGTCGCTGCCCGCCTTGCCGACGTTGAGGAAGACCTCGAACGGTTTGTCGTCGCCGTTGACGTTGACGGTGACGAAAGCCGTGCCGAGTGGCGTTTCCTTGCGGTAGGTGACGCCGTGCAGCGCGGCGGGGCGCGGGCGCTTGACGGGCGGGAGCGGAGGCAGCGCAGCGGATGCAGGCGCGTGTGGCGCGACCGGCTGTGGCAATAGCGTCGTTCCGGCCCCGGCCGGGCTCGCCGGCGCCTTCTCCGTTATTGAGGTGGAGGTGTTGCCGTTCGCAGCCATGGCGGCCGAACTCGGCTGAGTGCTGGCGTGCGCCCCCGTGCCGTTCCCTTGGCCGGCCGTCTCTTTCCCTGCCTTCTCATCGGCTCCCTTGCTAGATTTCTGCTCCGCGGTCGCCCTGGTCTCCAGCACAACTTCCTGGCGGCTGCCGGTGACGTAGACCGTCAGGCCCTTGCAGCCCAGGCGCCAGGCCAACTCGTAAGCCCGCTTGACGTCGTCAACGGTTGCCGTGGACGGGAAATTGGCCGTCTTAGAAATCGAGTTGTCGACAAACGCCTGGATCGCGGCCTGCATGCGGACGTGCTCTTCGGCGCTGATGTCCTGCGCAACGACGAAGACGTGGCGGATTTCGGGCGGCACCTGGCTGACGTCCTGGCAACTGCCGGTCAGGCTGACTTGCTCGCTGATCGCATCGCGCGCGGCCTTGTCCAGGCCGGCGCGCTCGAGGGCAGCCTCGAAAAGCGGGCTGGTATAGGTGAGCTTGAGGTCGCGGCCGCCATCTTTCACCGTGCGGGTGTAGGCCAGGGCGAAGACCGGCTCGCAGCCGTAACCTTCGCAGCCCGCCACCGTGCCGATGGTTCCGGTGGGCGCCACGGTGGTCTGGGCGGCGTTGCGGATGCCGTACTGCTTGATCCCCGCGATGACGGCAGCCCAGTCGAGGGCCGGCCGTCCCCAGTCGTGAGTG
This sequence comes from Anaerolineales bacterium, assembly GCA_017882045.1. GTDB lineage: Bacteria > Chloroflexota > Anaerolineae > CG2-30-64-16 > CG2-30-64-16 > JADGQF01. The sequence continues at coordinate 2,631 of JADGQF010000014.1, forward strand.
AAGGGCGCCAACGGGACCGGCGGCTGCCACTTGAGGTCCTGAGGATCGTAGATGCTGCCCTTTATCGCCGGGAAGGGACCGCGCTCGCGCGCCAGCTCGATGCTGGTGACCATCGAGTGGCAGCGGACGAACTCGGTCACCTGGGCGGCCAGCTCCTGGCCCTCCGCTGAGCCGTAGCGCACTCCCACCTGGTACATCAGGTCACCCAGGCCCATGATGCCGAGGCCAATCCGCCGGCAGCGCTGGGCGGCCTCGGCCAACTGCGGTACAGAAGGGACATACTTGTTGGCGTCCACCACGTTGTCCAGGAAGCGGGTACAGGCCACCGCGCTCTCACACAGTTTCTGCCAGTCGACGTGCCCATCTGCGGTGATGTGCTGTGCCAGGTTAATCGAGCCAAGACAGCAGTTCTCGCCGGGACCTAAAAACTGCTCGCCGCAGGGGTTTGTTGCTTCCAGCTCATAGAGGTGTGGCACGGGGTTGGCGCGATTGGCCGCATCCAGGAACAGGGCGCCCGGCTCGCCGTTGTGGTGGGCATAGGTGACCATCTTGTCGAACAGGTCGCGCGCGCGGACCGTCCGCCACACCGAGCCGTCACGCGGGTTGACCAGCGGAAAGTCTCCGTCGGACTCGACGGCCTGCATGAAGGCATCTGTTATGCCGACCGAAATGTTGAAGTTGCTGATCTGCCCTTCGCGCGCCTTACAGGTGATGAACTCTTCGATGTCCGGATGGTCGACGCGCAGCACTCCCATGTTGGCGCCGCGCCTGGTCCCCCCCTGGGCCACCTCGCCGAAAGCCGCGTCGTAGACACGCAAAAATCCCACCGGGCCGCTGGCAACGCCGGCGCTCTTGCCGACCATGTCATCCTTCGGGCGCAGGCGCGAGAATGAAAAGCCGTTGCCGCCGCCTGTCTGTTGGATCAGCGCGGCGTCGCGCAGGGTCTGAAAGATACCGTCCGCCTCCTTGCCCAGGTCGTCCGAGATGGCCAGCACAAAGCAAGCCGCTAACTGGCCGAGCGGGGTGCCGGCGCCGGTGAAGGTTGGAGAGTTGGGGAAAAAGCGCAGGCTCGTCAGTAGACCGTAGAAAGATTCCTCAGTGCTGGCTACGTCATAGCCATAGGCAGCGTCGGGCTGGGCCACTGTGTGCGCGACCCGGCGAAACATACCTTCGATGTTCTCAACCGGTTTGCCTTCCGGGCCCCGGCGCAGGTAACGCTTTTCCAATACTTTGCGGCCGTTTTGAGAGATCTGAATCTCGGCCGGCGGCCGGATGGCCGGCTGGAATGGTTTGACGGCGTGGTCGATCATGAGTGAAACCTCTCCAATCAGCAAATACACAAATCAGCAGACCCAACAAATGGCAGCTCGGCTAATCTGCGATCGGCGCGCAGCGATGGGGCGAGCAGCATCGGTTATCGAGCGCCGGCGCTTCGGTGCGGTGGCAGCCGGCACGGCAGGTCGCTAACTGACCGTCGCCGGCCGTTGCTCAGCGGTGTTCGGCCATCAGGCGCACCAGCTCGCGCTGGAGCGCCTCGACGTCTGCCAGTTCCATGTAGACGATGGCAAAACGAATATAGGCCAGGGGGTCCAGCTCCTTGAGTTTCTCGAGCACCATCTGCCCGATGACATCGCTTTTGACCTCGGCCCGGCCAAGGCTGAAAAGGTACTCCTCGATCTGGCCGACAACCCGCTCGATGTCGGCCATCGCGATGGGCCGCTTGGCGCAGGCGATCCGTACGCCCTGTAGAAGCTTGTTACGATCGAAAGGCTCGCGCCGGCTGTCGCGCTTTACAATCAGCAGCGCTTCCGAGATCTGCTCGTAAGTCGTGAAGCGCTTGCGACAAGCCTGGCACTCGCGACGCCGGCGGATGGACTCGGCGGTGGCGCGAGTGTCGACCACCCGAGAATCGGGATGACCACAGTAAGGACAAAGCATGGCAGAATTACCTTACCCTGTTGGCCGGGATCACAGACCCGAGGCGCCATAGATCAGTGAACGGCCCGGACGTGCTGGTATTATGCCGGCTACGGCGAGGCGGTATCGGCGGCTGCCGGCAAGCTCTCATCTCCGCGTCGCGTGCTTCAGTCCATGCTACTACAGGTAGTATACAAGGCCCGAGCAAGTACTATATGTAGGGGAGCCACCGGTCATCGGAGTTTACCACAAGAATCGGGGGTTGGCAAGGGGGAAAAACGTTTCGCCTGAGGAACTTTAAGGTTGGAGCATCAACCACCTCTCAGGTGGGCCTGTTCGTTGCCCACCCGCGAGGTAATGAACGCGAACCACGTCCAACGTGCGCTAAGGCTCGTTGGCCACGCATATAAGCTCAATACCTCTCAGGTGGGCCTGCTCCTTGCTGACCTGAGAGGTATTAGAGCACGATTTCAGCGGGCTCGGCGCAGAAAGGCCGGGATATCCAGGTCGTCCCGGTCGAAGGTGCGCTTCGGGAACTCGATGGTCTTGGCCTCGTCGGGGGCCGGAACCTTCTGTTCTTTGATCGCCTCGAAGCCCGTGGCGATGACCGTGATGCGGATCTCGTCCTTCAGCTCCGGATCGATGACCGCACCGAAGATGATGTTGGCATCGGGGTCGGCAGTGCGGCGGATGATCTCCGCAGCCTCGTTGAACTAGTACAGGCTGAGGTCCGGACCACCGGTGATATTGAATAGAATACCCTGGGCGCCCTCGATGCTGACGTCGAGCAGCGCGCTATGGATGGCCTGCTCGGCCGCGTTCTGCGCGCGGTTGTCGCCGCTGGCCCGGCCAATCGCCATCAGCGCCGAGCCACCCTCGTTCATGATGCTGCGTACATCGGCGAAGTCCAGGTTGATCAGACCCGGGATGGTGATCAGCTCGGAGATGCCCTGGATGCCCTGGCGCAACACGTCATCGGCCATGCTGAAAGCTTGTTGGATGCTGGCTTTCTTGTCGACCACCTGCAACAGACGGTCGTTCGGAATAACGATGAGCGTATCCACGCCCTCGCGCAGCCGGGCAATGCCTTCGTCGGCCACCTTGCGGCGCCTGGCGCCTTCGAACGTGAAGGGCTTGGTGACGACGCCGATGGTCAGGGCGCCGGTCTCCTTGGCCAGCTTTGCCACCACCGGGGCCGCGCCGGTCCCTGTGCCACCGCCCATACCCGCGGTCACGAAGACCATGTCGGCGCCTTTGAGCAGGGCTTTGATCTCCTCAGACGACTCCTCGGCTGCCTTCTCGCCCGTCTCGGGGTGACCACCCGAGCCGAGGCCCTTGGTCAGCTTGTCGCCGATGCGCAGGCGTTGCGGGGACTGCGCCAGCATCAGCGCCTGCGCGTCGGTGTTCACGGAGATAAACTCGACGCCCTGGATGCCTCCCTCGATCATGCGGTTGACTGCATTCGAACCGCCGCCGCCAATTCCCAACACCTTGATCTGGGCGGGGTTCTCTACATAGGCTGTCTGCGGTGCTCTAGAATTCATCTTGGCCATTTCCTATCCTCTCGTTGAGGGATCATTCGCTAAGCCGATACGGGTAGCAAAGCGCGTAGCCACTTCATGACACGCTCCAGGAAACGCGATGTGGGCGGGGGCGCAACACGGTGTACAGTGCCCCGCCGCAAACCCCAAAGTAACAGACCGACCGCGGTCGCGTAATCTGGACTGGTCACGTCTACGACCGACGTAATGGTGTTGCTGGGCCGGCCAACACGCACCGGCCACTGTAACCGGGCCCGGCTCAGATCGGCCAGGCCTGACAATTGGGCCACGCCGCCGGTCAGCACGATCCCGGCTGGCAGCAGGCCATCGTACCCACTTCGCTTGACCTCGCGCAAGATAAGGTCCACCAGCTCTTCAGCGCGCGCATTGAGGATCTCTGCCAGCAGGCGGCAGCTGACAGTCTGCTGTCCTTCCTGCCCAAAGGCTCCGCTGCGCACCTCGGCGTCGACAGGTACCTGCTGCGGAAGAACGTGGCCGAACTGGATCATGAGCGCTTCCGCCTTGTTGTAGGGCATGCGCAGCCCCAACGCCACATCCTTGACAAAGTGCTCCCCTGCCAGGTCCATCACCACAGTGTGCCAGGGAGCGCCGTCCAGGTAAATGGCCACGTCGGACGTGCCGCCGCCAATGTCCACCAGCGCCACGCCGAGTTGGCGCTCGTCATCGGTCAGCACTGCTTCAGCGGAGGCCAACGGCTGCAGGACCAGGTCGTCGATAACCACCCCGTTGCCTTGCACGCAGTTGACCAGATTGGTCACGGCTGAGGTCGCGCCTGTTACTATGCTCGCGTCCACCTCTAACCGGTAGCCGAACATCCCTACGGGGTTCTGGATGCCCTTCTGGTCGTCGACGCAGAAAGTGCGCGGCACCGCATGGATGATCTCCCGGTTATGGGGCAGGGCAATGTTGCGTGCCTGCTCCAGCGCGCGCTGGACGTCCTCTTTGGTGATTTTGCGGCCCGTGGTGCGCCCGACCGCGACCACCCCTTTGCTGCCAATGGCATTGATATGGCTGCCGGCGATGCCGACATAGGCCGTTTGCAGGGTTTGGCCGGCGGATTGCTCGGCCTGGTCAATGGCCCGGCCAATCGCTGCGGTGGCATCGGCAGTATTGATGACCACGCCACGACGCAATCCCTGCGCGGGCGTGCGACCGGCGCCAATGATGCGCAGGTTGTTCTGGTCGTCTATCGTGCCGATCAGCGCCACGACCTTTGTGGTGCCGACGTCGATGCCACAAATCAGCTCGCTCACGTTAGCCTCAGCTTCACTAGGTTATCAGTCACATAAAGCGCCGACCGCAGAAGGATGATCTGCCTCAACGCAGGTAGGCATTGCCGTCCACACGCAGGTCCACCACTTTGGGCGCGGTCTTGCGTGAGGCAAGAGGGCCCTGCACGGCCTGCAGCAGATCCAACTTGGCCGCGATGTTGCCCTGGTTGCCCAGGTAGACCGTGAAACCGCCAGGCGATCGGAAAGTCAAACCCTCCTGTGCCCCAAAATCGACACTGGTGAGGTCGGGCAGCCGGGCGTGGAGCGCCCGGACGTCCGCCAGTACCTGTAATCGCAGCCCGCCGTGTCCGTTGCTCGTCGCGCCTTCTGTGTCGATCAGTAGCAGCGGCGGTTCGCTTCCCACCTGTGGCAACGGCGTGCCGTCAGCGGCAAACCAGGTGGTCGTGCTGATCGTTTGCACGGCTACCAACGGCTCGCGTTCCTGAACCTCAATCGTGACTTTGTTAGGCAGCGCCATGCTCACGTGAGCATCGGCGATGCCGGGCAAATCTTTCACCTGACCGGCGGCCTGGTTGGGCCGGATCCAGAAGATGTGCTGCTTGTCGACATGGCTGGCCGCATAGATCTGATCGGCCGGCACCCGCTGGTTGCCACGTATCTCCGCCGAATAGACATAAAACTGGTCACGGGTGAAAAACTGCAGCAACCCAAAGATCAGGACCACCACGAGCGGCAGCAGAACGAGACGGCGCCAGGGCACGTGTACGGGCGCGCGCCGGGCAGCGGCCGCCTTAGAAGTTTTCGGGCGCGACCGTCGCTCCGCAAGGCTGCTCTCCATTTGGCTGAGGCGGGCGCGCAGGCTCACCGGCTGGTTAGTGTGCACCCTTCTGCGCCTGCGAGGCGGCGGCTGCTTCCACTGCGGTTGCTGCGCGCCTTCGGCCGGCTTGGCAGATTTGGTTTTGGCTCGTCGTTTGTCTGGCATAACGTCACCGGTCATTCTGCTAGCGCTAGCTCACGCTTGTCGCGTGACTGGGCTTTGTATTGAAAGACACGTCATTTAAGGAGCGGCGTGTTGTCGTAGGCGACCTGCGAGCGAGAGCGGTCGGCGTGACGCTCCAGGGCCAAATCGATCAGGCGATCCACCAGTTCGGGATACGGGATACCACTCGCCTCCCACAGCTTCGGGTACATGCTGATGGCCGTGAAGCCGGGCATGGTGTTGATCTCGTTCAGGAACACCTGACCCGTGCCACCGTCCAGCAGAAAGTCAACCCGGGCCAGCCCCGAGCAGTCGATAGCCAGGAAGGCTCGCACGGCCAGCTCGCGCACCCGGGAAGCCAGCGCGGCCGGGATCGGCGCCGGGATGAGCAGCTTGGAATCGCCGTCCAAATACTTGGCGGCATAGTCATAAAACTCGCGGTCCGGCACGACTTCGCCGGGCACGGATGCGATCGGGTCGTCGTTACCCAACACGCTGCATTCGATCTCGCGCGCCCGGGGGACGGCTTGCTCGACCAGTAGCTTTCGGTCGTAGCGGGCCGCCTCCGCCAGGGCGTCGCGCAGTTCGGCACAGTCATGCGCCTTGCTGATGCCGATGCTCGAACCCAGGTTGGCCGGCTTGACGAACAACGGATAGGGCAAAAGGCCCTCAATCCGCGCGATGGCCGCTGCCGGGTCCGCTTCCCAGTCCTTGCGTTTGACTGCCAGGTACGGCGTCTGGGGCAGGTTCCGGGCGGCAAACGCATCCTTTGCCGCTAGCTTGTCCATACCGAGCGCGCTGGCGAGCACTCCGCTGCCCACATAAGGGATACCAGCGATTTCCAGCAGACCCTGAATGGTGCCATCCTCGCCAAACGGACCGTGCAAGACCGGGAAAATGACGTCCAACGGTGGGAAGGCCGCGCCCGTCGCACCCGGCACCAGTTCGCGGCCGGTATTGTCTGGAATCACTTGTTCGGCGGCGCCGTCCCCGCCGCGCAGCAGCCGCGCCAGCGGGTCGCCGTTCAGCAGCCAGCGGCCGCTCTGGGTGATGCCCAGGGGCGCCACGTCATATTTATCCCGGTCGAGCGCAGCCATGATCGAGCGAGCCGAAGCCAGCGAAACCTGGTGTTCGCCTGAACGGCCGCCGAAGATCACGCCGACACGCAGTTTGCGTTTCATGTGCAAATTGTCTCTAGTAACTCACGTGGCCGGTTATGTTTGCCGGCACGTGATTGCCTTTCTAAGGATTCAATCGGCTGTAGGGCGGGTGGTCAGGCCAGTCGCCCAAGAAAAGGATCTCGGGGATCAGTTCCACCCCGAACTGCTGGTAAACTCGCTCACGCATCAGGTTGATGAGCGCCAGGACATCGGCGGCGCAGGCCGTGCCGGTGTTGACGATGAAGTTGGCGTGGCGAGGCGAGATCTGCGCCCCACCGATCTGGTGTCCCTTGAGACCGGCGGCTTCGACCAGGCGGCCCGCGTGGTCGCCGGGCGGGTTGCGAAAGACGCTGCCGGCGCTGGGCTCAACCGGCTGGGTGGCGCGCCGCCGGGCCAGGTACGTCTCAGCCCGCGCCGCGATCGCGCTCGCGTCGCCCGCTTCCAGGTCGAAGCCCGCCCGCAGGACTACGGGCGCCGGCCCACTGCCGGCTGGGGCCGCCAGCTCGCGTTTCAGCAAGCTGGTGCGGTACGCGTACTGCAGCTCCGCCGCCGTCCGGTAATGCTGCCCCTGGCCGGGATAGGCCACCAGCGCCCAGGCCAGGTTAGCGGCGATGTCGCAGCCATGCGCGCCGGCGTTGCCGATTACCGTTCCACCGACAGTGCCGGGCACGCTCACCGCCCACTCCAGCCCCGTGAGGCCTTGCCGGATGGTCCAACGTGCCAGGCCGGCCAACGCGGCTCCTGAATCGGCGATGACCTGCGGGGCCTGCGCCCTGCCGGGAGCACCGGCCGGAGGCTCTCCCAATCGCATCTCACGGCAGCCGTTGCCGATCACCAGGCCGCGCACCCCCGCATCGGCGATCAGCACATTGCTGCCGCCACCCAGGACCGTGAACGGGACACTGCGCCCAGCCGCCAGTTCCAGCAACGCCTCCAACAGAGCGGTGCTGTCCGCCGCTGCATAGAGATCGGCCGGTCCGCCGATGCGGAAGGTAGTATGGCGGGCCAGCGGCTCGTCCGGGAGCGGTTTGGCGCCGAGGCTCGTCGCGGCCACGGCGAAGTCCTCAAGTGCAGCCCGGCCCGCGCCGGACCGCTCAAAGCCAGGAGTTGGCGCCAGTCGATCTGCGCTCATGGTTGCACCCCGCTCTCGCGCTCGTGCAGCGCGGCGAGAAGCAATTGGCCGACCTGGTTGCCGTCGCCGGCGCTGAGGGTGATGACGATGTCCTCTGGCTCGACGTGCTCCAGCAAATACTGAGTGGCGGCCATGATGCTGCCGGCGTAGCGGGCGCCAGGGTGATCCATGCGTTCGAGCACCAGGCGGCTGTGCATGCCCAGGTCCTTCTTCTCGCGCGCGGGATAGATATCCAGCAGCAACACCTGGTCGGCGTCGTCAAAACTGTGGGCGAACTCCTCGAGCAACGCATGGGTGCGGCTGTACGTGTGCGGCTGAAAGATCGCCCAGACCCGGCGCGTCCCGAAACGCAGCCGGGCAGCGGCCAGGGTGGCCATAATCTCGGTTGGGTGATGGCCGTAGTCGTCGATGACCGTCACACCCGCCGCCTCGCCGATCACTTCAAAGCGCCGGCCTGTGCCGCGGAAGTCGCGTAAGGCGCGTGCGGCACGCGCCGGCGAAATGCCGAACCACTCGGCGACGGCCAGGGCGGCCAACGCGTTGCGCACGTTGTGCCTTCCGGGCACCGACAGGGAAAGCCGTGCCACTTCCTTGCCGGCACGCCAGATGCCGGCGTCCAGGCCACCCAGCGGGTTTGGCGTCAGGGAACGGGCCTGATAATGGGCCTCTGGCGAAAGGCCGTAGGTGTGAATGGTCACGCCGGGCTGCGCCGCGTCGCGTAGCGCCATGGCGCCGGCATCGTCGGCACAGAGCACCAGGTGACCGTGAGCCGGTAGTTGCCCGACAAAGGTACGGAAGGCATCGGCGAACGCCTTCGGCGACGGGTAGCAGTCGACGTGATCCCATTCGACGTTGGTGACAACCGCGCTTTCGAGGATGAGACCCAGGAACATGCGGTCGTATTCATCCGCTTCGATCACGAATGGTCCCTGCCCGGCTCGCGCCGAGATAAGCGTGCTGGGCATGCCCTCGCCCGGTCCGACCGTAAGCCGCCCGCCGATGATAAAGCTCGGGTCGTAGCCCAGGCGCCAGAGGATGATTGCGATCATGCTCGTGGTCGTCGTCTTGCCATGGGCGCCGGCCACGCCGACGCCGTGCCGGTCGGCCATGAATTGGCCGAGGAAATCAGCTCGTTTGACCACCCGGATGCCGGCCGCGCGCGCGGCTACGACTTCCGGGTTGTCGGCGCGGACGGCGGACGAGATCAGCACCAGGTCCGCCCCGGTTATGTTTTCGGCGCGATGACCACTATAGATGGTCGCGCCCTGAGCAGCCAGTTCGGCGGTCACTTCGTTGGGCCGCTGGTCGGAGCCTGAAACGACATACCCCATCTCCAGCAACAACGTGGCGATGGCCGATAAACCGGTCCCTGCGATACCGACCAAGTGAATGTGGGTCTGCGTCATTTACTTCCAAACCCTCACGATCATCATAATTACCACCAGCGCAATCAAATAGCGCCAGTCCAGGATCTCCGGCGGCAGTAACTTAGAGAACGCGAGATACAGGTTGTCGTAATTGCCGCTTACTTGGATCAAGGGCCAATTGGCCTGGGCCAGGTAATACCAGATGCTGCCGGCAAACAACCAGCCATTGAGCAACCCGGCCAACAAGCCCAACGTCCCGCTGGAACCCGCCGTGGGGAAGGTTAGCGTCTCGCCCTGGTAACTGATGAAAGCGACTACGACCACAAACAGCGAGTAAATGATCGCTCGCGCGGTCAACTGCGCCCCCGGGTCCGGTCCGGCAACGAAGCCCAGGACTTTGTCGCGCGCACCGGCCGCCAGATGATCGATCAACTGCAGGATCAGCAGTGCGATCAGCAGCATGACCGTCTCGCCGATCTCTCGGCTGAAGCCACGCACCACGCCGACAAGGCCGAAGATCACGATGATGATCAGGAAGACGATCTCAACGGGTGCCATTGCGGCCCGATCTCCCTGCTCGCCGGCTGCCGCCGAGAAGCGCTATCAGGATGAACACGGCGATGATGACCATCACGACCAGGGCCAGTGTCGTCTCGCTGGCGCTTTGAATGCTGCTGACCAGTTGCCCGATCACGTTGGTGTTAGAGGCCGGCAAGTACGGAACGGGACCGGCCTGCAGTTCCTGATTGATGCCGAAAGGCAGCGGCAGTAGAGACGCGTTGGCCGGAAATATCGAGTCGAGCAGATATGCTCCCGGCAAATAACCGTTGAGCAGGCCAAAGACAAAGCCCCAGCCAGACGTCGGGCCACGCAGTCGGAAACGCTCGCTGCGCCCGAGCCAGATGGCAATCAGGATCAAGGCCAGCAGGATCAGCAGCAGTGCAGGCCCGGGCGAATTCGGGTCGGCCAGCCGCGGCGAACCGATTTTCTGAAGGATCGCGTTGATCGCCGCCGATCTGTCGGCGGAACTCAAAGCCTGAAGACCGCCGTTCAGCACAAACAGGATGCCGATGTAGAATCCGTTGATCAGGCTGGCCAGTGAGCCGCCCGCGCGCGAGATCAGCAGCAGGCCGAAGAGGATCACCACCGTCAGGAAGATGGTGGCCCTCGCGCCGTGCAGATAGCCGATGATGGCGAAAGCGGCCATGATGATGGCCAGGAAGATCAACGTGACAAGCATACCGTCCTCAAAGTGTGATGCGTGCCCGAAAGCGTCAAATACGCATGGCGCAGCGCCGGCAGACTCAGCTCTCGAACACTGTTACCCGCCGGCCAGCCCTTTGCGTCCCGCCAGGCGTTCAAGCTCCCCCGCGATGTTGAGCGCGGCGTCCGGACGGGCGAGAGCAGCGGCGGCGCAGCCCAGCGCGGCCAGCCTGGCAGGATCGTCCAGCAAGCCCAGGATCGTCGGGCCTAGATCGGTAGCCAGGCGGCCGTCCTCCAGCACCAGCGCTGCCGAACGCTCGGCCAGATAAGCGGCATTGGCTTCCTGGTGCTGCCCGGCGTACGGATAGGGCACCAGGATGCTGGCCAGGCCGACCGCCGGGAACTCCCCCAGTGTCGACGCGCCCGCCCGAGCTACTACAAGGTCGGCCGCGGCTAGCGCCTGCACCATCTCGTCGTGCAGGTAAGCGAAGGCATGGTACCGCCCTCCCAGCGTAGGCGGCAGTGCGGCTGCAGCCTGCGAGACTTGCGGCCAGTCCAACTGTCCGCTGATGTGCACGACCTGGCAGCGTGGCAACAGATCCGGCAGCACGTCGAGCAGCGCCCGATTGATGCTGCGCGCGCCCCGGCTGCCGCCGAATACCAACAAGACCGGCAGGTCCGCCGCCAGGCCGAGAGCGAAACGGGCTGTGTTTTTATCGGTCTGTAAAAGTTCCGGACGGACCGGGTAACCGGTCACCACTGCCTTGCGCCCGAAGTAGCGTGCGACCTCGGGAAAAGAGACTGCGACTCGGGTCGCCAGCCGGGCGGTCAGGCGGACCGCCAGGCCGGGCGTCAGGTCCGGCAGGTAAATCACCAGCGGCACGTGTGCTCGCCAGGCTGCCCAGGCGACCGGGACGGTGACGTAGCCGCCGGTGATCAGCGCCACATCGGGCCGATAGTCACGCAGGAGGGCGGCGCACTGCCGGGCGCCCCGCGCCATGCGGGCCAGGTTACGCAGGATCTGGCAGGGCGCTTGCCCTCGGATCTGTCCGGTCTCTACCGGGCTAAATGGGATGCCGGCCCTTGCAGCCAGCGTCTCCTCGATGCCGCCCGGCTCGCCGATGTAGCGCCACTGCGCTGAGTCGACCGGCGCGTAGCCCGTACCTGCGCTTTCTGCCGCGCCGTCCGGGCGGCCTTTAGCGGCGAAAGAGGCCGAGCCGTTTCCTTCTGGCGGTTCGCTTCCTCGGTTTTTGGTCGGCGGGTAACGGCCGGCTACCTGTCGCTGCAGCGCGCTGACTACCGCCAGAAGCGGCACTACGTGGCCCGCCGTGCCTCCACCCGAAAAGAAAACTTGCATAACCTGACGCCCTCTGCCGAGAAGCTCGCGATATGTTGAGCAGCAAGCCGATCGAGGCCAGGCAGGCAACCATAGCCGAGCCTCCGTAACTCATGAAAGGCAATGGCACGCCGGTGGCGGGGATCAGCGCTAACGAAGTGCCGATATGGATCAAGGCCTGCAGGACCAACCAGACGGTTACACCGATCGCCGCGAGGCTGCCAAACTGATCGGGCGCCTTGAGCGCGATGCCCAGCCCACGATAGGCGAGCAGCGCATACAAGATCACGACGCCCAGTGTGCCAATGAAATTGAGGTCCGCGCCGATGTTCGCGAACAGGTAATCGCTCCAGAGCAGCGGAACGCGCGTCTTGCCGATTATGTTCAATGCGTTCGTGCCGATCCCGCCGCCGCGCTTGATGATTTCCATGGCCTGCGCCGCGACATATGGCGCCTTGGTCGGATCGTTCAAATAGGCCCACCAGTCTTGGATGCGATGGGCGCCGTAGCCCCAGCGCCACATAAGGAGCGCCAGGACCCCGACCGCGATGAACCCGGTGAAGGCCAATTGCTTGGCGCTGCCTCCGCCGACGAAGAACATGGTGACCCCCGTCACCAGGATGATGATCGTGGTACTGAAGCTGTGTTCCAGGACGATCAATCCGGCGATGATGCCCATCAGCACAGCGAAGGGGAACAGGCCGCCCTGGACCTCTGCTAGCTGGTTTCGCTTGGACGCAACCCAGGCCGCCACGTAGATTACCACCGCAAGCTTGGCGATTTCGCTCGGCTGGACAGAGCCGTGGAACAGGGTGCGTCTGGCGCCCAGGAGCTCCTCCCCGACGAACAGCACCGCGACCAGGAGAGCAACCGTCACGAGCATGATGGGGATGGCCAGGCGTCGCCACCAATTGTAAGGGATGAGCACCATGATTACCAGAACGACCAGTCCGGCGCCGATGATGCCGATCTGCGTCGTGAAATAGTGGGTACCGTAAAGAGCCAGCGAGGCGCTGTAAACCATGGCCAGTCCAAGGACCATCAGGGTCGCGACGATGCCGATGAGCGGATAGTCGAGCGCGCCCGTCGCCGAACGATCGGTCGCGACCGTTTCGACGGTAGGTGTGGCAAGCCGAGGCGCCGGGCGCGGGGCAGAGGGTCGGTCGTTGGACGCCGGTCCAGGCCGCCGTTTGCTGGACTGGGATTGGACAGCAACCACTGCCGCGCGGCGGACGGCCGGCCGTCGCGCGGTCGCGATCCTGGTCCGCCCGTCTGTCTCGCGCCTGCCGAAAGCGATCATGGCAACGCCTCCACCAACTGCCGGAAATGCTGCCCGCGCGCGGCAAAGTCCTGGTAAGCGTCAAAGCTTGTCCCGCCGGGGGACAGGAGCACGACGTCGCCGGGCCGCCCGATCCGTTCGGCGACCGACACCGCCTGTTCGAGATCCGCGCAGCGGGTCACGGCGAGCTCTTCGCCGGACACGCTGTGGCTCCGAGCAGTCAGCGCACCGGCTATCAGCTCGGCAGCCTCGCCGAAGAGCACCACCTGGCGGGCCCTCTGTCCGGCAATGGCGGCAAATTCCTCCCACGGAAGGTGCTTATCCCGGCCGCCGGCGAGCAAGATGACCGGCTCGACAAAGGACTGCAAGGCGGCGATGGCACGCTCCGGAGTGGTGGCGATCGAGTCGTTTACCCACAGCACCCCGGCACGCTCTCGGACGACTTCCAGACGATGTTCCACGCCCCCAAAGCTCGTCGCTACGCCGGCCATTGCCGCCACATCCGCGCCCGCCGCGCCCGCCAGGCAGCAGGCGGCGAGGATGTTCGCCACATTGTGCCGGCCGCGCAAACGGATATCGCTCGTGCGGCAGATCCTGGCGTCCGGCAGCCCTAACCTGCGCCATACCAGCACGTCGCCGGACAGGAAGGCGCCAGAGGCGACTTCCCCCATCAGGCTGAAGCCCAGGCAGGTCGCGCGCAGGGGATAGTACACTCCCGCCTGGCCCGAGCCTTCCACGACCTGGCAGCGGCCACTTAGCAGCCAGGGTCCGGTGTAAGCGTCGTCGGCATTCAAGACGCAAATGTCGCCTGGCTCCTGGAAACGCAGAATGTTGGCCTTGGCCGCCGCGTAGTGGCTCATCGACGGATGGCGGTCCAGGTGGTTCGGCGTGATGTTCAGGATTGCTGCGATCGCCGGGCTATGGGCGAATAGCTCCAACTGGAAGCTGGAAAGCTCCATGACCGCCTTATCGCCGGGCCCGAAAGTGGCCAGCCGGTCGATCAGGGGCACGCCGATGTTGCCGCCGACCTGAACGGTAAAGCCCGCGGCCTGCAGCATCAGCCCGACCAGCGTGGTTGTCGTCGTTTTGCCGGCTGATCCAGTGATGCCGATGATCGGCACCGGACAGTGCCGCAGGGTCAACTCGCCGTCGTTGCTGAGCTGGATACGGCGCTGCGCAGCGGCCTGCACGATAGGCAGGTCCGGTGAGACGCCGCCGCTCAGGCAAAGCAGATCGGTATGGTCGAGCATGGCCGGCGGGTGACCGCCAAACACAAAGTCGGGCGCCGGCTGTCCTTGTTGGGCGGCGTATTCCAACATCTCACGGCGCGCCTCGGCCAGCTCCTCGGCCGAACGCCGGTCACTGAAGGTTACCCGGGCGCCGGCCGCGATGAAGAAGCGACCGAGGGCCAGGCCCTGGCGCGCCATGCCCAGGATCGTTACCTTCAAGCCTGCGTAGTCCCTGCGCGCTTTCATAAGACCACCCATGCGTTCGGCCAGTGCGCCTGCCAACGTTCGGTCAGAGCTGCCGCGGCATCGACGGCTGCAGCGCCGTCCACCGTCCAGTTGCGGTAGCTGATCTGTACGGCTGTCCCACCCTCGATCAGCGTGCCGTCGGCGGCGGACGCCCACGGTAGGTCCTCGAGCTCGACGACCAGCACGTGTACGCGCCCCTGTTCGGCTGCCAGAGGCTCGCTCGCTGCGGCAAGTGTGTCGCAGACGTCGCAGGCGGCCCGGTAGGCGATCTGCAGGGCGGCTGTCTGGTCACCCCCGGCGAGAGCACGGTTCATCTCCGCACCCAGCGAATCGCTGAGTGGGACCAGGGTGCGCCTCAGCAGGCTCTCGTGCACCAGCTCCAAGCGGGGCTCTGCGTGGTCGGGAGCATGGCGCGCGCCCGGTACGCCGGAGACCTCGTCTGGCGGCGGGAGAAGAGCCTGGAAGTACGTCACTTGGTCCACGTTACCTCGATTTAGAGCAAGGCCAACGCGATGCCCAACATGCCGGCCAGGATCGCGATCAGGAAGAAACGTTGTGAGACGTGCGTCTCTGACCAGCCGAGCAATTCGAAATGGTAATGCAACGGCGCCATCTTGAAGATGCGCTTGCCCTTGCCGGTACGTCGCTTGGTCCACTTGAAGTAGCCCACTTGCAGGACGTCCGACAGCGCCTCGGCCACGAAGACTGCGCCCACGATCGGCAGCAGCAGCCACTGGCCGGTCATCAGGGCGACCGCGGCCAATGTCGCGCCCAGCGCCAACGCGCCGGTGTCGCCCATGAACAGAGCGGCGGGATACGAGTTATACCACAGAAAGGCGAACAGCGCGCCCACCATGGTAAAACAAAACGACATCAGCGGGTATTGGCCCTGCAGATAGGCGATTACGCCATACGCCGCGAAAGCGACTGCGGTCGTTGAACCGGCCAGACCGTCCAGGCCATCCGTCAGGTTAACTGCGTTCGACTCGGCGATGATGATGAACATCGCCATGGGAATGTAGATCAGTCCGAGGTTGATCTTGTCTTTGATCCCGGGCACGGCCACGCTGTGCAGGCCCAGAAAATAGTAGAGGCCAAGCGCAGCCGCCAGGGCAAGGACGAACTGATAGGAGGCCTTGATTTTGGCCAACAAGCCCTGGCCGTCGCCGCGCTTGCCGCGGATGCCGGCCACATCGTCAATCGCGCCGAGGTAGCCGAAGGCCACCAGAACCAGCAGCGGCACCAGGATGGATTTGCCTATCAGCGGGCTGCCCTCCGAGAACTTAAACAGTTTCAGCATCGCCTTGCCCCAGCCCACTCCGCTCAGCAAGTTGGCAAGGTTAAGCACCACAGTGACCAGGAAGACCGGGACGAGTATCATGATACCGCCCATCGTCGGCGTGCCCATCTTGGTCTGGTGCCCACCCGGCTCCTCGATATGGATCTGCTTGCCCATCCGGCGGCGTTTGAGCTCGTTGATGAGCGGACGGCCCCAGATAACGGCCAGCAGGAAGGATATCGAGGCGAGCGTCAGCGCAAAAGACATGGGTGCTTCCTGGAACATGGTTTCAAGCTTTCATTCCTGCGATCGAGCAAGTGCATCGACTATGTTCTCCATTGACAGGTCACGGGAGCCTTTGATGAGGACAATGTCTCCCGGCTGGATCAAGCCCTGCAGCAAGGCCAGGGCGTCCTCGTTATTGTCGACCGCGTAAACGTCAGCGGCATCCATCTCATCGGCCAGGGCCTCATCGGCGATCCAATGGGCGCGCTTGCCGACCGTGATCAGCTTGCCGCGCGCCCGTTCGTGAACCCGGGCCGCTGCCTCGGCGGAGGGGTGGTGCGGGCCCTTGTCCGCCTCAGCGCCGGCAGCATGGGCAGCCGGGGTAAGAATCTCAGCCGCTCGGCCGCCGACGACACGGTGGCCCTCTTCTTCGTACTTGCCAAGCTCGAGCATGTCGCCGAGCACCACCACGCAGCGATGCTCTGAGTTGGCGATGTCGTCCAGGAGGTTAAGCGCGGCCAGCATCGAAACCGGGCTGGCATTGTAGGTGTCGTCGATCAGCGTTGAATCGCGCAGCCCACGCGTCACCATCAAACGGAGCTGGCCTCGGACTTCCTGCAAGCCGGTGATGATCTCCGTCCAACTGAGGCCCTCGACCAGGCCTACGGCAGCGCCGCGCAGGGCAGTATGCACGCTGTGGCGGCCGAGCAGCGGCAGATGAACGTAGATTTGCTCGTCTTTGTAGTGCAGGCGGAAGCGAATGCCCTCCAACCCCTCGCTACTGACCTGGTCGGCCCACAGGTCGCTGTCCGAACTCAGCCCGTACGTGAAGACGCGTGCACGTGTCTGCGCCGACATGGCCCGCACATGCGGGTCGTCGGCATTCAGGATCGCCACACCGCCTTCTTCGGCCGGCGGCAAGGCTCGGACTAACTCGGACTTCGCCTCCGCGATACGCTCGATGCTGCCCAGTCGCTCGAGGTGGGTTGGTCCCACGTTGGTTACCACCCCGATGCGCGGCCGGGCGATCTCGCACAGCCGGTTGATCTCGCCCAGGGTGTACATGCCCATCTCGAGGACAGCGCGTTGATGCTCGGGCGTCAGGCGCAGGAGCGTCAGCGGCAGGCCGATCTCATTGTTGAGATTGCCCTCGCTGCGCAACGTGCTGTAGCGCTTTTCCAGGACATTGGCCACCGTCTCTTTGCTGGTCGTCTTGCCGACGCTGCCCGTGATGCCGATCACCGTGACAGGCAGTTGCGCGCGCCAGAAGGCAGCCAGGTTGTGCAACGCCTGCAGGCTATCCGGCGCGACGAACACATAGGGCGTCCGAGCGCCGGCCCCGCCGAGGACGAGGGGACGCGGGGACGCGGCCTGCTCCTCGCCGCGTCCCCGCGTCCCCTCGTCCTCGCTCGGGAGGCTGCGCTCGAGGATCGTCCCGTCCTGAAGAATGAAGGTGGCGGCGAGGCCGGGAATCTCCCGGGCCTGCGGCCCGGCAATGGCGGCGACCGCGCCGCGCGCAAAGGCGTCGGCCAGGTACAGGCTGCCGTCGGTCTTCTCGCCGCGCAGTGCCACAAACAAGCTCCCGGACTGCGCCTTACGCGAATCGACCACGGCATCGCGCAGGGCCACGTTGGCTAATTCGGTAGGCGCCTCGAGGTGACCCAGGAGCGCCTGCCAGACGTGAGAAAGCGTAAGCATGATTTGCCTGTCTCGTCACGGTGCGTATTCGTGATACGTGAGGGGTGATGCGCTACTGGCAGTTGATTCCGCGTCACCTTCTCACGAATCATGCAGCCGCCCGTTCAGTTTGGACTGATCCCCAATATCCTGACCGTTTCGCTCGCAACCTTCGCAAACACCGGGACAGCCACTTGCTCGGCCCAGCGAGACTTCAGCGGCTTATCCAGCTTCACCATGATCACCAACTGCGGGTTGTCGGCCGGCAGGAACCCGATGAAACTGGTGATGCTGGTGCTCAAGACGTAGCCCTGCGGCGTTGGGATTTCGGCGGTACCCGTTTTCCCGGCAACCTTATAGCCCGGCAGGAAGTTTGCATACGACGAGCTGCTAACGTCGTAAACCATCATGTCTTTCATCTTCTGGGCGGTGTCGGGCTTTATCGGCCGGCCGATGATGTGCGGACTCACGTAATAGACTAGCCCGTCTTGTACCATTGCCCGCACCACGTGCGGTTGCAGCAGTACCCCTCCGTTGGCGATCGCAGCTACCGCATTGATCATCTGAACCGGCGTCACCGAAATACCCTGGCCGAAGGAGTTGGTGGCCTCGTCGAACGGGCTCCAATCGCTCTGGCCGCGCTCTTTAACGATGCCTGCGCTCTCGTTTTTCAGGTCCAGTTCGGTCAACTTACTGAAGCCAAAGCGACGTAGGTAGCTATAGAAGACCTCCGGGCCCATGTCCAGGCTCATACGCGCTGAAACGACGTTAATCGAATGCGCCAGGGCCTGTGTCGCAGTCACGCGGCCATACTTCATGTTCTGCGCGTTGTGGATCGTTTGTCCATTCACCGTCAGCGCGCCGGTATCTTCAAAGACCGTCTCAGGCGTGATGCGACCGGAATCCAGGGCAGCGGACATGGTGACGACCTTGAAAACAGAGCCAGGCTCGTACACCTCGCTGACCGCTGAGTTGACCCAGGTCTTCGGTTCCACGTCGGAATACTGATTGGGATCGAAGGTGGGATAGATTGCCAGAGCGTAGATACCGCCTGTGCGCGGGTCCATCACGATGATCGTGCCGCTCTCGGCCTGATAGTCGTCAAGAGACTGGCGTAGGATCCTTTCTACCACGTATTGTAAAGGTGCGTCAAGATACAGAACCAGGTCGTGGTTCGCCGGCGATGGCAGGTAGAGCTTCCAGGCGTCGGGCAGAGGCATCGCGGTGCCGGACAAGCTATTGGCCGGCCAGTTGCCGTCGGTGCGCAGCCAGTCGTCATAACTCGCTTCGACGCCATAGACTCCCTCGCGGCCGGAGTTGACGAACCCGAGCAGGTGCGCCCCGAGACTCCCTTGAGGATACGCTCGCTCGCGCACCCAATCGCACCAGACCAGCCCTGGCTGCTTCAGTTTGCGGCCTATCTGAGTGCGAACTGCGTCGCACTGTGCGTCCGTCGCGCTGTGTTCGAGCGCCACCAGCGGCTGATTGGCCGGAAGCTTCTCCGCCAGGGTGTCCAGCGGCTGGTCGAAGATCTTGGTTAAGCTGACAACTACGGTTTGGCCTACGGATGAGCTATAGATGTCCGAAGGGCGGGCCCACACCACCTGCCGGAAATCGTCGGTTGCCAACAACAGCCCGTTGCGATCGACGATATGCCCACGCGCGGGCTCGACTGCAAGAGTGGGCACGGGCGCCGCCAGCTTAGTGGTCCGATTGATCGGTAGCTGCCACTGCGCCAGGCGAAACATCACGACGAGCATGAGAATGACAAAGACCGCAATCGGCAACCACAGCCGCTGGCCCACGGTGTGGAGGTGGTCGGGCGCCGTTCGAGTCTCTTCACCCTGTTCGCCGCTGCCGTCCATGCCGGGCGCATCCTCGGCTGCCGGCAGCGGGGCCGTCTGTGTGTAGCGTTTCCATTCCATAAGCGTTCACCCATTGACGATAACGGCCGGTCGTCAGGCGGCCAACCGTTGGTAGGGCTTCTCCATCGGGCTCAAACTCCAGGCCCTCCGGGCGGGCCAGGCGACGCGCTGTAAAGCGGACGCTCAGGGGAGGGCCGGCTGCGCAAGACCAGATTCCCCACCTGTGTTGGCCGGCGCGGCCGAACCGGGCGCCGCGACGAACACGGGAGTTGCGGCGGGCACCATTCCCCGTGCCCTGGCCGCCTGCTCGATCTCGCCCGGCGCGTTCTGGGCAGCGACTTGCCCGGCCAATTGCGCGTTCGTATGCTCGAGAACCGTGGCCGTGACCTTCATATCATCGATCTGGTACGTTATGTTGGCCACCGTGCTCAACTGTGACAGGTAGATGTACATCAGGCCGAAGGCAAAGAGCAGCACCAGCAAGAAGCGCAGCAACGGCGTGACCGAGCTGCTCCACGTGCCGGCTAACCCGCGTCCGGGCGCAAGCAGGGTGGGGACCTGCGACGCACTTTGCTCATGCCCCGGTGCAATGGAGGGTGCCCGAGCAACATGACGGCTTATCTTGGCCATGGTACCTGCTCCCTAAAGATGAACGCGCAAGGTTGCGCGCAGGCGAAGGCTACCAACAATGACGCACTATGTGAGATACTCCCATGTCAAGGCTGGGCGGCCGATGAGAGGCGAGCAGCTGGGCCCTTTGGTGGACGCTTGGCCGCCCTGATGTGGGGCTGCTCGTTTTAGGATACGGACGCAGGAACATATCTCTCGTACGCATTTTAATATACCCTATATTCGTCAAAACACAAATAGCACAGGACCGTGGTCATCAATAATCGCCCTTTTTAATGGTTGTCTCGAGTCGTTCCGCCACGCGCAGCTTAGCACTACGGCTGCGCGCATTGCTGGCTATCTCAGCCTCGGTAGGCTGGATCGGCTTGCGTGTCACAGCCCGCAAAATAGCGTGATGGCCGCATTGGCACACCGGTAGTTCAGGCGGGCAGATGCAGTCACGCGTCTCGTGCTGGATGAACTGCTTCACGATCCGGTCCTCCAACGAATGGAACGTGATGACGGCGAAGCGGCCGCCGGGGGCCAGCAGATCTACCATCTGCGGCAACGTCTCCGCGAGGGCCTTTAGCTCGTCATTCACCGCGATGCGCAAGGCCTGGAAGGTCCGGGTTGCCGGATGGATCCGCTGTCCGGCACGATGCCCGCCCAGCGCACGCGCTACCACTTCCGCCAGTTCGCCGGTAGTGTTGAGGGGCCGGGCCTCCACGATCGCCCGTGCAATGCGCCGTGAGTGGATTTCCTCGCCGAACTGGTATGTAATGTTGGCAATGTCCTCCTGTGACCATTCGTTGACGATCTCGCCGGCTGTAAGCGGCGCTGCCGGGTCCATGCGCATGTCCAGCGGTCCTTCGTTCCGAAAGCTGAAGCCTCGCCCGGCTTCCGCCAACTGGTAAGACGAGAGGCCGAGGTCGAGGAGGATGGCGTGAACCGATCCAGCCTTGAGCCCATGAGCGGCCGCTACTTCAGCCAGCCGGGCGAAGCTGGCCTGCACCAGGTCGATTCGGCCGGCATAAGGAGCGAGCCGTTCGGCGGCACGCTCTACCGCAGAGGGATCCAGGTCCAGGCCAAGCAACTTGCCTGTTGGAGCCGTCGCGGTCAACATCGCCTCGGCATGACCGGCGCCACCCAATGTGCCATCGATGCACGTCGCATCGGGGAATAGCGCCAGGCCGGCGATAACTTCCGCCGGCATAACCGGAGTGTGCCCGGTCAGAGTACCAGGCCGCTCTTCGCCAACAACTCGTCTGTGACTGCGCTCCGTTCGGTGCGCACGATCCTTTGGCTTTCTTGCCATTGTTCCAGGCCCCAGATCTCTAGGTGATCGACCATGCCGATGATCACCACGTTTGTATCGAGGCCGGCGTCCCGGCGCAAAGAAGGCTGGATCAGGATGCGGCCCTGTTTGTCAACCGGGCAATCGTCCGCGGCGAGCACCATGCGAGTAAGATCGCGTACGGCACGTAAGGCCTGGTTTTGTCCGGAGAGGATCTCGGCAATCCGCTGCCAGGCTGCGATGGAGGACACATTGATCTGGCCGTCCATGGCATACCAGATTTTCACCGGGTCGCCCAATGCCTCGCGATAACGGGCGGGCAACGAGACACGGTTCTTCTCGTCCAGTGTATATTCGAAGCGGCCTGAAAATAACGGTCCCATCGCTGGCTTGCCTGATCGTAGAGGACGTAAAATAGGGTTGGCTTCCCACCCCTCCCCACCTGGTGCCAGTATAAGCCACGCGCGGGATGTTGTAAAGCCCCGATAACCGAAAAACGCGAAAATTTAAGGTTCCAATTCGATAGGAAGTCTCACATTTGCGAAGGCCTTATCTCTCCTATTATTATGCGGCTAATTTTCCCTTAATTGGTACTTGACAAGAGTTCGCATTGGTGGTATTATCCTTGCTTGCTGTCCGTTAACCCACATCTAGCCATGGCAAATTGACCATCTCAATATCCTCAGGTTCTCAACGACCGAGAAATTTAGCCCAAGTCATATATGACTTGGCTTTTTGCTTTGCATGAAGGAGAGAACACTTCATGGTGATGGATTTTCTGAGCGGCGGCGACCATGCCGCGCGCAAAACGTACGCCCGGATTAAGGACGTTTACGAGCTGCCCCGTCTGATTGAGGTGCAGCTTGTTTCCTTCCGCTGGTTCCAAACGGAAGGACTGCAGGAGTTGCTGGACGAGATCTCGCCCATCGTCAGCTTCAACAAAAACTTGGAGCTGCACTTTGGCTCCGAGCCCGGGCCAGAAGGTTTCTGGTTTGGCGAGCCTAAGTATTCGGAGGCTGAATGCCGCGATCGCGACATGACCTTTGCCGCGCCCCTCTGGGTGCGCGTCAAACTGGTCAATCGTGAGACCGGCGAGATCAGCGCCCAGAACGTCTTCATGGGTGATTTTCCCTTGATGACTGAGAACGGCACCTTCATTATTAATGGCGCCGAGCGCGTGGTTGTCAGCCAGCTGATCCGTTCTCCCGGCGTGTACTTCACGGTGGAAGAGGACCGGGTCACCGACCGCCGCCTATGCTATGCCAAGTTGATCCCGAACCGCGGCGCCTGGCTGGAGTTCGAGACCAGCAAGCGCGACGTGATTTCGGTGAAGGTCGACCGCAAGCGCAAGCTGCCGGTGACCGTGTTGCTGCGCGCGATCGGTTACGGCGCGGATGACGAGATTTACGAGCTCTTCACCGAAGTGGACAATGTGCAAGAGCACGCGTATATCGCGTCGACCCTCGAACGTGACCCAACTAGCACGCCGAACCAGGCCGACCGGGACGCGGGGATCAACGCCGCGCTGCTTGACTTTTATAAGAAGCTGCGACCTGGCGATCCGCCCACCCTGGACAATGCCAAGAGCTTCCTGCAGAACCTGATCTTTGCGCCTCGTCGTTACGATCTTGGCAAGGTGGGGCGCTACAAGCTCAATCGCCGGTTGGATCTGACCGTCCCGCTGGCGCATCGCACGCTGACCAACGGCGACCTGGTGGCAGTGCTGCGGCACATCATCCAGATCAACAACGGCGTCGAGGGCGAGGACGATATTGACCACCTCGGCAACCGGCGCGTCAAGACCGTGGGCGAGTTGATCCAGAATCAACTGCGCATCGGCCTGTTGCGCATGGAGCGGGTGGTGCGTGAGCGCATGTCGATCCGCGACACCGAGCAAACGACGCCCCTGTCGCTGATCAACATCCGCCCGGTAGTGGCAGCCATCCGCGAGTTCTTCGGCGGCTCACAGCTGAGCCAGTTCATGGACCAGACAAACCCGCTGGCCGAGCTGACTCACAAGCGCCGCCTGAGCGCCCTGGGCCCCGGCGGCCTGCGCCGCGAGCGCGCGGGCTTCGACGTCCGCGACGTGCACAATTCGCATTATGGGCGCATCTGTCCGATTGAAACACCTGAAGGGCCGAACATCGGCCTGATCGGCTCGCTGGCGACCTATGGCCGGATCAATGAGTTCGGCTTTATCGAGACGCCGTACCGCCGCGTGTTGAACCGGGTGCCCAACCGTCCTGAGATGCTGTTGGGGCATGTGGTGCGCGAGCGGATTGCGCTGCCCGACGGCACGCTGATTGCCGAAGCTGGTACTCTGGTGGATGAGGCCCTGGCGCAGAAGATCGCGCTACTGGGCGATGTGCTGCCCGAGGTCCGGGTCATCGCCGAGGTGACGGACGAGATCTTATTCCTCTCGGCCGACGAAGAGGACCGCTACTCGATCGCGCAGGCGAATGCGGCGACTGACGCACAGGGCCATTTCAGCGAGCCGCGCATTTCCGTGCGCCGCAACCAGAAGTTCCTGTTCGAGTCGCCGGATCACATCGAATATATGGACGTCTCGCCCAAGCAGATCGTCTCGGTATCGGCGGCGTTGATCCCGTTCCTGGAGCACGACGACGCCAACCGTGCCTTGATGGGCTCGAACATGCAGCGCCAGGCAGTGCCGTTGTTGCGGCCTGAGGCCCCGACGGTCGGCACCGGCATCGAGCGCCAGGCGGCCGTGGACTCCGGCCAGGTGATCGTGGCCAGCCAGCCCGGTGAAGTGGTGAGCGCCACCAGCGATGAGATCGTCGTGCTCGAAGCCACGGGCACGCGCCGCCCGTACCGGCTGCGCAAGTACCAGCGCTCCAACCAGAGCACCTGCATCGACCAGCGCCCGGTGGTCTACAAGGGCGACCGGGTCGAGAAGGGCTCGGTGTTGGCTGACTCCAGCTCCACCGATCTCGGCGAAATGGCGTTGGGCCAGAATGTCGTGGTGGCCTTCCTGAGCTGGGAAGGCGGCAACTACGAGGACGCGATCCTGATCAGCGAGAGGCTGGTGCAGGAAGACAAGTTCACTTCGATTCACATCGAGAAACACGAGATCGAGGCCCGCGATACCAAGCTGGGTCCCGAAGAAATCACGCGTGACATCCCGAACGTGGGCGAGGACGCCCTGAAGGACCTGGACGAGCGCGGCATCGTGCGCGTCGGCGCCGTTGTGTCGCCCGGCGACATCCTGGTCGGCAAGATCACGCCCAAGGGCGAGACCGAGCTGAGCCCGGAAGAGAAGCTGCTGCGAGCCATCTTTGGCGAGAAAGCGCGCGAGGTTAAGGACTCGAGCCTGCGCCTGCCGCATGGCGAGTACGGCAAGGTGGTAGACATCAAGGAGTTCAGCCGCGACGAGCATCGCGACCTGCCGGCAGGCGTGGAACGCATGGTGCGCGTCAGCGTGGCCCAGCGCCGCAAGCTGATGGAAGGCGACAAGATGGCCGGGCGCCATGGCAACAAGGGCGTCATCTCCAAGATCGTCAAGGTCGAGGACATGCCTTTCCTGCCCGACGGCACGCCGGTAGACATCATCTTAAACCCGCTGGGTGTGCCTGCCCGTATGAACATCGGCCAGGTGTTGGAAACTCACCTGGGCTGGGCGGCGGTGCGCCTGGGCTTCCGGGCCCAGTCGCCGGTATTCGACGGGGCGCGCGAACAGGAGATCGAGGCCGAGCTGGCACGCGCGTGGCTGGCCGACCGTGCCTGGGAGAAGGCGAGCAAGCGCGCCTGGGACTGGCTGGTCAAGCACGGTTACTCCGAGAGCGATGTCATCGACGACGATGAGGCCCGTGCCCTTTACCTGGCCGACTGGCTCGGCGAGCGGGGCTACGATCCCGAGCGGGCCTACAACGAACCGACCTACGCGCGACGTTCTGTGCTGCGCGAGTGGCTGCGCGAAGAGCCGCAGGGATATGATCCCGATGAGCTGCTCTCGTTTGAAGACGATGGCCGGCCGTTGGAAGTGCGCCAGAAGGCCGACGAGATGGCGCGCGTGGTCTGCCTGCGCGAATGGCTGAAGTGGGTGGTGCGAGAGCGGATGCGCGTGGCGCACCTGGAATTGGTGGCGGGTGGCGCAAGCGCACCCGAGACCAACGGTCATGCGAGCGAAGCGGCCGACTACGCCGAGCAGCCCGAGAGCAAGGAAGAGCGCCAGGTTATGTATGGCGAGATGGAACGCATCTCCGAGCTGACTGACCAGGAAGTGGTGGCACAGGCCGTCCGCCTGAGCCACGAAGATAACTTGCCGCTGCCCACCTGGGGCAAGACAGTCCTTTATAACGGCAAGACGGGCGATCAGTTCGATCAGCCGGTGACGGTCGGCATCATTCATATGATGAAGCTGCACCACCTGGTAGAGGACAAGGTCCATGCCCGCTCGACCGGCCCGTACAGCCTGGTAACCCAGCAACCGTTGGGTGGCAAGGCTCAGTTCGGCGGTCAGCGCTTCGGCGAAATGGAAGTGTGGGCGCTGGAAGCCTATGGCGCAGCACACACCTTGCAGGAGATGCTAACAGTCAAGTCTGACGACGTGACCGGACGTGTCAAGACGTACGAAGCGATTGTCAAGGGTGAGATGATCGAGTCGCCGGGGGTACCCGAGAGCTTCCGTGTGTTGGTGAAGGAACTGCAGTCGCTGGGCCTGTCGGTCGAAGTGGTGGATGCGAAGGAAGAGATCATCCAGTTCGGCCGTGAGGATACGGAAGAGAAGCTGCCAAACTTGGGCTTCAGCTTGAGCCTGCCCGGCCCGATGAGCAAAGGGATGGAGTAAACCGTGGAAGTAAACGAATTTGATGCCATTCGTGTTTCGCTGGCTTCGCCTGAGCAGATCCTGAACTGGTCGCATGGCGAGGTGACGAAGCCAGAAACCATCAACTACCGCACCCTGCGTCCCGAGCGCGACGGGCTGTTCTGCGAGCGGATCTTTGGGCCAACCAAGGATTGGGAGTGCGCGTGCGGTAAATACAAGCGCATCCGCTACAAAGGCATTGTTTGCGACAAATGCGGCGTCGAAGTGGCACACAGCCGTGTCCGTCGCGAGCGCATGGGACATATCAAGCTGGCCAGCCCCGTGAGCCATATCTGGTATGTCAAGGGCGTGCCGTCTCGCCTGGGCCTGCTGCTCAATATCAGCCCGCGCAACCTGGAACGTATCCTGTACTTTGCCCAGTACGTGATCACCCACGTCGACGAGGCTGCGCGCAATCGCACCATCTCGCGCGGCGAGCGTGATCTGAACATGCGCCTGGCGCGCATCGAGGGCGAGGTGCAAGCGCACATCACGCAGGCCGAGACCGAACGCACCGAACGCCTGGCTGAGTTGGATCACCAGGAAGAAAGCGAGTTGGCCGCCCTGTCCGAGCGCCTGACCACCGAGACCGGCGAAGTGATTGCGGCCGGGCAACGGCTGCAGACCATGCTGGAGAAGCAGGTCGGCAAGACCGCGCTGGAGGCCATCCGGCTGCCCTGGGCGGCCGCCGACCAGGTGATGATTCCGGCAGGTGCGCCGGTAACGCGCGAACGGCTGGCCGAGCTGAACGACACGATCCAGAACCGCTTGAGCGAGATCGAGGACGCGATCAACAGCGAGCGCGACCAGAGCCGCAGCCTGATCGCCGCCCGACGGGACCTGGTGCGCCGCGAGGCCGAGCAATCCATCGATGAGCAGCGGAACCGCGTCGAGGAACAGAAGTCGCAGATGCGGGCCGCGCTGAACGACCAGCTCCAGGAGCTGAAGGAGCTGAGCGATCGTGATCTGCTGACCGAGAGCGAATTCCGCGACCTGACGGAGCGCTGGGGTAACGTGTTCCGGGCGGGAATGGGCGCCGAAGCCGTGCGCGAGCTGGTGGCGAAGATCGACCTGGACGCGATGGTGAAGGAACTGCGCTCCGAGATTCAGACCACGCAGTCGAAGCAGCGCAAGAAGAAGGCGGCCAAACGCCTGCGCGTGGCCGAGGCGTTCCGCAAGAGCGGCAACCGGCCCGAGTGGATGATCCTGACCATGCTGCCGGTGCTGCCGCCGGAACTGCGCCCGATGGTCCAGCTCGACGGTGGCCGGTTCGCGACGTCGGACTTGAACGACCTGTACCGGCGTGTCATCAACCGCAATAACCGCCTGAAGCGACTGCTGGAGCTGGGCGCACCTGACGTGATCGTGCGTAATGAGAAGCGCATGCTCCAGGAGGCCGTCGATAGCCTGATCGATAACGGGCGCCGCGGCCGCGCGGTGAGCCGCAGCGGCAAGCGCAAGCTGAAGAGCCTGTCCGACATGCTGAAAGGCAAGCAAGGCCGCTTCCGCCGCAACCTGCTCGGCAAGCGCGTCGACTATTCCGGCCGTTCCGTGATCGTGATCGGTCCTGATCTGAAGCTGAACCAGTGCGGCTTGCCTAAGAAGATGGCATTGGAGCTGTTCAAGCCCTTCGTCATGCGTCGCCTGGTCGAGTACAATTTCGCGCACAACATCAAGAGCGCCAAGCGCCTGGTGGACCGGGAGAGCCCCGAGGTCTGGGACGTCCTGGAGGAAGTCACCAAGGAGCGCCCGGTGCTGCTGAACCGTGCCCCGACCCTGCACCGCCTGGGCATCCAGGCTTTCGAGGTCGTTCTGATTGACGGCAGCGCGATTCAGATCCATCCGTTGGTCTGCGCCGCCTTCAACGCCGACTTCGACGGCGACCAGATGGCCGTGCACGTGCCGCTGTCCGAGCAAGCTGTGAAAGAAGCGCGCGAGCTGATGATGAGCTCGTCCAACCTGCTCAAGCCGTCGTCGGGCGAGCCGATCGTCGGCCCGTCTAAGGATATGGTGCTGGGCTGTTATTACCTGACGCTGACCAATCCCAGTGTCACCGGGGCCGACTGGGTCTTTGTCGATTCCGATGAAGTGCAACTGGCTTACGACCTGGGCAAGGTTCACTTGCACACGCCGATCCGGGTGAAGTTCACCGATTGGGCCGATGAGGTGCTGGTCGAAGGTCTCGCGCTGGACGACCGGCTGCAGGCGGCGCTGTTGCATTACGGCCTGCGAACGGCGGGCGACGTCGTGCGCATGGTCGTCGAGGACCGCGTGGAGATGGCCCAGAAGCTGGGTCTGGAGCGGGATGATATCGATGTGATCCGCGAGCACCTGAAAGCGCAGCGGGTCCAGCCCGATAAGAAGCCGCAGACCGGCCTGGTCCGGACCACGGTCGGGCGGGTGATCTTTAACGCTTCGCTGCCCCGGCCGCTGCAGTTCGTCAACGACATCATGGACAAGAAGAAGCTCAATGACTTCGTGGGCGTCTGCTATGACCTGATGGGGCCGGACGTCACGGCGGAAGTGGTGGACGAGATCAAGCATCTCGGCTTCACCTACGCCACGGTCTCCGGCATGACGATTGCCGTCAGCGATATCACTGTGCCGCCGAGCAAGCAGGCCGTGCTTGACGATACGTCACAGCGTGTGGAAGAAACGGAACGGCAGTACCGGCGTGGCCTGATCACCGAAGAAGAGCAATACAACAAGGTGGTCGAGCTGTGGACCCGGGCAACCGACGACATCACACAGGCCGTGAAGGGCCTGTTGGACCCGTACGCCGGGCTGGGCGCGATGGCGACCTCCGGCGCAACTAAGGGCGGTATTCAGCCCATCCGCCAGTTGGCGGGCATGCGCGGCCTGATGGCCGATCCGTCCGGGCGCATTATCGCTCTGCCCATTCGCTCGAACTTCCGCGAGGGCCTGACAGCCCTGGAGTACTTCCTGAGCACGCACGGCGCGCGCAAGGGCCTGGCTGACACCGCTCTTCGTACGGCTGACGCCGGCTACCTGACCCGCCGCCTGGTCGACGTGGCGCAGGACGTGATTCTGACCGAGGAAGACTGCGGCACGGCGGCCGGCATCTGGTTCAGCCGGCCGGGTGCAGCCGAGGTGGGCGAGAAACTGGGCGAACGTATCGTGGGCCGCATGGCCGGCGGGCCGATCACCGATCCGAAGACCGGCGAAGTGATCTGCGAGCGCAACCAGATTATCGACGACCTGGTCGTGCGCGCCATCGAGCGAGCCGGCATTACCAAAGTCTTCGTCCGCTCACCTATGACCTGCGAAACCCGTTTTGGCCTCTGCCGGGCCTGCTACGGCAGTGACCTGGCGCGTGGCGGCATGATCGGGATGGGCGAGGCAGCCGGCATCATCGCCGCTCAGTCCATCGGCGAGCCCGGCACGCAGCTCACCCTGCGCACGTTCCATACCGGCGGTGTGGCCGGCGCTGAAGACATTACGCAGGGCCTGCCGCGCGTTGAGGAGTTGTTCGAGGCCCGCACGCCCAAGGGCGAGGCGGTCATCGCCGAAATCGGCGGTGTGGTGGACGTGTTCTGGGAAGACGACGTGCGTACGCTGAAGGTGACCAACACCCGGCTGCGCCGCAAGACGCACCACGTGCCGGCCGGCTACGAGATGCTGCTCGAGAGCGAGGACCGCGTCCAGGCGAACACTACCATCGCCAAGGCGCTGAGCTCGGACGCCGATCCGCAGGAGATCCTGGCGGTAATCGACGGCCATATCTACATCGAGCCTGAGAACGAGGGCGGCTATCGGGCGGTCGTGCGGCGTGAAGACGTGGAAGAGTGGTCCACGCCCATTGCGGCCTCGGCACGCCTGCGTGTTGACAAGGGCGATCGCGTGGAAGTGGGCGAGCAGCTCACCGAAGGTTCCAAGAACCCGCGCGAGGTGCTGCGCATCCAGGGACGCGAAGCGGTGGAAGTGTACTTGCTGGACGAGGTCCAGCGAGTGTACCGCTCGCAGGGTGTGAGCATCCACGACAAGCACATCGAGGTGATCATCCGCCAGATGCTGCGCCGGGTGCGCGTGCTGCGCAGCGGTGACACCGACATGCTGATCGGCGAGCTGATCGATCGCTTCGAGTTCGATGAGGCCAATGCAGCCGTGGTGGCCCAGGGCGGCGAGCCCGCTCGTGGCGAGCCGGTACTGCTTGGGGTGACCAAGGCCTCGCTGAACACCGAAAGCTTCCTGGCGGCGGCTTCCTTCCAGGAGACCACGCGGGTCCTGACCGAGGCAGCCGTGCGCGGCGCCAGGGACAGCCTGCGCGGCTTGAAGGAGAACGTCATCATCGGCAAGCTGATCCCGGTGGGCACTGGTTTCGCGGCCCGCCAGCGGGCGCTGGCGCTGGCACGCGGTGAGGGCATCGAAATGCTTCCGGCCGATGATGTGCAGGAAGGCGATGACATCGGTGATGGCAGCGAGGGCGACGGCGCCGACGGCAATGGGCTGGGCGAGGGCGATGAGACTGAAGCGACGACTGCCGCGATGTTCGGCCTGGGCAACCTGGGCGACACGCAGGCGGACGCGCTGGAAGACATCGATGACCTGGCCGGGATGCGCGAAGTGGCGGATCTGGGCGACGACTTCGACGAGGCCGAAGCCGCCTGAAGCAACTGGTAGCAGAACGTAGGCCGCGCCG
>JADGQF010000339.1 GCA_017882045.1 Anaerolineales bacterium
ATTGGGCGTACTTCGCGTCGATCTGGCGCTCCACGCCAGTGGCAAATTGCCCGCAGTACGGTCACTGGAAGTCACCGAACTCGACGATCGTCACGGGGGCATTGGCCTCGCCCTTCCAGTGCCGCGTGCGGCCGATTGCCGCCTCCATCAGGCTGGACGGCGGGCCTGTAACGCCGCTTCTGGCCGGTTCTGTGACGGACGGCGCTCGGGCTCGCTCGGCGGCCGGTCCGGCACCATCCAGCATCGGCCGGAGATAATACACACCGGCGCCCCCCAGCATCAGAGCGAGCAGCACGAGACAGATCGTCCAGGCCCACTTCTCCAGTCTGCGAGTCTCGGGTTGCATTATTCCTTGTGCCCTCTATTCTGGGTGGCCCGCCGATGATCCAGTCTGAGCGCAACCCCGGCGGCCATCGCTTTCGCCCGCCCAATCTCCAGCACGCGCCGGTCGCCGTCCAGGCCGACGAGTTCTGCTGCCGAGGAATAGAAAGGCCGCCGGCAGGGTAGGCATAGGGATGAGCGCGAAAGCGAGCTTCCTCATGCTGTCGCTATTCCCAAAGCGAGAGCCGAGCCGCAGCGGCTGCAGAACCCGTCGCCTGGCTTGACGGCTCCACCACAGGACGGGCAGGCAACGCCCAGCTCTGCCCCGCAGCGGGCGCAGAACCGACTCTCTGCGTGACCCGGGACGCCACAGGATGCACAGCGTACGCTATTATGGCCGCCATCCGTATGAGTGGACTTCGCCCCCTGCGCACGCCGTGCGCGCACCAGCGCCTCTACCTGGCCGTCGACATCCGCCACCTCGGAATCCAACTGCCGCAGCACAGTCACAGCCTGTGCCAGCAACCGGCCGCGCAGCAGTTGGTAGTCGTCGTCGTTGATCTTGCCCAGGCTGCGATCGAAATCCAGGTCGGCCATGGCTGCGTAAGCCGCCTCCCGTTGAGCTTCAAGACCGGCATGCTGAGGGCGGGCATCGAGGCTCGCAGCGACCGACTGGCTCGTAGCCTGCCTCGCCCGCCGTCCCCATGGAATGGCGACAAAGTAGGCCGAGAGACCGCTAAGCAGCAACCCGACAAAGATGGCACCGAGAGACATCCTAACGACTCCTTGCACTCAGCTCGCGCTCAATGCGCGCCACGTAGTCGGCCGGCAGCTCGTTCTGCGTGGGCGGCGATACCGGCATCGCCGTTGCCCGGCGCCGTGCAGACCAGGCCCGGAGGACGGCAGCCAGCGCGCCCGCACCGGCGAGCAGCGCCGCTGCCGGTATGATCCACACCAGCAGGTTGAAGCCTCGGGCCTGCGGCTGAGCCAGCACCCGTTGCCCGTACTGCTGGACGAAGTAATCGACGATCTCCCGATCGCTGGCCCCGGCGCTCAGCTTCTGGCGGATCAGCTCGCGCCAGTCCTGGCACGCCTGGGTTTCGCACACGTCGAGGGGCGTGTTGGGGCACACCGGGCAGTAGAGTTGCCTGGCTACCCGACTCACGTCATTGGGCGTGGCGTTCCCCGGCCCGCCCCCCTGCCTGAGGCCGGCTGCAGGCTCGGCCGAGACAGCCGAGACCACGAGCACCACCGCGAGCAAACCGATCAGGATGGCCAGAGCTAGAACCAGGCGTGATGGCTTCAGGACGTAGAGTTTCCCCATCCTACACTTACCCTTCCACGGCTGCTGACGGCGCGGGCGAGAGGACCATCGACCAGCGCCGCTGCGTTGACCCTGCCGGCCAGGCGGCGAAGAGCGTCCCCAGCGTGAGCAAGATGCCGCCCAGCCAGACCCAGTTGACCAGCGGGTTCACGTAGACCTTGAAGGTTGCGTTATCGCCTTCCCAACCGGCCAATAGAACGTAGACGTCCTCAGACAGCGTGCTGCGCACGCCGGCGATCGTGGACGTCTGTTGCGAGGCGGTGAAGTAGTCTTTGTGTGGCGTCAGCGTAGACAGCCGCTGGCTGCCCCGATACAGGCCCAGCGTGGCCTGGGTCACCTGGCGGTCGTCAGGCGCCATGAATTGCTGCAGGCCCTCGAACTTCAGCGTAAAGGCGCCGGCCTGCATGCTCTGGTTCGGGGCCAGATACGCCTCGGCCTGCTGCTGGTAGCCCTTCGAGCCGATCACGCCCAGCGCCAGCAGGACGATGCCCAGGTGCACGGCGTAGCCGCCGTAGCGCCGCCGGTTGCGGCCCACGGTTTGCCACAGCGCAGCAGGAAGGCCCCGCCCGTACGCCCGCTGCGTGGCCCGCGTCGCACGCCAGTATTCGAGCAGGGTTGAGAGGCCGGAAAAGGAGATGATCCAGGCCCCGACCAGGGCCGGCGGCTGGCGAACGCCGAGGGCGGCGACGAGCACGGTCAGGCCCAGGGCCAGTGCAGCCGGGATCCATATCGCCTTGCCCAGTTTGGCCACCATCTGCTTGCGCCAGGCCAGCAGGGGAGCGACGCCCATCAAGAGCACGAGGGCCAGGAGCAACGGCATGTTGACCCGTTCAAAGTACGGCGGGCCGACGGTGATCTTGTCACCGACGATCAGCTCGCTGATCATCGGGAAGATGGTGCCCCAGAGCGTGACGAAGGCAACGGCCAGGAAAAGCACGTTCTGAAGCAGGAAGGCGCCTTCGCGCGACAGGATCGAGTCGATCTCATTTTCACTCTTCAGCGTATCCCAGGCCCGCCAGAGGAGGTAAACCGAGCCGATGAGCGTGGTGGCGATGAAGACGAAGAAGAGCGGCCCCAAGGCGCTCTTGGTAAAGGCGTGCACCGAGCCGATCACGCCCGAGCGGGTGATGAAGGTACCGAAGATGACCAGGCCGTAGGTCACGATAATCAGCACCATGTTCCAGACCTTGAGCATGCCCCGCCGCTCCTGGATCATGACCGAGTGTAGAAAGGCGGTCGCGGTCAGCCAGGGCATGAGCATCGCGTTTTCCACCGGATCCCAGCCCCAGTAGCCGCCCCAGCCCAGCACGTCGTAGGCCCAGCGGCCGCCCAGGAGCAACCCGACAGCGAGGAACGCCCAGGCCACCAGTGTCCAGCGGCGGGTGAAGCGAATCCAGGAGTCGCTGGCGCTCTTGCGGGTGATCAGGGCGGCCATCGCGAAGGCGTAGGGGATGACAAAGCCGGTGAAGCCCAGGTAAGTGGTCGGTGGGTGGCCGATCATGCCGAAGTGGCGTAGCAAGGGATTCAGGCCCTGCCCGTCCTGAGCTGTGAATAGCACCCATCCCGCCGGCGCGAAGAGCTTATCCAACACCTCGCCGGTGGCGGGATTCTCCCACAGCCGAACGAAGGGGTTGGACACGAACAGGACAAGGATCTCAAAAAAGAACAAGGTGCCTGTCGTAACGACGATGACCCACGGCAAAAGGGCCCGGTCTTCCGTCCACTCACGCGCCAGCACCACGGCGATGAATCCGCCCATCAGCCAGGACCAGAAGAGCAGCGAGCCAGCCTGCCCGCCCCAAAGGGCCGTCACCCGCAGGAACGGGCTCATGGACCGGCTGGAGACTTCCCAGGCGTAGTGCAGGCTGAAGTCGCCGGCGACCAAAGCGCGCACCACGATCAAAGAGGCCACGGTCAGCAGCAGGAATGCCGCCACGGCTGCCCGGCGAGCGCTCTCGATCAGGCGTTCGCCGTCATTGCGCCGCGTGCCGGCCAATGCAGCACCGAGTGCATAGAGAGTCAGCAGGGCTGCCAGGCCCAAAGAAATCAGACCGATCTCAGTCAGCATTCAGTAACTCCTCGATTTTCCGGTCCAGCTCCGGGGCCTTCAAAGGGCCAATCTGGACTCCTTTCAGGCTGCCGTGCTTGTCCACGAAAAATGTCTCGGGCACCCCCTGGATGCGGTACGCCTGAGCGGCCTTGGTGCCCACGTCCGGACCATTGGGATAGGTGATGTCGAACTCCTTGATGTAGGCCAGGGCGTTCTCCGGTGTGTCTACCCAGTCGACGCCGATGAACATCACGTCCTTGTCCTTGTACTTGCGCCAGGTCTCCTCCAGGTAGCTCGCCTCCTCACGGCAGGGCGGGCACCAGGACGCCCAGAAGTTGACGATCACGACCTTGCCGCGCAGTTGCGATAGCGTCACCGTCTGGCCAGAATACGACTGAATGGTGAAATCGGGGGCCAGGCCGCTGGCGCGTGGCCCCGTGCTCGACTTGTAAAGCCCCCAGCCCAGCAAGCCTAGCAGCGCGAGCACCAGCGAAAAGGTCACGATCCAGCCGAGCTTGACGCGCCGCCTCTCAGCTACGGTGGTCTTGCCGTCCGCCTCGCCGGGAGCCGGGAGAGACGGCCCGGGGCTGCCGTGAGGTAGCTCGCCTGTGATATCAACGCTCGACATACGCACCTCAGAGGTAGTATCCGAAGAATCGGTAGAAGTAGGCGCTCATCAACTGCATGACGTTGCCAAAGACCAGCAGGCCCATCACTATGAGGAGCGCTCCGCTTGCGGTCTCAACCA
>JADGQF010000340.1 GCA_017882045.1 Anaerolineales bacterium
ATCTGAATAAGCTTGCGGTAAAATACCGGCGGTAGAATACCGGTGGAGGAATGAATGAACAACCCAAAAAGCGCATCACCGTGGGCACGCTGGCTGCTGGCCCCGCTGGTGCTGGCCGTGCTGCTGCTGACAGGCTGCGCGGGCAAGGCGGTCCAACCTTCGCAGCCGCGAGGCGCGACGACGAACCCCAGCAGTATACCAGCCGAAGCAGCCGTTTCGCCTGAGCCATCTGTGACTCAGGCGGACGAAGGCGGCGTAACGACCGGTGAACCGGCTCTGGCCTCATCGCCTGATGCGGCGAAGCCGGCTGCCACATCTGTACCAGCGTCCCTCACCGCCGAGGCTGTAGCACCACTGCCGACCGCCGATCTGGCGACTCAGGCGCCCGAGCCCACCTTGACCCTGCCCGCGGCGACGGTGGTCGCGGCGACTGCGGTCGTGGCGACCGCCACTCCCACGACGACCTTTCCTTCCACCGATCCTTATCCGTTGCAGATCGAGGTTATGCGCCGGGAGACCTACCCGGGGAGCGAGATCGTCTTCGAGCAGAAACTGGCGCCCGGCCCAAACTACAACCAGTACATCGTCTCGTACATGTCCGACGGTTATAAGATCCGCGCCTTGATGACCGTACCGGTGGGCCAAAAGCCGGCTACGGGCTGGCCCGCCATCATCTTCAACCACGGATTCATCCCGCCGGCGCAGTACCGGACCACGGAGCGGTACGTCGCCTACGTGGATGCCATCGCCCGCAGCGGCTACATTGTGTTCAAGTCGGACTATCGAGGCCACGGCAGTTCGGAAGGACCGCCGGAGGGCGGGTACGGCACACCGGGCTACACCGATGACGTTCTCAATGCGCTGGCATCGGTCAAAGCTTACAAGGACACCGACCCTAACCGGATTGGCATTTGGGGACATTCGATGGGCGGCCAGCTGACCCTGCGCGCAATGGTGTTGTCCAGGGATATCAAGGCCGGCGTGATCTGGGGCGGCGTAGTTGCGCCCTACCCGGATATCTTTGCGCGCGCTAACCGGCCGCAACCGACGCGCGTTGCGCCCACCCGGGCGCCGAGCACGCCCCATCCGGGCGAGTTCGGCCAGTATGGGCGCCCCTGGCGGCAGGAGCTGACGACAAAATACGGCACGCCGCTGCAAAATCCGGGTTTCTGGGCGTCCATTTCAGCCAACAGTTACCTGCCCGACATCAGCGGCCCGCTGCAATTGCAAGCCAGCATCACCGATGAAGAGGTGCCCGTCGAGGCTTCCCAGACGCTTTACAAAGAGATGCTGGCGGCCGGGAAGAGCGTTGAGCTCTATACCTATCCGGGTGACAACCATAACATCAGCGGCAACTTTACGCTGGCTATGCAGCGCACGGTTGCCTTCTTCGACAAGTACGTGAAGGGTTCGTGATCAGCTCCCCGGGTGATGCATACCCTCATTTGGGCAACGCGGCATCGAGCAGGGCGGTCAGTTGCGAGTAGGCCACTCCGCCCTCGTGTATCTGGCCGTTGATGAAGAAGGTCGGCGTGGCCTTGACGCCGCGCTGGTTGCCCTCCGCGAGCTGCTGATTTATTATGGACGAGTACTTCTGGCTATCCAGGCAGGACTTGAAGGCGGCGCCGTCCAACCCGGCTGCGACCGCCAGGCTCTGCAGGTTAGAAGGCGTAAAGACGCTGCTGTTCTCGGCTCCCTGGTGCACGAACAAATCGTTGGCAAACATCCAGAAGCGGTTCTGATCGGCGGCGCACATTGAGGCCTGCGCAGCCGTAACCGATTCGGGGCCGATGACCGGGAAATTGTGGTAAACGAGCTTCACCTTGCCCGTGTCGATGTAGCTGGCTGTCAACTGCTCGAGGGCCGGCTCGAAGGCCTTGCAGTAGGGACACTGAAAATCGGCGTAAACATCCAGCGTGACGGGAGCGGTGGCGCTGCCACAGGTCGCTGAACCGCACTTATCTAACGGAGCGGGCGGTGGCGGACTGGCCACCACCGGCGCCGAGGCAGCATTCGTCCCATTCGCCAAAACTACGACCGCGACTACCAGCACGACGATGAGAAGCCCGCCAACTATCCAGACGACATTGCTTTTCCGTTGCCTGCGTTTTGCCCGTTTACCCGCCATCAATCCCCTCCCCGATCATCTCCAGGTTATTACAGCACAATGCGCTGGCCACACATAAGATTCCGCTCCCCCGTCTACGGTTACAAAAAGCCAGGCGCCGCGCAAGTCTGTTAATTTGCGCGATCGAATTTGTGATGTAATAATCATGCCAACGTGCTTTACCTGGGATAATCAGATGGAATTCCTACAACGCCTGCGCTTCCCCTTGATGTCCGTCGCGTTCCTGGCTCTGCTGGCCGCCATGTGGGCCGGTCTACTGCGCCTGGGCTGGCAGTTGCCTGCGCTCACCCCTGGCCTGGCCAGCGAGCACGGGCCGCTGATGGTGGCCGGCTTCCTCGGCACGTTGATCAGCCTGGAGCGGGCAGTGGCCCTTGGGCGGGCGTGGACGTATGCGCCACCCATCCTGGCAGCGCTGGGTGTCCTCTCGTTCTTGGCCGGGCTGCCGGCGGCTATCAGCATCTCGCTCATGGTCCTCAGCAGCCTGGGACTGATCGCCGTCTTTGTCCTCATCGTGCGTCGTCAGTCTGCCCTCTATAACTATGTGATGCTGGTCGGCGCCGTGACCTGGCTGGCCGGCAACAGCCTCGAGCTGGCCCGCCAGCCGGTCTATGCCATTGTTTACTGGTGGGCCGGCTTCCTGGGACTCAC
This sequence comes from Anaerolineales bacterium, assembly GCA_017882045.1. Classification (GTDB taxonomy): domain Bacteria; phylum Chloroflexota; class Anaerolineae; order CG2-30-64-16; family CG2-30-64-16; genus JADGQF01. Next base: position 2,777 of record JADGQF010000340.1, read on the forward strand.
CATCGTCGGCGAGCGGCTGGAGTTGAGCCGCCTGCGTCGCCTGTCGCACTGGGACCAGGCGCTTTTCTTAGGCGCTCTCACCCTGTTCCTGGCCGGGATTCTCCTGACCGCCAGCGTGCCCGCCCCGGGCGTGCAGATCACCGGACTGGGTATGTTAGCCCTCGCGCTGTGGTTGTTCCGCTACGATATTGCCCGGCGCACCGTCCGTCAGAAGGGCCTCACGCGTTACGTCGCGGTCTGCATGCTCTCAGGCTTCGCCTGGCTCGGCTTTAGCGGCGTGCTGGCAGTAGCCTTTGGGCCGGTTCCAGCAGGACCGCACTACGACGCGGTCTTGCACACGCTGTTCATCGGTTTCGTCCTCGGCATGATCTTCGGTCATGCGCCGATCATCGTGCCGGCCGTCCTGAAGGTGCCGATGACATACGGGGCGTCATTCTACGCCCCACTGATCCTGTTGCAGTTGTCGCTCCTGTTACGGGTGGGTGGCGATCTGTTCGGCTGGCCCGTGGTGCGCCAATGGGGCGGACTGCTCAACGTATTGGCCGTGCTACTCTTCATGTCCGTAGCAGCGCGCGGCGTGCTGGCCGCGCGACGGGTGACCACATAATTGGAGCAAAGAAATGGCCCAGGCAATGTTCTATCCCGACTGGCGTGCGAAGGTGGTTTTCTCGCCTGCCGGACCCCAGCCGGTAACCCTGATCGAGAATGAGAAGGTCAAAACGTTGGTCGCCGGTTTGGAGGCAGGCCAGATGATCCCTCCACATCCCGGCGAGCTCGGCGTCTATCACTTTCTGGAAGGCAACGGCTGGATGACGGTCGAGGGGGAGCGCCTGCGCGTCAGCGCGGGGGCGACTGTGATCGTGCCACAGGGCGCGGTGCGCGGTATTGAAGCCGAGACGCGCCTTGCATTTCTGGCCACGCGCGTGGCCTGAGGCAGGTCCGGTCGTCTGCGCCCAATGGCGCGGAGGGGTGATGAGGGTGCAGGTTCCGCTGAGTGACCCCACTTTGGGGCCCATATAGTGCCGACGGGGGGAGTAGTGCTGGATGCGGGCGAGCTTATCGTCGTGCCCGCGTGCGTGGATCACTGGCCGGTGGCCGCGGAGGAAGCCTGGCCGCTGTTGCTGGAACCCAGGAGGACGCTGAACACGGGGGATGTCCGCGACGAGCGCACCATCGCAGACCTCGACTGGATCTGAAGCGCCGGCCTGATCGAACAGGGCCGGCGGGACCGGATTTGGGATTTGCGAAGCTTTGGCTTATAATGCGTGGATTCACAAACTTCAATTCAGGGCCTATCAGCGCCCGTACCCGTCGGCTGGTAACAGCCCTTCTACCAGGGAGGCCACCCGTGAAGCACTTTGCCATGCTCGCTCTCGTCGTCGTCATGTTCGTCACCCTCACCGGCGTCGCCTCAGCCGCCAAACCTGTAGATGGGACATTCACGATCAGGGGCGATACTACCGAGTATACCTTCCACAAACTCCCCAACGGACTGACCTCATACCACTTGTTTGCAGTCGGCACATCCACCGACTATTTTACTGGGCCGTTCACCTATGAAGAGTGGGGTACCGTTGATTTTGACCCTGTTACTTTACAAGGCTCAGGCGAGGGCATGAACGTTAGCGTCCTCACCGTGAACGCTTCTGACGGTAAGGTCATCG
>JADGQF010000341.1 GCA_017882045.1 Anaerolineales bacterium
CCGGCGTGACGGAGGGAGTGGCCGGCGCCTCGGGCGCGGTGGTACGAGGCGCTTCGGTAGCGGCAGGAACGGCGGTGGCAGTCGCGGGCGGGCTGGCCGCCGGGCAAGCAGACGTGCTGAGCGCGATGGCCGCGGCTGGCAATGTGGGCGCGGCAGGCGGCGCGCTGCGCGTACAGCTCGCCAGAAGCAACCCGAAAACCAGTATGAATGGGAGCCGCGCGCTATGAGGCATAGTACCTTCCAACCATCTGCCGTCGCGGTCAGCGCCGCGCCAGCAGCATGGCCGGCAAGCGGTAAAGCTCGCCGACCCGCAGAAGCAGGGCCACGCTCACGAAAACCAGAACACCCAGCCCACCGCCCAGGGCCACCAGCCCGAAGGCGCCCGAGCCGCCCTGCCGGCCCCAGAACATGACGGCGGCGACCGCCGCGCTCATGAGCGTGGCGGCCACGACCACGCGGGCCAGCGTCGACAGCATCCGCCGGCCCTCAATACCGCCGAGACGGCGGCGGAGAATGAACAGGCACACGAGGACCTCTCCGGAAACGGCCAGCGAATTGCTCAACGCCAGGCCGCCATAACTCAAGGGACCTATGAGCAGAAATGCCAGCAGGATATTGGCCGCAGCCGAGCCCATCTTGACGAACAAGGGTGTGACCATGTCTTGCTGGGCGAAGAAAGCGCGCGCGACCAACTCCAGGGTCGACTGGCCGACCAGGCCGATGGCATAGAAGCGTAAGGCGACCGTGACGGCGTCGGTAGCGGACGCGTCGAAGGCGCCGCGCTGGTAGAGCACCTGCAGGAACGGCCGGCCCAACAGGAGGAGGCCACAGGTAGCGGGAACGGTCAGCACCAGGACCAACCGCAGGGTCTCGGCCAGCGTGCTGCGCAGCCCGGCCAGATCGCGGCGAGCCGCCAACTCAGCCAGCGTCGGAAAAGCCACCAGGCCGAAGGCCGTGCCGATCACCGTCTCGGGCAGTTGCATGGCGCCCCAGCCCCATTCCAACGCGCTGACGCTGCCGTGGCCCAGGCGTGAGGCCAGGTTGGTCGTCACCAGCAAGGTGAGCTGGAAGATACCCAGGTCGAGCACGCGCGGGAGCACCAGCCAGGCCACCCGGCGCACGGCCTGGCTCTTGAGGTCCAGAACGGGCCACCAGCGAAAGCCATAGTGCAACAGACCAGGCACCTTCACCGCCAGGTGCAGGGCCGCGCCGATGATTGCGCCTATCGCCAGACCGCGCACGCCGAAGCGCGGCGCGAGAAACAGCGCGCCGGCTGCAATGCCCAAGGGGTAGACGACCGGGGCGACAGCCGGCAGCAGGAAGTGTTTGAAGCCGTTCAGCACGCTGCCCTGGACTGCGCTGATGCCGAAAAGCACAGTGGAGATCAGCACCAGGCGCATCAGGCCGGCGGTTTCCGCCTGTTGGGCCGCGTCGAAACCGGGTGCGATGACGATCCGGACCAACCAGGGCGCCGCCAGGGCCGCCAGGGCCGCCAACGCGGCGACGGCCAGCACGACCAGGTTTGTGAGCGCGCTGGCCAGGCGCCAGGCGCCTGCCCGGTCGCCGGCGGCCAGAAACTCGGCGAAAACCGGGATAAACGCTGTGGCCAGCGCCCCGCCCGCCACGATGGTGAAGAGCAGGTCGGGCAGTTTGAACGCCGCATAGTATGCATCCAGGTCGGCGCCAATGCCGAACTGCCGGGCGATCACGATATTGCGCAGGATGCCGGCCAGCGCGGCCAGCGCGAAGCAGGCGCCGACGACCAACGTGTTGCCCACGATGTGCCGGGCTCGGGATACGTGCTGATCGCTTTGCTTCATTGGCCAAGCCGGGACAGGGCAGCCGCGGGGTCGGCGTAGTGCGGATTGAGCTTCAGCGCCTGCTGCCAGGCCTGGCGGGCGCCGCCGGGATCGCCGGAAGCCTTGAGCGCCATGCCTTTCCAGTAGAACAGTTCTTCGATGTCATCGCCGGCGCTGTGCAGGGTGGCATCTGCCAAGCGGATGATCTCCTGGTAACGCCCGGTACCATAATAGGCTTCGAACGGCCCGAACTGATACCAGAGCATGCGCCAGGGCAGGCCGGCGAGACGTGCCTGGTCGAAGGCCGCGGCGGCTTCCTCGAAACGCCCAACCGCGACCAGATCGCTGCCCAGGTCGAAACGAACGAGCGCATCCGAGGGCGTGCGCTGCGCCTCGGCCAGGTGGCGCTGCAGAGCGCGCTGCCACATCGCGTCGTCGTTCGCGTCAGGGCCGAGGATGGACAGGACGGTGGCGGTTTTGTCGGGGGTGTAGATGATGAGGTACGTGCGGTTGAAGACGGACCAGAGACTGTCCAGCTCGTCGTAAGGCATGCGGATGCCCGCGTAGGGCTTGTTGGCTTGCACGCCGGTCGAGACATAAGCGTCGTAGACCGTCCATTCCCGCCGCGCATCATCGTAGCCGGTCAGCAGCCGGTAGTGGCCCATGCCGTCGTCCGGTTTGGGCTCCAGCCAGGTTTCGATCAACACGGGGATGCCGTTGCTCAGCAGCGACCGCAGGCGGCCGGCGTCGCCGTTAACGCGCGCCAGCGCAAGGAAACCGTGGCTGCGTGCAAAGTCGACCATTTCGGAAGGGTTGACGTTCTTATCATCGCGATTGGGGCGCATTACCGCCGCCACGTTGGCCTGGCTGAGCTTGCTGCCATAGTAGCTCAAGGCCATCGAAAGGGTCGAAGGGCCGCAGTTGTTCCAGGTCTGCCAGACGTGGGTCAGTCCGGTCAGCTCGACCTGCGGAGCAGCCGGCTGAGCCGCCGGGGTCGGGCTTATAGCAGGCGCGGGGACAGGGGTGGGCTGAGCGCTGGGCGCGTCAGACTGCGCCTGGCCTGCAGGCAGCGACAGGCCCGGCGACGGCTCTGCGGTGACGGAAACCACCTCCCCGGACCCAGGCGCCGGGGCAAGGGCGGACGAACCAGCCGGGGCGGGACCCGGGCCGGTAGGGGGCGCCGGCGGGTTGGCGACGGCCGACGGCGCGGGAGTGGCGGTGAGCGCAGCAGAAAGCGAACCGGCCCCGTCGACCGGGATGGCATCGCTGGCGCCGGCACGTGCGACGCGCGCCAGGTTGTCGTCAAAGAAAGGAGTGGGCACAAATTGGGGATGCGGGCGGTGCGCGGCGAGTTCGGCCCGGGCGCGCAACCATAGGCCATCCGGTCCACCGTAGCGCAGGCTGCCGGCCAGCACGCCAAGGGCGAGCAAGCCGATCAGGGTCATAGCGCCGCCAATCACCACTCCCCGCAGGGCTCCCCGTAAGGTTCGAGTCGAGTTCAAACGGATCTCCTTAGGACCACAAACTGCTTCCGGGGCTGCAACTGCATGTGCAACTGCACCTTAGACGCTGCACCCGACGGCCTTGTTCCGCGGGTTACGGGGATCAGCATTCTAGCGGCAGCTGAAAGGACAATGGGTGTTGCGCCCTGGAAGTGTCGAGCCCATTGTAAAACAGGCGGCAGTTAAAACAAAGGCCGGGCTTCGGTTGGAAACCCGGCTCTGAAGATCGTGCGAAATCCTGCCCGGCTCCTGCGGGGCCGGGCAGGATTCAGGGCTCACTCACTTGTTTATGGAGTAAACCACTTCGAGCTGGCGGTCAACCTGCAACTCACCCGGCTGGATGGCGCTGCCGCCACCGCCACCTATGCCGACCCCCGCCTTCGAGAATTGCCCCTGGCCGATCACCTCGCTCACGCTGATGACGGGTCCCAGGGTGACGCCGGCCAGATCGGCCAGGTAGGCGGCCCGGGCATCCGCATCGTCCATTGCCAGGCTGTACGCGCGACGGTCGAGCGCGTTCTGGTTAAGGATGGTGAAATTCACGCCGTAGACGCTGTTGGCCCCCGCGTTCAGCGCAGCATCCAACACGGCCCCAACTTTCGTCAGGTCATGGATCATCACCGAGACGTTACTGTTGACGCGGTACTGGATGTGCGGCGTCGTGCCGCTGGCCGGGTTCGAACCCGGGTTGTTGTCCATCGAAATGTTGTAGTTAGAGGTCTGGATATCCTTGTCGGCGATGCCCAACCCGTGGAGGGCGTCGAGGATCGAAGACATGGTGCCGCTGACTGCCGTGGTGCCGGCCTTGACCGTGTCCGTCACGACCTCGTAACCGATAGTGGTATTGGCAGTGTCAGGCTGGACGCTGACCATGCCATCGCCGACAACGGTGATCGAACGAACAACCCCGGCCGGCACGGTGCCGGTGACGACCCGCGGCACCCGCACTGTCGGGGTGACGGTCGCAGTGCCAGTCAGCGGCATGCTGGTTGCCATGACGGTGGCGGTGCCGGTGGTCGCCATGACGGTGGCGGTGCCGGTGGTCGCCATGACGGTGGCGGTGTCGGTGCCGGTTACGCCGTCGGGCGGCGTGCCGGTCAGCACCGTGCGGATGCCCGCCGGCGCGGTCGGCGTCGA
>JADGQF010000342.1 GCA_017882045.1 Anaerolineales bacterium
CCGGTCTTCCACGTCGCCGCCCGCTGCATTCAGGTCGATCAGTTGCGCGCCGGCCCATTCGGTGTAGAGCGCGCCCACTTCCTGCGGCTTGACCCGGTAGATCACCGAGACGTCGATGTTCAACGTCACGCCGTTCGTGTCGACCACCTTGACCGAATCATCACCCTGGATCTTGCCCTCGCTGACCCGGCGCACCATGGTCATGTTCTGGTTGCTGATGGGGTACTGGGCCAGGCGCTGCGTGATCGGGTTGATGAACACGAAACGGCCGGCCGGCACCTGTTCCACGGCGTAGGCCGTCGCGTCCGATGCCTGCCCACGCGCAAAGTCGATCCTGACCCCGGCGAAGCCCGGCTCGACCCGTTTGAGGGCCGAAGAGAAAACGATCAGCACCGCGATTATCGCTACCAACGCGATGACCCAGGCCATGGCGATCTTGGGACGCGCCGGCAAACGAATCTCTCTCACTTCCTTATACATTGCTTCCTCCTCTTGACATAGGCTGTCATTGTACCGTACATCGGCCCGGATGCACACTAACCGGGCTGACGTTTTGCCGACAGCCGGCTGCACGAACTGCGACGTCGTCCAAGGGTCCTCTGTCCCCCCCACTGACGAAAAGATGAGACCACGGCTCCGAGCGCGAGAGCAGAGGACGCCGCCGCGCCGCAAAGGAAAACCGGGGCCGCGCCCGAGCCGCCCGGTACCCCCCGCGCAACCTCCGGCAGCCGGGCAGCATCCCCGTAGCCGGAACGCCTACGGTCTGGACCTCGACAAAGGGACGATACCCGCTCAGCCGCCGGGCACTTTGGATCGTCCCCCGCTTCCCGAACCGCCCGGCCGGGGTTTGGACGTGCCATGCGGCGGCTTGGGCCCGGACGCGCCCCCGCCCGGCTTGCGCTTCGGCGCGCTCGCGCCCGATCTCGGCTTGAACGTCCCGGCACCGGGTTTCGGCGTGAGGGCGCTCGTCGCCGGCCTGGGGTTGGTCGTGCCGCTCGCGTGCGTGCCGGAGGGATGCTCTGCCGGGTGCGTGGACGCGCCGTGCGACGGGCTGACGCGGCCGCGCAGCGCCTCCAGTACGTGTTGGATCGCCGCCAGGGCCTTGGGCAGGTCCAGGCCGGTGCGGCGGGCCAGTTCCTGGGGCAGACCGGTCGAGTGCAAGAACTGGCTGTCGATGGATTGGCCACCGATCAGCCGCCCAAGCAACTCGGCCAGCGGCGCGCCCCCGCCCATCGCCGCCACCCCGTGCGCCTGCGTGCCCTCGGGACCGGCCGCGCCCAGGTCGATGCCCGCGACGCGTTGCTGGCCGCCCTTGAGCAGCGCGCCGATGACGAAGGGGATCACAGCCTGCATGATCGACGGGGCGATGCCGGCTTGCTCGGCCAGCCCGTTGACGTCCAGGCCGGCCGCGCCAGGCCCGCCCATCGCGCCTGCCCCGCCGCCGAGCAGCCCGCCCAACAGGCCGCCCAGGTCCGGGGGTTGGCCCTCCACGCTCTTGCGGCCGGACTCATCTTCCGGCCCAACCCTCTGCGCACCGATCAAGTCGTCGAGGCTCATTTTAGATCAACCTCCATCCGCACTGTGGCGATAGGCCCGGGCATTGCCAGGCGTAGGCTGCCCCCGCGCACCTCCAGGGGCCGGAGATCGCGCTCGCGCGCGTCGCACAGATACGCCGCGGCCAACGCCGCGTCGCGCATTGACAGGCTAACTTCTTGCCCGCGCCGCCCAGGCGCGTAGAGGCGCAGGATCAGGCCGACGCCCCGGCTGGCCAGCTTGAGAGCCGTCAGGAGCACACCCGGCGGATCGACCTCGACCAGCGCGGCGGCCAACGCCGCGAACTGGGCGCGCGCCGCGCGCGCCGTCGCGGCGTTGGCCGCCCGGTAGGCCAGGGCAGGCAAGTTCTGCGGCGCCCAGTCACCGGCGCCGGTAAACAACAGGGCCATCTCCGCGTTATAAACGTCGCGTTCGTGGCCGCGCACCGGGTTGCCGGCGAAATGCAGGAAGCCGTAGGCCGTCTCGATGGTGGCGTTGCGCTGCGTGATCGCCTCCAGCCGCCCACCCGGCCAGGCGGCGATCGATCCGGGCAGCGCCAGGCATAGCGCTGCCCCCCGTTCCTCTCCCTGCAGGTGAACGAAGCTGTGCAGCGCCCAGAAAGTGGGGTCGTAGTGGCGGCGCAGCGGCCGGGTGACCGTCCCGCCGGGGGTGTCCATCCACAACTCCCGGCTGGGCAACCCCGTCTCCAGGCGCAGGGTCAGAGTGCGCTTCTCGCCGGCTAGGCCGTCCACTTCCAGGCCGATCAGCGGGGCCGCGCAGCCAAACGTCAGCCGGCGCACCAGGGTCATGCCGTCCATGTGCAGAGCGCTGATCACCGCCAGCCCGTCCTCGCTCTCTCGCACATGCAGACGAGCCGGCCGTTGGCTGGAGCGCGCCACCTCGCTAAAGGCGCCGCCGGCGAAGTCGGCGCCGAGGCGCCACAGGCCGCCCGAATCGAAGTAGCTGATCACGTCGGCCGAGGGACCGTCCAACAGCCTGCGGCCAGACGGATCGCCAACGCGCACGATGCAGCCGCCGGCCTCCTCGGCCAGCTCGCAGCGGAGGAACGGCGTCTCGACCTCGACCAGCCCGTCGTGCAGGCTCCAGGTCGGACGCTCCGTGGCCGTCGAACGGCGACCGGCCTTGTGGGCAGGGGTTGGGTCCGGCGCTTTGGCAGCCGCCGCCTGCGCCGCCCGTATCAATTCGGTCGCCTGCCGGATCCAGGGCAGTTGTTCGTTTTCGACCACGCGATCGGTCGACGTGCCGCTGATGTAATCGTGGTGGTTAGACGTAGCCGCGATCCACCAGGCTGCAGCCAGATCCGGGATACGGTCTTCCCCTATCTGCTGCGTTGCCAGCAGAGCATCGGCCAACAGCAGGGTGTCGACCAGCTCATGGCAGGCGCGCTTCAGCACGGGGCGGGCCGTGGGCCAGCCGGTCCAGTACGGGTTGGGGTCGAGATTAAGCACGGGCAGGCGCGCGCGGTAGCACTCGATCAGCGCCAGGTAGTCGTCCAGCCCGGCGTTGGCAGCCCAAACCCCGGTGTGAGGGTAGTGGCGCCGATTATAGCGCTCCAACAGACCCAGCAGCCCCGGGATTGGGCGGATGAAGTCCATGCCGATGGGACAGAAGAGGTACGGCGTGCGGCTGTAGGGCGCCAATTGGCCGGTGTAGCTCGCGATGCGCCGGGCGACGTGGCCGTCCGATGAGTCAGGCATGGCGAGCGGAAAGAAGTAGACGCGCGCCAGCCCGCGGTGAGCCAGCATATCGCCCTGGCCGTAGGTGTACGCATTCCAGTGGCAGAGCAGCTCGCTCCCCTCCTCGTCGCGCCAGACGAAGTCCAGCGTGCGCTCTTCCTTCAAGAGGCGCGCCGCGCTCGAGCCCGGCCAGTTGTACTCCCCCTGCCGGCCGAAATCGCCCAGAAAGCGCATGCCGTCGACGCGCGTTAAGGCGGTCCGATCGAAACCGGCCGCATTGAGCAGCGAGGGCAGCGCGGCCGAATGGCCGAAGTTGTCGGGGAAGTAGGCGAGCCGCGGCTCAACGGTCATGCCCTCGGCGCGCAGCCATTCCTGACCGAGCAGGAAGTCGCGCAGGATCGCCTCGGGGTCGGGCGAGCAGGTATCGGGCGTGGTGACCCCGGTGGCGGTCAGGCGCAGCCGCCCGGCGTTGACGAACGAGCGGATGGTGGCCTGCTGGCTCGGCCGGTCCTCCCAGTAGCGCCGCAGATAAAACAGGCACTCGATCGAGTAGACGCGCGCCGGCTCTCGCCCCAGCTCCGCGATGGCCTCGTCCAGCGTGCGCCGCACGTAGAGATCGTAGTACTCCTCGCTGGTTTTCAGCCAGCCGGGGTCCCAGTGGCTGCTCTCGGCGAACAGGATGACGCGCTCGGCGCCGGCAGGGATGCCCAGGCGCCGGCGCAGCTCCTGTTCACGGATGGCGTCGTCAGATCGCAAGCATGACTCCTTCGCGCTTCCCGGCGGGCAGACTGGCAGCTTGCCGGCCCGGCCGGTCCTTTACGGAGAAGTTTACCACAAAAAAGAAGTCTGCGCCGCCGATTCGCGTTCAGAAGTAATCCGATTCCGTGGTGTGCAGAGCAGAGGGGGATTATGGTGAAAATAGCCTCTTGACATCCCCCCAACAGCGCGTGCTATACTGCCCTTAGTTAAACGTTTAGATCGTCGCCCGCCGCCCGTCCGACTTGCGGCTTTTTTCTGCGACTGGAAGTTAAACGTTTAGATGCCCACCATCCACGAAGTTGCCCGGGAGGCCAACGTTTCGATCGCTACCGTGTCTTACGTCTTGAACGGATCACGGAAGGTGGGCGACGAAACACGGCGGCGCGTCCTCGCTGCCGTCAAACGCCTGGGCTACGCACCCAATATCACCGCCCGCA
>JADGQF010000103.1 GCA_017882045.1 Anaerolineales bacterium
GCGCGACGAGCAGCTCCTGATTGGTGATCCTGTCAACGCCCGGGCTGCTGTACCCTTCCAGCAGATGTTTCGGGTTCTGCTCCACGTGCTTGCAGATGGCCGCGATATCCAGTCCACGTGCGCTGTAGAGCCCACCGCTGACGTCGCTCACCGCCACGATTTTGCAGCCCATCTCGTGCAGGATGCGGGCCGCGTACGAGCCCACGTTCCCGAAGCCCTGCACGGCGACAGTCGTCTCGGCGGGGGCCGCCGCGCGCCGCTTCAATAGCTCGGCGGTGACGATGGCTACGCCACGCCCGGTCGCCTCCTTGCGCCCCAGCGAGCCGCCCAGGTTGACCGGCTTGCCGGTGACGCTCTCCATGACGGTCTTGCCTTCCAGCATGCTGACCGTATCGGCAATCCAGGCCATCACCTGCGGATTGGTATTCACGTCGGGAGCGGGGATGTCGCGTTTGGAGCCGAGGATCGGCAGGATCATGGCCGTGAAACGCCGCGTCATGCGGCTCAGCTCACCCTGAGACATCACCGTCGGATCGCATTGCACGCCGCCCTTGGCGCCGCCGTAGGGAATACCCACCACCGCGCATTTCCAGGTCATCATGGCGGAGAGCGCCTTGACCTCGTTCAGCGTCACGCCTACGTGATAGCGGATGCCGCCCTTACAGGGACCGCGTGCGCTCGAATGCTGCACGCGATAGCCCGTAAACACCTTGATCTGACCGTCGTCCATCACCACCGGGATCGACACGGTTAGCTCGCGTTCCGGTTGGCGCAGCATGGCATGAATGCCGGGCGCCAGCTTGAGCCGTGCCGCCACCTCATCCAGCTCCGCGACGACGGTGTCCCACAGATCACGCTTGACCGGCTGCTCGACGGCGGTCGTGCCCGCCGTGGTTGCGTCGGCAACTACCGTGGGCATGACCCCGGTCTGCACTCTCCCCAGGTCAACCCGAGCCTGGGCGTCTTCGGCTAATACCGTTTTCACTGCGGCCTCCTGTTGCCCGAGTGGCAGTACTCAGCGCTCCAGGATAGGCAGCGGCTGGTGATGGACCGATGACAGCAGCGCGGCGTAACCCGTGCGGTTCTGCACATCTTTTTCGTCCACAACCTGCACGTCCAGCAGGTGGGCCAGGTGCGGCGCATTGGCCAGGCCGGCGAAGCCGCGCACCAGGGCCCGGTCGAGCGCGCCGATGAGCGCGTTCAAGGCCTCGGTCTTGCGCTGCGCGACGACGATCAGATGGATGAGGCGGCTCGGTTGACGCTCGCCAAAAACCTCGTCCTCGGGGGTCGCTTCGTCGTCGTACATGAACACGTTCTTGACCTGGCCGTCCAGCCCGGCGATGTGCTCGGCGATCTGTGCCGCCAGGCCATATTTGAAGTAGCCGTAAGTGTCGCGATCGTTCTGCTTCAGGGCGATCGTTGCCTCGGCGTGGTTCAGATGCATCTTCTGGGCGGTGAAGCTGATTGCTCCGACCAGGGCCGCCTGGGCGGCGCTTTCGGCGTCTGAGAGCGGCGCTTGCCGGTCGACCTTCGCCGGTTCATCCCGGGTCACTGAGAGGGTAGCCATTTTGTCTAACTCCTATGTGCTGCATCATCGTCCTTGGATCGGTTGGCTCCTGACGACGCCGCTATCATAGATGAAAACCTGGCTAAAAGTCATAGAAAGACCCGGCAGAGTTATGAAAAATGTGTGAAAAACGAGGCTGTTTAGGCTGTTTCCGGTGCGGGACAGGCCAGGGTGTAACCAATCCCGGCCGTGGTGAGGATGTACTTTGGGTTCGCGGGATCGGCTTCCAGCTTGCGGCGCAGGTAGCGGATGTAGGCGCGCAGATAATCGACGTCGTCCCGGTATTCCGGGCCCCATACTTTGGCCAACAGATCGGCGTGCGTCATGACCCGGTCCGCATTCAGCGCCAGTTGGCGCAATAACTCATACTCCGTGCGCGTCAGCGCGACCTTTTCAGCCCGCACTTTGACGATGTGGCGGGCAAAGTCGATCTCCAGGTCGCCGCATTTGAAGGTGCCGCCGACGCTCTCTTCTGGGCGGCGCGCCCGCCGCAGCACGGCTTTCACGCGCGCGATGAGCTCCTTGGCGTTGAAGGGCTTGGTCAGGTAGTCGTCGGCGCCCGCATCGAAGCCAGTCAAAATGTCTTCGTCTTGCGCCAAGGCCGTCAGCATGATGATAGGCACATCCGAGAACTCGCGTATGCGCCGGCAGATCGCATATCCATCCGGGCCGCTGGACAACAAGACGTCAAGCAGGACCAGGTCCGGCCTTTCCATCACGACCATCTGAACGCCCGGCTCACCGCTGCTGGCCGCAATCACCTGGTAACTCGCAACCTTCAACACCTCGCTGACCAGTCGCACCACGCGCGGCTCGTCGTCGACGACCAGGATCTTCTCCTTGCGCCCCCCTGTCCCGCTGGTTTCTCTCATGCTTCCTGTCCCTCTGGCCTGGCACCAGACTGGTACGGGAGAGTAAAGTACAGGGTCGTGCCCTGCCCTACCTGGCTCTCCGCCCAGATGTTCCCACCATGGCTTTCAACGATGGCACGGGCGATAGGCAGTCCCAGCCCCACTCCCACCACGTGGCGCCCCAGCCCTGATTTGATGCGGAAGAATTTCTCAAACAAGCGGTTCAGGTGCTCGGGCGCGATGCCGATGCCCTGGTCGGCCACACTGACCACGACCACGTCTGGGCGCACTTCAGTGCGAACCACCACCAGCCCACCCGCCTGTGAATACTTGACTGCGTTGTCGAGCAGGTTACGCAGCACCTGGATGATGCGATGCGGGTCGGCGTCCAGGATCGGCAAGTCCGGGGGCAGGTCTACCAGGAAACGGTGCTCGGGGCTGCGCCGGGCGATATCGTCCACCACTCCCTTGACCAGGTGCGGCAGCATCACCGGCTCCAGTTCCAGCTTCAGGAACCCGGCATCGATCAGCGAGGATTCGAGCAGATCATGGATGAGATCCTGCAGAATGTCGCACTCCTCGTCGATGATGTGCAGAAACTCGCGCTGCGTCTCGGGGCTGAAATCGGCGTCCTCCATGAGCAGGGCCGTCGAGTAACCCTTGATCGAGGTCAGCGGTGTGCGCATCTCGTGAGCGAGGGTAGAGATGAGCTCCGCCTTCAGACGGTTGGCCTCGCTACGGGCCTGGATCGATCCCAACTGCTCTTTGAGGGCCGCGTTCTCGATCGAAAGCGTGATCAGATCCGCGACGTGCTGCAGGAAGGTAACGTCAGCCTGGGTGAAGCTGCCTGTCTGGCGCAGGTTTTCCAGCACCAGCACACCGACCTTCTTGTCGTCAGTGATCAGCGGGATGCAGGTGGCGCTATGCGGCTGCCCAAGCCCGATGGTGGCGGCAGTAAAGATCGTATGGTTGGCCGGCTTCAGGGTGCGCATGCCCTCAGCGACCGCCTCAGGCGTTGCATACAATCCCGGCCGGCCCGTCTCGAATGCCTGTCCCGTCATCGATTCGCCCGGCGCCAGGTGCATGCGCGCGAGTCGCGCCGAATCGTAGCCCTGGGCCGCCTTGAGTTTCAGCAACCCATCGTGCGGGTCGTAAAGCACCAGAAAACCGGCATCGGCTGCCGCCAGGGTTTGAATCAGAGTGGCCAGGAACTTGTGCAGCATCGTCTCCTGATCGTGCTCGGTGACCAGGATTTTGGCGATCTCGAACATAGTCAGGAGCCGGCTATCTTGATCGGGAAATCGAGCAGGAGCGGATGGATCGCCTCCAGGGGCGGCGGCATCGGGCGGAATGGGATGCGGATTGGACATCGCTGTCACGGGTCTCCTATCAGGGTTGTCGCGCGGGCCTTAGCCGGCCAAGCGCGAACCTTCCTCATTGTAATGCGTTTGGCGCTGCGGGGCAAAACGTTCAGCCGATCAGCAATTAAAAAGGCCCGCCTCCCCGTTGACCGGAAGAGACGGGCCTCGGATGCTCCCGGTTTAGCGCAGCTTACGCGCGCGCGCCCAGTTGGGCATTAATCATGAAGAGCGACGGCCCAGACTCGCCGATCATTTTCAGCTGCTCCACGATCTGGCTGGCGTTGCGTTCCTCTTCGACTTGCTCGTTGATGAACCATTGCAGAAAGACCTGCGTCGCATAGTCGTTTTCCTTGCTCGCCAGGTCGTACAGGCTACGGATTAGACCGGTGACCTTCTGCTCGTGTTCGAAGGCGGCCTGGAATACGCTCAACGGCGACCCGAACTGCGTGGGCGGCCCGTCCAGCGCTTGCAGAGTGACCCGGCCCCCCTGGTCGTGGATGTAGCCGTAGATCTTCATGGCGTGGCCGGCTTCTTCGTGACCCTGCTTCTTCATCCAGACTGCGAAGCCGGGCAAGTTAGCCGCTTCGAAGTGCGCCGCCATCGACAGGTATAGGTAGCCCGAGTACAACTCGTGTTTGATCTGGTTATTGAGGGCGGTCTGAAGAGTGTTATTAAGCATGATTCTTGCTCCTGATGGTTGGATAGGTCTGGCTAGACCGGCAGGTGAGGTCCCTGCCTGCCGTTGTTAGATGGCAGGAGAGTGTGTAAGGTTACTTACGAGGCCTGAGCTTGTTTATAACGCTCGGAAAGGCGAGTGAGCGCGCGCAGCCCCTGTTCGGCGATGATGGCGATGAGCGAGACTGCGATCACGCCCGCCAGGATCTTGTCTCCGTAGTCCTGGCTGATACCCTCACGGATCAGCGAACCCAGCCCGCCCGCGTTGAAGAAAGCTGCGACCGTGGCGATCGCGATCGTCGAGATGGTGGCAATGCGCAGCCCGGCCAGGATCACGGGCAGCGCCAGCGGCAGCTCGACTCCCCAGAGGATCTGCCAGTTGCTCAGTCCCATCCCGCGCGCCGCCTCCAATACCGCCGCGTCCAGGTTGCTGATGCCGGCGACCACGTTGCGCACCAGGATGGCCTGGCAGTAGATGACGAGGGCTAAGATCGTCGGCCAGAAACCGAGCCCAAGAACCGGGATCAGCAGCACGAGCAGCGCGATGCTCGGGATGGTGTACAACGCGCTGAGCATAGCCATAATCGGACCATACAAACGGCGGTGGCGGCTCAACAGCACGCCCAACGGCAGGGCGATCACGATCGCGATCGCCAGGGCGACGAAGGTGATCCGCAGATGTTGGCCGGTTAACGCCAGGACTTTGGCGGGATTGTTGAGAAGGTATCTCATCGGTTCACGCGCTCAATCGCTGCTGTTCTTCAGGCTGGCGGGCCGGCGCAATCTCTCGCGCACGGTCTGCAGATTGCATTGCCCGACCAGTTGGCCGGTCGCGTCCGCCACGGGCAGCGTATCGTGCTCCGAGCGCAGAAGCTTGGCCAGCACATCGCGCATGGAGTCGTCGATGGACAGCACTTCGTCCCGGTGCTGCACCGCGGCGGGCTCCAACGGCTCCAGGACGTTGCGCACGGTGACCAGCCCGAGCAGGCGCATCATGTCGTCGGCCCCGATAAGCTCGCAGACGAAATCGTTGGCCGGGCGGGTGATCACGTTGAACGACGTGTCGTACTGCAGCACCTTGCCCTGGTCCATGATGATCAACCGGTCGGCCAGGCGCAACGCTTCTTCCACGTCGTGGGTGACAAAGAGCACGGTTTTGTGGGCACGCCGTTGCAGGGCCAGAAATTCTCCCTGCAGGCGCCCGCGGGTGATGGCATCCACCGCGCCGAAGGGCTCGTCCATCAGCATGATGGCCGGATCGGCTGCCAGGGCGCGCGCGATGCCCACTCGCTGTTGCTGCCCGCCCGAAAGCTGGCTGGGATAGCGGCCACAGTACTCTGCGGGCGGCAAACCGACCAGTTCTAATAGCTCGTCGACGCGTTGCCCGATGCGCGCGGCCGGCCACTTGAGGATGCGCAGCACAGTCGCCACGTTATCCGCTACCGTCCAATGCGGGAAGAGGCCGATCTGTTGGATCACGTAGCCGATCTGGCGCCGCAACTGCACCGCGGGCAGCGCATGGATGTCCGTCCCCTCGACGAAGATGCGCCCGCTGCTCGGCTCATACAGCCGGTTGACCATCTTGAGCAGGGTCGTCTTGCCGGAGCCTGACGTGCCCAGGATCACTACCGTGCGTCCCTGCGGCACCTGCAGGCTGACGTCGTCAACGGCCCTGGCGGCTGCGTTGGGATAGACCTTGCTGACGTGATCGAAAACTATCGCGTCCACTCTGTCTCCCGCTGAGAAGGTGACAGCCCGGCTAGCACGTAGTAGCGGCTCTGGCCGCCTGGCGGGCTCGCTGGACCCGCGGCCAGAGTCGCTACTACGTGGGGTCTGCCAGTCGGTTACTTGACCAGGCCCTTGGACTTCAAGAAGTCTTTTGCCACCTGGGTGTACTCTTGCTTATCCCCGTCTACCTTCCAGTTCAGACCGGAGATAACGTCGTTCGTGATCATGGGCGCCAGCTTGTTCAGGACGTCCTTGAGCTGTGGGTACTTATCCAGCGTGGCCGTGCGCACCACGGGAGACACCTGGTAGGGCGGCCACAGGCCCTTGTCATCCTGCATCAACACCAGCTTGTAGGCGCTGATCTGGCCGTCGGTGCTGAAGGCAATCGCGCAGTCGGCCTTGCCGTCGGTGACGGCCTTGTACTTCAAACCGGGATCGTAGATGGTCATCGACTTGAAGTCGAAACCACCGTACAGTTGCTTGAGGCCGGCCAGGCCATCCGGGCGCTGCGGGAAGTCGGGAATAGCCGCAAAGTTGATGTTCGGCGCGGCCTTGGACAGGTCAGACAGGGTCTTCAGGTTGTACTTTGTGACCGCAGCCTGGGTGCAGGCGATGGCGTTCGTATCGTTCATCGGCGCCGGGTCTAGCCAGGTGATGTTCCATTTGGTCGTATACCCGTTGGCCACCGCCTGAAAGACCTTGGCGGGGTCCTTCTCGTTGGCCTTGATGCCCAGGATGAACCCGTAGGCCGTGCCGGTGTACTCGGGGTACATGTCGATCTGGTTGCTTATCAGGGCGTCGTGGGCGACCTGCGTGCCGGCCAGGTTTAGCTTGCGTTCGACCGGGATGTTGTTGGCTTCGAGCAACTGGGCGTACATCTCGCCCAGCAGTAGCTCCTCGGTGAAGTCCTTGGAGCCGATACGGACAGAGCCGGTCTGAGGCGCAGAACCGGGCATTGAACCGGAGGCAGCCGTCGTCGGCGTCATGGCTGCGGTCGCTGCAGGAGTAGTAGTCGCTGCCGGGGCCGCAGTCGCTGCTGGGACAGCGGTGGCTACGGTGGCGACTGTGGCTGTCATGGCTTGGGTTGCTTCGGGAGCTGCGGTAGCCGCAGGCGGCTCAGTCGCCGCAGGCGCAGCGGGCGCTGACGTGGCCGCGGGCGCCGCCGGGGCTGGAGTGGCCGCAGGCACGCCGGTGCATGCCGCAAGGGCAAAGACGGTGACGACGAGCAAGACGACAACTTGATATGGTTTCACTTTTTATCCTCCTTAATGGATAGTGAATCGATCAACGGTAGTATCGGCGGCGGGCCAGGGCCTCGATGCCGTTCAGTGTGACCTCAGCCGTCAGGGTAAGGAACGCGATAGTGATCGCGCCGACCAGCATGAGATAGATGTAAGCGGGACCCAGGCTGAGCCCGGCAAAGATATATTCGCCCAACCCGCCGGCGCCGATGATCGCGCCGACGGTAGCACTGGCCAGGACCTCCACGGCAGCGGTGCGAAAGCCGGCAATCAGCACCGGCAGCGCCAGGGGTAGTTCTACTTGCCAGGCGATGTTCAGCGAAGCCATGCCCATGCCGCGCGCTGCCTCGACGATGGCGGGATCGACGCTGGCGAAGCCGGCCTGCGTGTTGATGAGGATAGGTGGGATGGCCAGGATGGCCAGGGCGATCAGGGCCGGCAGGAAGCCGATGCCGATCAGTGGCAGCATCACCGCCATGATTGCCAGGCTGGGGATGGAGCGCAGAGCGCCGATAACGTTGGTGATCCACGGCGAAGCAGCTTTGTTGCGGGCCGCCAGAACGCCGAGCGTGACGCCGACCACAATGCCGATGAGCAGAGCAGCCGCGCTCAACCTGAGATGCACGGCCGTCTTGGCCCAGAACTCAGACTGGTGTGTGAGGAAGTACTGCCAGGTGCTGTCTAACAACTGCATACCGGCGATTCACCCTGGGAGGGCCGTGCTCATTTGCCCACAATCGGAAAAAGCAACTTAATCATAATTATGACATACTTATAAATCGGCTGCAACTCTCAAGATTGGGCAGAAGGGATACATGGCGGCGAATGCCGGAAGGCTGTGATTCACCCGCCGGTGTTCAGTTTCGCGCCTGGTGCTGCGGCTGCAGCCTGTGATTTGTGATATACTGGGCGCCATGGAAGCTTCCGACAGCGTCGTCTGCCGCCTGCGTCCGACCAGTTGGCTGCCGTTCATTGCCTGGATCCTGCTGCTGTTCATGCAGCTGATTAGCCCGGCGCGTGTGTGGAGCTGGTCCTTGGTCGGGCTGGGCCTGATGCTGATTATCAGCTACTGGTGGGCCCGCAACCTGCGCGATCATGTGACTATCGCACGCCAGGTGATAGGCACGTGGGTGGTGGCAGGCGACGAGTTGGCCGAGCAGTTCACCCTGACTAACCGGAGTCGGGTGCCGGTCCTGTGGGCCGAGGTGCGCGATCATTCGGCCGTGCCCGGCTATTCCGGCAACCGCGTCGAGTCGGTGGGCACGGAGGCTCAGCGACGCTGGACTTACGCCGGGGTCTGCGAGCGGCGGGGCGTCTTTCGCCTTGGCCCCTGGGATCTGCGCATGGCCGACCCCTTCGGCTTCTTCGAAGTCATCCAACACTACCCCTCGACTACGACCATCATGGTCTACCCGCGTGCTTCCTATCTGCCCGATCTGGAACTGCCGCGCGGCCGGGCCAGCGGCCGGGCCACTACGTCGCAGCGCTCGCCGGCCGAAACCATCAACGTGGGTGGGCTGCGCGATTTCGTGCCAGGCGACACGTTACGGCGCGTGCACTGGAAGGCCAGCGCGCGCCATGACCGGCTGATGGTGCGCGAATTCGACCGGGAACCGTCCGGCGACTTGTGGCTGATTGTGGATATGGATGCCGGGGTGCAGGCCGGGCATGCCGCCGAGGCGACCCAGGAGTACGCGGTGGTGCTGGCGGCGTCGCTGGCGGCGCAATACGCGCGGCAGGGTGAGCGGCGCGCGGTAGGCCTGCTGATTTCCGGCCAGAAACCGGCCTTGTTGCCGCCCGGACGCGGCCAGGCGCAGTTATGGCGCATTTTGCAGGCGCTGGCCGAGGCCGAGCCCGCGCCGGGCCAACCGCTCGCCCAGGTGTTGGACGACCTGGCCCGCACTCTCGGCAGCGGGCTGACCCTGGTCGTCATCACACCCTCACAGGACCCGGCCTGGGTCGGTTCATTGCTCGGGCTTCTGGAGCGTGGCAACGCGCCGGCCGCGTTGCTGCTGGATGGTCCGAGCTTCGATCCGCCTTGCGGGACGCAAGCGGGCCTCGCCGGGGTGCGCAGCCTGTTGGTATCGCAACGCATCCCGCACTACGTGATGGCGCAGGGTTTCCCGTTCCGGCCCATCGAGCGCATCCGCCGCCAGCGGCGAGAGTTGAAGACCTTGTCCGGCACCGGGCGCGTGATTGAAGTGAGCGTGGAGGAAGAGGTCTAAGAGTCTTACCCGGAGGTTTGGCGGTTGTATTACGATCAGGCCGCGGCAGACGAGAGACCACCCTGGGCGATACGCCAGTGGCGCAGGTTCAGGCCGCGCGAGGGCTGGCTGGTCTTCGCGTTGACCTGGGTCATGATCCTCTGCCTGCCGGCCGCCGTCTCGGGCGGGGAATTGATCAGCGGTCTGACGCCGGCCTACTGGCTGATGACCCTGAGCCTGGCCCTCAGTTGGTGGTTCGCGCACCGGCGCTCCTCCGGCCTGCTGGCGGCCCCCATCATCTTGCTGGCCGGCTGCCTGGCTGACCTCGTCTGGGGCGTCAACGTCCTCAACCTCACGCCCCTTGCCTGGCAGCTAGCCGCGCGTGCCGCCTGGTGGCTGACTTGTGGCGTCCGTACTGCCTGCCAGGTCCCCGCGCCCGCCATCACTTACGCGGCCCAACAGCTTGCGGCGCTGGCCGAGTTCTGGCAGCGCCTGGGCTGGTGGGTGAGCGGCGTCCTCAGCGGCCAGGGTGTGCCGGACAACCTCGTGCTGGTCGGCCTGGTGTGCCTGCTCGGTTGGGGATTGGCGGCCTGGGCCGGTTGGTGGGTGTCGGGCCACGGACGGCCATTCGTGGCCATGCTGCCCATCAGCGTCTTGCTGGCCCAGGCGATCTATTCCATGGACGGCCAGTTCGGCTACTTGCTGGCCTTTCTCGGCTGCATGCCGATGTTGTTTGCGATGGCCCGTTTCTACAGTCTCGAGCAGAGCTGGGCCAAAGCGGGTACCGATTATTCTGGCGAGCTGCGGCTGGATACCGGCCTCGTGGCCCTGGCGGCCACACTGCTGGTGCTCGTGCTGTCGCCAACCCTGCCGTTCATCACCTCGCAGGATCTGTCGCGCCTATTCTGGCGGCGTTTTGAAGAACCCTACCGCCAGATCGAGCAACGTGTCGATCGCAGCCTGCCGGGTGTGCAGGGCAAGAAGTCGTTGGTGCCGCCGCTGGGAGTGGCGGAAGGCGGTCTACCACGCGCTCACCTGTTGGGCGGGCGGCCAGAGCTGGGCAAGGAAATTGCGCTGCGCATTCAGGTGCGGGGCGTGCACGAGGGTGAGGTTCTACGTTGGCGAGGACAGACTTTTGCCATTTATACCGGGCGCGGCTGGCAGAATGACGAGAGTCTGCAGCCACACGGCCAGATCGCTTACACAGTCCAAAACCTCAAGGCCGGGGAGCCCTGGAGCGAGACCCAGCCGGCGGGACGGCACGCCGTGCTCAGTTCCGTTCAGGTGATCGGCGCGTCGCGCTCGGCGCTCTATTCCGCCGGCGAACCCGTCTCCGTAGATGAGGCTTACCGGGCGTTTCTGAGGGCACCGGGCGAGTTGGCGGCGCTGGAAGGTGCGGGCCTGCCAGCCCGTTACACTGTACTGGGCGCCGTGAGCGACCAGGATGCGCAGGCCCTACGTTCGGCGGCCACGATCTACCCGCCTGAGATCAAGGAGCTGTACCTGGCCCTGCCGGACACCGTCCCGGCGGAGGTGCGCAGCCTGGCTTCTCAGCTCGCCCAAAACGCTTCAACCCCGTACGATGTCGCCCTGAAGATCGAAGCCTACCTGCGCAAGATCCCCTATTCGCTGGATGTCCCGACCCCGCCGGCCGGTCGCGAGTTGGTGTCCTGGTTCTTGTTCGATCTGAAGCGCGGTTACTGCGACTACTTTGCGACGGCGATGGTGGTGCTGGCACGCTCGGCCGGTATCCCGGCCCGCCTGGCGGTTGGCTACGCCCAGGGCAGCTATGACCCGCGCAGCGCAACCTACACCGTATCAGAGCTGCAGGCCCACTCATGGCCGGAGATCTACTTCCCCGCTTACGGTTGGGTGCCATTCGAGCCCACTTCGGCTGAGCAGACGCCCGTGCGCATCAACCTGGACGTGCCGGCCGGCCACTATACGCCGCCTTATGGCCCGCCGAACATGAGCAGCGGCTTGAGTGAGCTGCGCCAGCTGGCCGACCAGCGGGCGCAGCAGGCGACGCTGAGCGGCCGGCTGCAGGCGCTGCTAGTGGCCGTGAACCTGGTCGTCCTGGCATGGGCGGTCTGGTGTTGGCGCTGGCGCCGTCCCGCCGGCCGGCCTGCCCAGGGTCCGCCGGCCTGGTATGACGAGTTATCGCGTTGGGGCGCCCGCCTGGGCCGGCCCCAGCAGGTGTCCGAGACCCCGCGAGAGTATGGGGCGGCGTTAGCCGCGCTGGCGGCATCGGCTGCCCTGGCCGCGCGCAACGGCGCTCAAGCGGGACGCCCCGGGCGGAACGGCGCAGGCCGGGCCGCGGCGCTGGTCGGGGAACAAGCGCCGCAACTGGCGGAAGCGTTTGAGTCCGCGCTATTTGCCCCGCAAGAGGCCCGTGCCCTTGGTCCGGCGGCGGCAAACGAAAGCCGCCGCTGGCAACCCTTGTGGGCGGCCCTGCGGCGGCTGTGGCTGGCGATGCGCTTGCACGTTTGAGGGGACCACTCGCCTGGCGGTTGGAAACCGCGGCAACCGTTGCCAAGTCGACCTTCGTCGACTCCGGAGGCCTGCGCACCAGCGCAGGCCAGTCCCAGTCGCTGAAGAGCGACTTTGCGATGGTTGCCGCGACCTTGGTCGCCCGGCTCCGGGCGGTCGAAACACTAAATGTTGAAGCGAATGTTCAGGATGTCGCCGTCCTGCACGATGTAGTCCTTGCCCTCCAGGCGCAGCAGGCCCTTCTGGCGCGCCACGGCCATCGTGCCGGAGGCGATCATCGCGTCGTAGGCGATCACCTCCGCGCGAATGAAGCCGCGCGCCAGGTCGGTATGGATGACGCCGGCTGCCTCGACCGCGTTGGCGCCGACCGGAATGGTCCAGGCGCGCACCTCGTCTTCCCCGACGGTGAAGAAGCTTTGCAGGCCCAGGAGGCTGTAGCTCAGCCGTACCACCCGGTTGAGGCCGGGTTCCTCGATGCCGTAACCGGCCAGAAACTCGGCCGCCTCCTCGGGCGGCATCTGGGCCAGCTCCATCTCCAGGCGGCCCTGCAGCGCGGCGATCGAGGTGTGCTGGTGTCCTCCCGCGTAACCGGCCGGGCGCGCCAGCGCATCCTCGGCGGACCCGTCGCCAACGTTTAGGACGATCAGCAGAGGCTTGAGGGACAACAGCCCATAATTGCGCAGCATCTTCAGCTCAGCCGGGTCCAGGTCCAGGTCGCGCAGCGGCGCGCTGGTCTCCAGGTGAGCGTGTAGGTGGCGGAACAGCTCCAGCTCGACCTCGTTGGCCGCTCTGACCTGCTTGTCGGCGCCCTTCTTTAACTGGGCCTCCAACCGCTCGATGCGCCGTTCCACCTGGATCAGGTCGGACAGCAGAAGCTCGCCGTCGATGATGTCGATGTCACGCAGGGGTTCGACGGTCCCCTCGACGTGCGGTACGTCGGGGTCATCGAAGGCGCGCACCACGTGTAATAGCGCATCGCTCTGGCTGATCGTGTTTAGCAGCGGCCCGCTCAGCCCGCCCTCGCTGATGCCCTTCGCCAGCCCGGCGACGTCCGTATAGGTCACCTGGGCATAGATCGTCTTGCGCGGGTGGAACATGCCCGAGAGACGGTCCACGCGGGCGTCGGGCACGTCGATCGTCGCGGTGTGGACCTCGAACACCCCCGAGCTATAGGACGTCGTTTCCAGGTTAGCGCGCGTCAGCGCGTTGAAGATTGTCGTTTTGCTGCTGTTTGGGAGACCGATGATGGATATGTGCATATTTGCCGATCGTTAGTTGGTTGGGTGGTTAGTTGGTCGGTGTCCGGTCCGCTGAGTTGAGCTTGAGCTCGGTCGTCGCCAGCGCCAACGCGCCCAGCAGACCCACGTCATCCCCCAGTGCGGCCTGGACGATCGAAAGGCCTTCGACATAAGTCGGCATGGCCAGCTCGTCGATCATGGCCCGCATCGGCTGGAAGAGCAAGGGGCCGGCCTTGGTGACGCTGCCCCCCAGCACGACCATGCGCGGGTTGAACAGGTGCAGCAGGTTGGCAATGCCGATGCCCAGGTAGCGGCCGGCCCGCCGGATGGCGTTGGCTGCCAGTTTGTCGCCTTCCTGGGCCGCCTCGCTGATGATGCGTGCGTTCACCCGGCTCAGGTCGCCGCCCACCATCTTCGTGATGCGGCTTTTCTTACCGTCCTTCAGACGGGAGACCACGTCGCGGGTGATGGCGGGCCCGGCTGCGTAGGCTTCCAGGTGCCCGCGCTTGCCGCAACTGCAGCGCGGGCCGTCCGGGTCGATGACGATGTGCCCTGCCTCGGCGGCTAGGCCGTGCGTGCCCAGCAACAGCCGCCCGTCCGCGATCACGCCGCTGCCGATGCCGGTGCTGATCGTCAGGTAGATCATATCTCGGATGC
>JADGQF010000343.1 GCA_017882045.1 Anaerolineales bacterium
GACCCGTTTCCACCACAAGCTGTAGTGGGTGGGGTCGGCGTTGACCTCCCTGGGTGTCTTGAGTGTATATCTGCCTGATGGTAAGATTCGGTATGGATTCCATCAGGCAGAGGTCGTAAAGTGGTCAAGCAACCCAAGCATCGGCTGCATCGTGAGTTTCCTGAGGCCAAGCGCGTAATTGTCGAGTGCGATCTCAACACATGTCCGCACTGTGGCAGCGTCCTCAAACCGCGCAAACCCTGGCACAGCCGTAAGTACGTCCAAACACTGGAGGGTCCGCTCTTTGTGGCGGGTCGGAGCAAGGAATGTGCCGATCCAGCGTGCAGTCATGTGGGCGAGCACTACTACGCCAGCCGGGTGCTCACGATCAGCCTGCCCTACAGCACCTACGGTCTGGATGTGCTGGCCTTCATCGGCTGGCAACACGAGCATGAGCATCACCAATTGAAGGAGATCCAGGGCGAGCTAAACCGGCGGGGGATCGCGATCAACGAGCGCAATGTAGGCAAGCTTTACCGCCAGTTTCTGGCGCTCCTGGGTGCCGCGGATCAGAAAACCCTGAATCACCTGACGGCGACCGCGGCAGAGCACGGAGGTCTGATCTGGGCCGTGGACGCCTTGCAGCCGGAGGGCAACGGCAGTTTACTCTACGTGCTCTATGAGGTGCTGAGCGGGACAGCCGTGGCGGCAGTACAGTTAGAGCAGGCTAATGCCGAACGACTGTGGGCCTGGCTGGAGCCCTATCAGGAGTTGCCCCTTGCGGTGCTCGCCACCCTGTCGGATGGCGAAGAGGCGATCATCGCCGCCCTCAAGCGCTGCTGGCCCACCGCACCACACCAACGCTGCCAGGTGCACTTTCTCAATAATCTGGTTGAACCGGTGCTAGAAGTGGATGCCCAACTGCGTCAGGCGCTCCAAAACGACGTCGGCGGTCTGCCTGCCGTACCAGAGCGCGAGGCAGGAACTGACGAGCCGGGGGCAGACTCGTCGTTTGTTGTTTGTTGAGGGTCAAGCGCGGGATCCGACTTTGCTGGCGCTTGAGAAGCAAATCCGGCGGGCCATACGCGACGCGGTCAACCGAAGCAGCCGTAAGCCCTTCCGCTGGGGCGGACTGGCGGGTTATCAGCAACTGGCGGCCCTGGTCGAGGAATTACGCGCAGTTCTGGAAACCAGCAGCGAGAATCCCTATCTGTGGCAACTGCTCAGGCAGGCCGAACGGGCCGTGACCAGCAATCGGACTCTGGCTGAGGATGTAAACGAAGCTTATACCTGGGTCCGGCGCATTGCCGCTTGCTTACGCTATGGCCAGCAAGGTGCAGCGGACGCTAAGGCACCCAGCAGTGTCCAGGTGGCCCAGGAGATGGACGCCCTGCTGGACCAGTTCCGCCCGGATTTCAAGCGCCGGCCAGCACAGTCTGCCTTGCACAGTGCCTGGCGGCGGCTATGGCGCAACTGGGGCGCGGAGTTGCTTTACTGTTATGAGATCCCTGGCCTGCCCGCCGACAACCTGCAACTGGAAGGCTTCTTTGGCCGCTTGCGCCGCCACCAACGCCGCATCAGTGGTCGCAAGTCCACGGCTGAGTTGCGCGACTTCGGCCAGTGCCAGGTGCTATTTCGGGCTAAGACAGAGACGGAACTCCTGGGCCAACTGCGCGAGGTAAAGCTCGCGGACTACCAGGTGCAGCGTCGGCGCTTGGCAGAAGCCGAAGCACCGCGCCAATTCTTACACAGATTACACCGCGATACAGTTAAAACAGTGCGCCGACTGCTCCAAGATTACGCAGCCCGCCAAATCGAACTTGAACGGGCCGTTGCAGTCGGCACATAACGGTTAGACAGTCAGGGCGTTGACCTACTACAGCTTGTGGGTCAAGAGCCATCAATACCAACCTGCGAACAGACACGACGAGTTACGCACGAAAATACCACAACTTTGGCCGCGCGTGTAACGATCCGCCCGGTGGCGAGACTATCCAGCAACAAACGCTCGAAACAGAGCGTGGCGCCGCAACCAATGGCGCGCTGCCAGCAGACCCACAATCAGGAGCTAAGTAACTGGTCAAAAGATACTTAAAAAAGGTTGGCCGGCCGCTAAGCTGGTGGCATGAACACTGGCCGACCGAGCGAGATTCGCATCACGTTGAACGATGAACAGCGGCATGCGCTGCGCCGCCTGGCCCGCGAAGCGATCGGGCGCATTTCCGAGCGTGCCCATTTCGTGCTGTTGAGCGACCAGGGCAAGAGTGTGCCCGAGATCGGGGCCTTGATGGGCTACTCGGCGCAAGCCGTCTACCCCTGGCTGGAACGCTACCAGCAGCACGGGATCGCTGGCTTGTACGACGAGCCGCGCAGCGGCCGTCCGCCCAATGAGCCCCACCTGGTGGCGATTGTGCAAGCCCAGACCGGCCAACCACCCGCCACCTTTGGCTATCCCGAATCGGGTTGGACGGTGGACGGCTTGCTGCGCCACCTGCGCCAACGCTTCCGGGTCTGGGTCAGTCGTTCGACCTTGAGACGGGCCTTGCCCCGGGCGGGCTTCGTCTGGGGCCGCCCGAAGTTGATCCTGCCACAACGGCGCGACCCAGAAGAAGCGGCCAAAGTGGCGCATCTGACCGAGGTGGTGGCCGATCCGGTCGCCATCATCCTGGCCGAGGACGAGTGCGAGCTGATGCTCTTGCCGATCTTGCGCGCCACCTGGCATCGCCGGGGCGCACAGCCCCGGGTGCTGACGCCCGGCCAGAACCGCAAGCGGCCGATCTTTGGCACGGTCAACCTGCGCACTGGAGCCTGGCACTACCGGCTGACCGAGCGCAAGCGATCCGGCGACTTCATCGCCGCCCTGAGCGACTTGTTGACGACGTATCCGCAGGGCCGTATCTACCTGCTGATCGATAATGGCAGCATTCATACCAGCAAGACGGTTGCTGATTGGCTCGCCACACATGACCGCCTGCACCTGGTGCCCTTGCCCAGCTATGCGGGCCACAAATACAACCCGACCGAGAAAATCTGGTGGCATCTCAAAGACGCCATTTCGGCCAATCGTGGCTTCAAGCGGCTGGCGGAACTGGACGCCGCCCTCGAACGCCACTTGGCGGGTTTGACACCGCAGGCTGTGCTGCGCCTGATCAATTCGTTGGTCGCCCGCCAAGCTCAAGCGGCCGTCGCCGCCTGACCTTATTCAAGCAACTTGTGGCAACCTACTTAGTTCGATGTTTACGTTCACCTCTACGTTCACCAAGTTGGCGTTTGCCAAAGTGCGCCGGCTCAGCGCGAGCATGGCCTTGATCGCGGCCCTGACTGCTGACGCCTTCCCTTGGGCGACCCCCTCGGCCGCGGCGGCCGGCGTGAGCGGCGCGGCAGGCGCCGTCTACGTGCTGACGAACGCGACTGCCGGTAATGCAGTGGCCGTTTTCGACCGGGCAGGCGACGGCACACTCAGCTTCAACGACTACTTTGCGACGGGCGGGACGGGAACTGGCGGCGCCTTGGGCTCGCAGGGCGCGCTGACGCTGAGCCGGGACGGACAGCGGCTCTTCGCCGTGAATGCCGGGAGCAACGAGGTCTCGGCGTTCGCGGTGACGGCGACGGGCCTGCTGCTGACGAGCACGGTTAGCTCGGGCGGGGTAAGGCCCATCAGCGTCACCAGTCACGACGGCCTGGTCTACGTGTTGAATGCGGGGTCGAGCAGCATTGCCGGTTTTGCGGTCGATCAGAACGGGGCCCTCACGCCGGTCCATGCTTCTACGCAGGCGCTGAGCAGCAATACGGCGGACGGGGCGCAGATCCAGTTCAGCCCGGACGGCCGGGTGCTGGTCGTGACGGAGAAGGGCACGAACAGCATCAGCACCTTCACCGTGGGGTCCGACGGCCGGGCAGGGAACCGGCAGACCTACCCTTCCAGCGGCGCGACCCCGTTCGGGTTTGACTTTGACCAGAACAACACGCTGTTCATTTCCGAGGCGCCGGGCAGCGCGGCCTCGTCCTACGCGGCCGGCGACGACGGAGCGCTCACGCCGATCAGCCGCTCGGTGCCCGATAAGCAGGCGGCGGCGTGCTGGTTGGTCGTGACGAACAGCGCTCGGCTGGCATTTGTCGCCAACGCGGGCAGCGACAGCATCTCAAGCTACCGCATCGGCCCGGACGGTAAGCTGAGCCTTGCGTACGACGTGGCGCGTGCGCTGCCCGCAGGTACCGGACCGTTGGACCTGGGGCTCAGCCGCGACAGCCAGTATCTTTACCAGTTGGGCGGGCGAGCACACACGCTGACCGGCTTGCGGGTGAACGTGGACGGCAGCCTGAGCCCGGTGCAGGGCGGGCTGCCAATCCCGACCTCGGCGGTGGGCGTGGCCGCACGCTAGCTACCTGAAGGTCGTAAGTGA
>JADGQF010000104.1 GCA_017882045.1 Anaerolineales bacterium
GAGACCAACGTCGTCCTGGCATCGTTCAAGAAGTTCGTCGGCCCTGCCGGCTGGGTAAACACCTCCCGCACGCGCGCTGTTGCGCGGAATTTCGTCGAAGCCCTGACCATCCGTACGCCGAGCTTGCAGCAGAAGGTTAAGAACCTTTCGGGTGGGAATCAACAGAAGGTGATCATCGCCAAATGGCTTGCCGGCGATAGCCATATCCTGATCTTCGACGAGCCGACCCGCGGTATCGATGTGGGCGCCAAGAGCGAGATCTACCGCTTGCTCAACGAACTGGTTCAACAGGGCAAATCAATCATCATGATCTCCTCCGAGCTTCCGGAGATCCTCCGCATGAGCCATCGGATCATCGTCATGTGTGAGGGCCGGATCACGGGCGAGCTGAGCAGCGCTGAAGCCACCCAGGAGAAAATCATGCGACTGGCCACCCAGCGCGGTGGCATCATCGAATCCGATCGGACTGTTGCCGAGACCAACCCAACCCCACAAGTCAGGCAAGCCTAAAGATGCAAACAACCACTACTGCTCCGGAAAGAACTCCTTTCTTGCGTTCGGATGCGACGCAGAGAATCCTGGCGTTCGCGGGCTTGATTGTTCTGATCATCGTTTTTTCGCTGGCATCTAGCAACTTCTTCCAGTTCGATAACCTCGTCGGCATCTTGCTGGCCACGGCGGTTAACGGGGTGTTGGCATTGGGTGTCACGTTCGTCATCATCACCGGCGGGATCGATCTGTCCGTCGGCACGGTCATGACCCTGTCAGCGGTCATGACCGGCGTGTTCCTCACCTACTGGAAGCTGCCGATTGCCGTAGGGGTCCTGGGCGGATTGGCCACCGGCGGGCTGTGCGGTTTCATCAACGGCACGGTGGTGTCCCGCATGAAGGTCCCCCCCTTTATCGCTACTCTGGGCATGTTGTATGTCGCCAAGGGGCTCTCGCTCATCATTTCTGGCCTGAAGCCCATCTATTTCAACGATATAGCCGCCTTCCGCGGCATTGCCATGAATTCGGTATTGGGTTCCATTGCCCATGGATTCGATATTCCCAACGCCGTGCTGATCTTGTTTGCGGCGGCCATCGTTGCCAGCATCGTCCTGGGCCGGACCGTGTTGGGCCGGTATACCTTTGCGCTCGGCAGTAACGAAGAAGCGGCCCGGCTCTCGGGCATCAACGTGAATACCTGGAAAACCGCCATCTACGCCGTCGCCGGCATTTTTAGCGGCCTGGCCGGCATCGTCATTGCTGCCCGCCTCAACTCGGCGCAGCCGGCCCTGGGTTCGGGTTACGAGCTGGATGCCATTGCGGCGGCCGTCATCGGTGGCACGTCCCTGAGCGGCGGCGAGGGCACGATACTCGGCACTATCATCGGCGCGTTTATCATCAGCACACTGACCAACGGTCTGCGCATCCTCTCCGTTCCGCAGGAGTGGCAGACGGTGGTCACCGGCGTCATCGTCGTATTGGCAGTGTACGCGGACATCGCACGACGACGCCAGAAGTAATTCCTTTACCTTGGTTGTAAGCTCCAATAGAGAGCTTGACAATAAATCCTTTAGGAGGGAGTCTGCAATGAAGAAGTTTAGTGTCCTACTGCTCTGCGCAATGCTGCTCGGCATCCTTGCCGGGTGTGTAGCGCCTGCCCCCGCCCCGGCTGCCGCCCCGGCCGCTCCGGCCGCCACCACCGCCCCAGCCGCTGCCTCGGCTGCCACCACCGCCCCAGCCGCCGCGACCGGCGCCAAGCCCTACATCCCGGTGATTTCGAAGGGCTTCCAGCACCAGTTCTGGCAGGCAGTCAAGGCCGGCGCTCAGAAGGCCGCCACCGAGATGAACGTGGACATGACCTTCGAAGGCCCGGAGACGGAAGCCATGGTCGACAAGCAAGTCGAGATGCTGCAGACCGCACTCGACAAGAAGCCGGCTGCCATCTGCCTGGCCGCGCTGGACAGCAAGGCTATGACGCCGCTGCTCGAAAAGGCCAAGGCGGCAAATATCCCCATCATCGGCTTTGACTCTGGTGTCGACAGCGACATCCCCGTGACCACCGCCGCAACGGACAACGTGGCCGCTGCCTCCGTGGCCGCCGACAAGATGGCCGCCGCGATCGGTGATTCAGGCGAAGTTGCCGTCATCGTACACGACCAGACCAGCCGCACCGGCATTGACCGTCGCGATGGCTTCCTCAACCAGATGAAGACCAAGCACCCGAACGTCAACATCGTGGACGTGCAGTACGGCGCCGGCGATCAGCTCAAGTCGACGGACATCGCCAAGGCGATGATCCAGGCTCATCCGAACCTCAAGGGCATGTTCGGCGCCAATGAAGGCTCCATGATCGGCGTCATGAACGGCGTCAAGGAAATGAACAAGGAAGGCAAGATCGTGATGGTTGGCTATGACTCCGGCAAGCAGCTGATCGATGAGATCCGCAGCGGAGTCGTCCTCGGCGCCATCACGCAGGACCCGATCGGTATCGGCTACAAGTGCATCGAGTCCGCCGTCAAGGCGATCAAGGGCGAGACTTTGCCCAAGACGATCGACACTGGCTTCCACTGGTACGACAAGACCAACGTCGACGATCCGACCATCAAGCCGTTGCTCTACCAATAACGCCCGGCGTCTGACCTGAAGCGAGCTGAGGGGCTGTCCGAAGATAACGGACAGCCCCTCTTGTTAAGATTAGAAATCAAATGCTGCTCAGTCTCCTCAGGATCACGCCGCCCCTCGGCTCCGGTGACCAGTAGGCGATGCCCGCCCGGCGAAGCAGCAGGCCGCGCGCCCAACTGGTGAAGAAGCGGAACGGCCGGTCCGCGATCACGGGCTGGGTCAGCCGCAGCTCGAGCGCGAGGCGCAGGTCCGCGGGGCTCGAGCCGGGGAACTCCGTGGCCCACATGCCGATTGTCCAGAGCAGGTGCGAGTCACTGCTCGCTACCTGCGCCAGGCCGGTTTTCTCCCCGAGCACCAGCGCACGCCGGTTGTTCGCCAACTGCGGCAAACCTCCGTTGTACACTTCCAGACCCACTAGGGTGCCGGCCACGAGCGGGTCGGCCAGGGCCCAGATCAGGTTCGGCGCCTTGATGCTGTTGAGAAATGGCGCCATGGGATGGGCCACAATGCACAGCCCTCCCTGCTCCGCGACCCGCAGCACTGTATCGTGCAATGGCAGCCGGGGTGGTATGGGCCGGTTGATGTAGAGCGCCACCAGGTGCCCTTCGGCAGTTGTGATTTCCGCTCCCGGGATCACCGAGATTCCGTAGCGGGGGGCCAGGTCGACTGCCTCCAGGGCCCCGTCGACCCGGTCATGATCTGTGATGGCAATGATGTCGAGGTCGGTGCGGCTGGCTGCTTCCAGCACGGCCGAGACGGTGCCCATGCCGTCGCTAAGGGCCGTATGAATATGTAGGTCCGCTTTTCCCATTTAGCGGTTTACACTCCGCATGATTAGATTGACTGGCAACAAGCGCTATAGCATTGCTTCACCATCAGTATATCATGGACTACGGCAGGGACGAACTAGCGCACGGGCGCCGGACATTGTCGTCTATGTGGCCGTTGCGGCCGGTGGCAAAGTAGCATAATGCTCTTGTTTGTGATATGATTTGGCCTATGGGTGTTCCTTTGCGTATTGGCCCGATGACGCCGGGCGGGTCGAAGATCTTCTCGCGCTGCCGCAGCGCAACCTCCTGGACGACTTGTTGTTGGCCGAAGGCATCCGCTCGTACTTGCGCATTCCGCTCAGGGCGGATGGCCAATTGATTGGCATGCTGGATCTGGGCGCCGCGGCCCCTGAGGCCTTTGCCTCTGAAGACGAGCGCACTGCGCGCCAGATCGCCAGTCGTTGACTAACGTGGCCTGCCACGCCCAGGCGACCAATGTGGCAGTCGTGCTCGAGTGCCGCGGTCCGGATTGTGGCTCCGCCGGCGTAGCAGCAGCAACGCCCCGTCCCCTGGACGCACAGGAAGGAACCCGCCGAGCCGGTGACGCCCAGTCACATCCTCGCGATCATCGTGGACAACGGCATCGGCTTCGATCTGACTATCGTCACACAACGGAACCGAGTTGGACTATTTGGCATGCGCGAGCGGGCGGTGGCGGTGGGCGGCAAGCTGACCGTCGAGAGCGCGCCGGGATCAGGAACAACTTTGTACGTGGAGGTGCCTTGTGATTCGAACCCTGATCGCCGATGATCACGGCGTGCTGCGTGCCGCGCTGCGGGCCCTACTTAACGGGCGCTCGGAACTGGAGGTGGTCGGAGAGGCGGGCGACGGCAACGAGGTCCTGCGCCTGACCGGTGAGTTGCGTCCCGACCTGGTATTGATGGATATCAGCATGCCCGGCCGGGGCGGGATCGAGACCACTCGCGAGCTGAAGCAAATGCGGCCCGAGGCCCAGGTGCTCATACTCACCGTACACGAGGATGAGGAGTTGCTGCGCGAGGCGATGCGCGCCGGGGCCAGCGGCTATGTGGTAAAGCGCGCCCTCGAATCGGAGCTCCTCAACGCCATCGCGGCTGTGATGCGGGGCGATCTCTACGTCCATCCGGTCATGACGCGCGCCCTGGTCGCCGATCTCTCCAACCGCGCCGCCTCCTCCACTGACGGGCCTGGCGAACAACTGACCCCGCGCGAGCTCCAGGTATTGGGTCTGATCGCCAGGGGTTATACCAACGTACAGATCGCAGACACCCTGATGCTCAGCGTGCGCACGGTCGAAAGCCATCGGGCGAACATTATGGGCAAGCTCGGTTTGCATAACCGGGCCGAGCTGGTGCGCTACGCAATGGCGCATCGGCTGGCTAAGGAAAGGTAAGTACTTTACCACACGGAATTGGCGCTCAAAATCCCATCCTTCTACCGTTTCGCTCTGGCGACTTCGCTCGTATAATCGTGGCACGAGAGGAGTTGAATGCATGAGCGACAATGAGCGATATGACCTGTTGATCGTCGGTGCGGGGCCCGCGGGACTGAGCGCTGCTCGCACTGCTGCCCGCCTGGGGTTCCGTACCCTGGTGGTAGACCGGCTGGCTGCACCAGGCATAACAGGCCATCAGTGCAGCGCCGTGCTCGTTCCGGCCCCGGGCCTTGTGTCCGGCCGGTCGATGTTCGGCGGTCTCTTCTTCCCCCAGGTCGACCTGTGGATCCCTGAGTCCATTATCACCGTCCATGACAGCACCCAACACTGCTATAGTCCGGGCGGACTGGAGTACCAGACCATCTTCGCCGACGCGGCCGGTTCCACCCCGGCAATTGTGGATAAGGCGGGCCTCCTGCGCTTGATGGCCGAGCAGGCCGCGGCGAAGGGCGTTGAGCTGCGCTTCGGCACAGAGGTGACGGGGCTTGTGCGTGAGGGAGACAAGATCGTCGGAGTGCGGACCAGCTCGGGCGATATTCATGCTACCATCGTGATGGCTGCCGAAGGGGCGTCACGTGAACTGTGTGAGGACGCCGGCCTGTACTGCGCGCCGGCTTCGCAGCATGTCCTGTTCGTCAGCCAGGAATATGAGGCGCCCGCGGTAGGCCCAATCGACGTGGGCCGCATCGTGGCCCTGGGCGGCCCCGACGGAGAGGCCGGATTCGCCACGCTCTCGATGCCGGCGCCCGGCCGGGCGACTCTGTCGCTCGCCACGCTCATCGGTCAGCCCGACTGCGCCGCAGCCGAATCGGCTGCCCGCCGTTTTAGCCAGTCCGAACAGGACCCGCGCTTCCAGGGTCTGCTGGCTGGAGCCACCCCAACGGTGGCTGCCCGTTCTTCCTACCTCATGCCGCTACACGAGGCTCCGGCGAGCCTGGTTGCCGAGGGCTTCATCGCCGTCGGCGACGCGGCGACGCCTGCCGGGCAGCTGGGTATTTTGCCTGCCATCTACCTCGGCCGCCAGGCTGCCCTGGTGGCCGCTGAAGCGTTGGACGGGGACGACACTACGACGGATTACCTGCTGGCCTATGACCGGTTCTTGCGTGCGCAGATTCTGCCGGCGCTGCAAGCTGAGGCTAAAACAACCGTGGCCTTGCTCAAGATGTCCAACGATGAGTTGGATCGGCTGGCGGAGCTCCTCAACTGGCTCCACTTGCCCATTCCATTCCTGGGGTACAACCATAACGTTGAATGGGATGTGGTCGGTGGTCTTGTGCGCCAGTTTCCGTTGACCGCCCGCGATTGGGAACTACTCAAACGGGTGGCCGGGGAGCCGGACGGCGTTCCCGCTTTGAATGATCTGCCGGCTGTCGCTCTCAGTCCGATGTGACGCGACTACCGTCCAGCTCTGTGAGTGTAGGCTGCGTTAATTGATAACAAGCCGGCCTGTTAAGCGGCAGTTTCGCCCAACAGGCCGGCTTTTGGTTTAACTACTTGCGCTTCAGGCGGTCCTGGGCGCGCTAGACCGTTTCCTCGACTGCCGCCGGGAGATCGATCCGCCCGTGGCGGAACTGCGTTTCATAAAGACGCGCGTACAAGCCATCCAGCGCGAGTAACTCGGCATGCGTGCCCTGCTCCACCAGTTGCCCGTGATCCATCACCAGGATCGTGTCGGCGGCCAGGATCGTGCTTAGGCGGTGCGCGATGACCAGGCTCGTGCGGCTCACCATGATCCTCTCCAACGCCTGTTGGATCATGGCCTCCGATTGGCTGTCCAGTGACGAGGTCGCTTCGTCCAGCACGAGCAAGCGCGGGTCCTTCAGGATCACGCGTGCGATCGCCAGGCGCTGCTTCTCGCCGCCCGATAGCCGGTAGCCGCGGTTGCCGACCACGGTCTCGTAGCCTTCGGGCAGGTCCACAATGAACTCGTGAATGTTGGCGGCCCGGCAGGCGGCTTCGATCTGCGCCTCGCTGGCGTCCGGTCGCGCGTAGAGCAGGTTGGCCCGGATCGTGTCGTTGAACAGATAGGTTTCCTGCGTCACCATGCCGATCTGCTCGGACAGCGTGTTCAGGCTCAAATCCTTAATGTCATAGCCGTCGATCGAGATCGTGCCGCTGGTCGGGTCGTACAACCGCGGCAGCAGGTACGTGATCGTTGTCTTGCCTGCGCCACTGGGCCCCACGAGCGCCGCGAGTTGGCCCGGCTTGACCCGGAAGCTCACGTCGCAGAGGGCGTAGCGTGTCTCGGGAGCCGCCCGCAGCGCCGCATCCGGCGCCTGCTCGTCGGCCGCGTCGACCGCCTCATGTCCGTTCCCGCTCGCCGCATCGGCCCGCGCTGTTTCAGCGCCTGCCGTCTTGCCGGCAGCGCGCTCGGCAGCGGAGCCTCCGCCGCCCACCCGCCGGCCGGCCGATCGCTTGCCGCCCTCCTGCGACAGGGGCGGCATCCCTCCCCAGCGCTCGACTTCGCTCAGGGCCATCGCCGCCCCCGGTTCGTGCTCTCCCGGCCGGTAGCTGAATGACACCCGGTCGAAACGCACTTCGCCACGTACCGTCTCCAGGTGCCGCGCGTCCGGTTTCTCCTGGATCTCCACCGGCAGGTCCAGGACCTCGAACACGCGCTCGAAGCTGACCACCGATTGCGCGAAGTTCACGCGCGCGTTGGTCAGCGCGGAGAGCGGACCGTAGAGCATGCCCAGGTAGGCGGAGAAGGCGATGATGGTGCCCGTGGTGAAGCCGGCGTTGCGCAGCACCAGGAGGCCGCCCACCAGGAAGACCACCGCGGTGCCGACTGCGCTGTCCAGGCTGACAATCAGGAAGAACCAACGCAGCAGAAAGGCCTGCCGGATACCGGCCTGGCGCACCCTCGCCGCGCGCGTTCCGAAACGCTCGACTTCCATCGGCACGCGCCCGAACAGTTTGACCAACAGCGCTCCGCTCACGTTGAGCGTCTCGTCCATCATCGCGTTCATCTCGGCGTTCATTACCATCTGCTCGCGCACCACCGCGCGCAGGCGCCTGCCGAGCAGCCGGGCCGGGATGAGAAATAATGGCAACACCGCGAAAGCCAGGATGGTCAGACGCCATTCCAGCCTCAGCATGATCGCCAGGGTACCCGCCAGGGTGATGATGTTCGTCAGTATGTCGATGATCGTCCCGTTGATCGCCTGCTGGGCGCCGATGATGTCGTTGTTCAGGCGCGAGATCAGCTCGCCCGTCTTGGTGTTGGTGAAGAAGCGCAGCGACATCTTCTGCATGTGGTTGAACAGCGCCACGCGCAGATCGTAGATCACCCCCTCGCCGATGTTGGCGCTCAGATAGCGCTGCCCCACGCCCAGCACGCCCGTCACCACGGGGATGGCGATCATCCCCAGGGCCAGCAGATACAGGCCGCGGAAGTTGCGCTGCGGCAGCACCTGGTCGATCAGCGAGCGCGTCAACAGGGGCGGGATCAAGCTTAACAACGTGGTCACGACGATGATCAGCAGCATGACGGCGATTCCGCGCGCATAGGGCCGCCCGTAATTGGCGACACGCCGGATCAGCGGCCAGCCGATCTCGGGCGGCTTCTCTTTCTCATCATGGTACAGGTACGACCACCATCCTCCACCGTGCATAGTTTTCACGTCCTCTCTAGTTTGCGGAATTGTACTCTTAACCCGGCCCTGGAGATGTGTCTGTTATTACCGATAATTCCCTCTCGCTTGTGCCATACTGCTCACGCACGGATCGGGTCAGGGTCCGGCCGCGCACGCGTCGTGCGGTTTTGCGCCGGGCCGTCCGGGCCTGCTTGACGTCAGGAGGGGATCGCAACCATGCTCAAAGTCATGAGCCTCAACCTCAATTACTATGGCACGAAGCATGGCGCCTGGCCGGCCCGGCGCGCGCTGATTCGTGATCTGATTGTCTCGAGCGATGTGGATGTCATCGCGCTCCAGGCCGTCCGCAGTGCGCCGGTGGTCGAGGACGGCCTCGATCAGGCCGCGCAGCTCGCCTTGGCCCTGCCCGAATACCAATACGTGGTCTACCAACCGGCGGATAGCCGCGACGGCGGCATCACCCAGGGCTCGGCCTTTCTCTCGCGCATCGAGATTGCCGAGACTGATTACCTTGAGCTAACGTTGCTGCCCGGCCTTGAGGACACTAACCAGCGCGTCGTCTTGCACGCCCGCTTTGACCTCCCCGGCGGGCCGCTGCACCTGTTCAATGCCCATGTCTCCTGGGTCTACGACCAGGCGCGTGGCAACCTTGACCAAATCGTTCCTTACGTCGACGCGTTTTCGGGCGCGGGCCTGCTCGTCGGCGATCTCAACCAGACGCCGGAGGTCGACCTTTTGCAGCAGTTCGCCGCCGCCGGCTGGACCGATGTCTGGTGTGCGCTGCAGCCTGGCGAGCCGGGTCCCACCTTCGAGGCCGACCTGCCCGCCATCCGCATTGACTACGCCTGGGCCAACCGCGTCCTGGCCCAGCACGCGACTGCCATCGCGGTCATTGGCCAGGCCGAAGAGACCGGCACGATCCGCCTCTCCGATCACCTGGCGTTCCTGGTCGAATTCGACCTCGAGACCTGGCGCGGCTGACCGCGGTTCGCCACTACGTAGTCGCGACTTCAGTCGCTCCGTTGCCCCGCGCGCGCTGGAAACGACTGAAGTCGTTACTACGTAGTGGCGACTGCAGTCGCTCCGTCTCACGCGAGCGCAGCGGCCCTCCACACAAACTTCCCACCCACCACTGTCCCCAGTACCTGGACCTTCAGTATCTCCATCGGCTCGATCGCAAAGATATCCTGGTCAAGGATCGTCACGTCCGCCAGCTTGCCCGGCGCCAACGTGCCCAGGCGGTCCTCCAGCCCCGCCGCGTAGGCTGCTCCCCAGGTGAAGCCGCGCACTGCCTCCTCAACGCTCAGTCGCTGCTCGGGATACCAGCCCTGCGGACCCGGCGAGCCGTCGGCGCGCCGGCGCGTCACTGCCGCGTGGATGCCGGGCAACGGCTGGATCGCCTCTACCGGGCAATCCGAGCCCAATGCCAGCACGGCGCCGTGGTTCAGTTGGGTCTTCAGCGCATACGCGCCCGCGCTGCGCGGCCCCCAGTGACGGTCGGCCATCAGCATGTCCGATGTCGCATGGCTGGGCTGCATCGACGCCACCACGCCCAGCTTCCCCAGCCGGGGTTGATCGGCCGGGTCCAGCAGTTGGACGTGCTCGATCCGGTTGCGCATGCGCAACCGCCCGGCCAGCGGAAGCACTTCCTCAAAGACGTCGAGCACCTGCCGGTTAGCCCGATCACCGATGGCGTGGATGGCGCAGGCCAGCCCGGCGGCATTGGCCCGGTGGACGGCGGCATTGATCTTCTCGATCGGCGTCGTGGCGATGCCGGTGTTGCCCCGCGCCGTTTCGTAGCCCTGCAGCATCAGCGCCGTCTGCGGCCCCAGCGCGCCGTCGGCAAACATTTTGATGTGCCCGAGGCGCAGCCAGTCGTCGCCGAAGCCCGAGCGCAGCCCGAGCCCGATGGCCTCGTCCAGGTGATCCAGCGGGATGCTCTTGACGATGCGCAGAGTCAGTTCGCCGCGCTCGTGCAGGATCTGTTCGGCCACAAACGCCTGTGGGCCGTCCATGTCGTGCACGCCGGTCAGCCCGGCCCGCTGGACGATCGGGATGGCCTGGCGCATGGCTTCTGCCAGCTCGTCGGGCGCGGGCGTGGGGATCACTGCCTCCACCAGTTGCTGCGCGTCCTCCAAAAGAATGCCCGTCGGCCGGCCGGCCGCGTCGCGCACGATCCGCCCTCCTGGTGGATCGGCAGTTTGGGCGCTGATGCCGGCCAGAGCCAGCGCACGCGTGTTGACCCACAGAGCGTGGCCGCTCTTGGCGCCCAGCGATACCGGGTGGCCGGGCGCGACGCGGTCCAGGTCGGCCGCGGACGGCAACTGTTCACCCCAGGCATTGTGATTCCAGCCATATCCCAGCACCCAGCCGCCCTCCGGCGTGCGGGCCGCCCGTTCGGCTACGCGGGCCAGCGCCTCATCCAATGAGGGGGTTTCCGCATTGACCCGCTGCCAGCCCAGCGACAGCCACTCGAAATGCAGGTGCGCGTCCGTCAGACCGGGGAGCGCACAACTGCCCTTGAGGTCGACCGCCTCCGCGCCCGGCCCGGCTGCCAGCATCGCCCGGGCGGTCGAGTCATCCCCCGCGAAGA
Organism: Anaerolineales bacterium; assembly: GCA_017882045.1. GTDB lineage: Bacteria > Chloroflexota > Anaerolineae > CG2-30-64-16 > CG2-30-64-16 > JADGQF01. Next base: position 11,044 of record JADGQF010000104.1, read on the forward strand.
TGATCTTACCATCCCGCATCGCCAGCGCCGTCACGCGCGGCCGGCCCGGATCCAGCGTATAGACTTTGCCGTTGAAGAGCACCAGATCGGCATCCATGCTCGCTCCACATCCTTTCTGCTTAATCACGTCTGCGTGATCATGCCCCATGCCGCAAGTATATCACCGAGAAACTAGCGCAACGACTTGCAGTCACCCTGTCATTCGTGCTAGAATGTTTACTTATTGGCGGCCTGCCGGCCCCTTCTGGCGTGTTTTGCGCCGGCCGGCGGCACGGATAATGGAGACAGGAGTACCTTATGCCCACACCTGACACAACTTCCCCGACCGACTTTGTGCGGGCGATCGTCGAGGAAGACATTCGGACCGGCAGGTTCGGTGGGCGCGTCCAAACGCGTTTCCCGCCCGAGCCTAACGGCTACCTGCACATCGGCCATGCCAAGTCGATCCTCCTCAATTTCGGCATCGCCCGGGACTCCGGCGGCAAGTTCAACCTGCGTTTCGACGACACCAACCCCACCAAAGAGGAGACGGAGTACGTCGAATCGATCATGCAGGACGTGCGCTGGCTGGGCGCCGATTGGGAAGATCGCCTCTTTTTCGCCTCCGATTACTTCGAGCAGTTGTACGAGTGGGCCGGACAGCTGATCAAGGCCGGCAAGGCGTACGTCGACGATCTGAGCGCCGATGAGATCCGCCAGTACCGTGGCACACTGTCCGAGCCGGGCAAGGACAGCCCCTGCCGCAACCGTGCGGTCGAAGAGAACCTCGACCTGTTCGAGCGCATGCGCCGGGGTGAGTTCCCGGACGGCAGCAAGGTGCTGCGCGCCAAAATCGACATGGCGTCGCCCAACATGAATATGCGCGACCCGGTCATGTACCGCATTTTGCATGCCACCCACCACCGCACCGCCGACAGGTGGTGCATCTACCCGATGTACGATTGGGCGCACGGGCAGTCGGACTCGATCGAGGGCATCACGCATTCGATCTGCACCCTCGAATTCGAGGACCATCGGCCGCTGTATAACTGGTGCCTGGATACGCTGGGCGCCTATCACCCGCGCCAGGTCGAGTTCGCACGCCTCGCGCTGACTTACACCGTGTTGAGCAAGCGCAAGCTGATCACGCTGGTGCGTGAGGGGCTGGTGAGCGGCTGGGACGACCCGCGCATGCCCACCATCTCAGGCCTGCGCCGCCGGGGCTACACGGCCGAGGCGATCCGCGATTTCTGCCAGCGTATCGGCGTCTCGAAGGCCAACACCACGGTCGAGGTCGCGCTGCTCGAGCACTGCCTGCGCGAGAACCTGAACAAGCGCTGCCAACGTGTGATGGCGGTCATCAACCCGCTAAAGGTGGTCATCGAGAACTACCCCGCGGGCCAGGTCGAATGGGTCGAGGCGACCAATAACCCTGAGGATGGGAGCGCCGGCGCCCGCCAGATGCCGTTCGCGCGGGAGCTGTACGTCGACCGGGATGACTTCCGTGAGGAAGCGCCGCCCAAGTGGTTCCGGCTGGCCCCCGGACGCGAGGTGCGCCTGAAGCACGCCTATTACATCACCTGCAAGGAAGCGGTCAAGGACGCCGCGGGGCAAGTGATCGAGTTGCGCTGCACCTACGACCCCGCCTCGCGCAGCGGCGTCACCCCCGATGGCCGCATGGTCAAGGGCACCCTGCAGTGGGTTTCGGCGGCGCATGCCCTGGACGCCGAAGCGCGCCTGTATGACAGCCTGTTCGTTAAGCCGAACCCTGACGACGTGCCCGAGGGGCGCGACTGGCGCGACAATATCAACCCGCACTCGCTGGAGATCGTGCGCGGCTGCAAGGTGGAACCGGGCCTCGTCCAGGCTCAACCCGGTGACCTCTACCAGTTTATGCGCGTGGGTTACTTCTGCTGCGATCCCGACTCTGCCGGTGGGACCCACGTCTTCAACCGCGCGGTCGGCCTGCGCGACACCTGGGCCAAAGTGGAGAAGTCCGGCAAGGCTAACCAGCCGGACTGACCCTTTCTTCTCAGCCAGATGGCCGGTCTCCTGCGAATTCAGGCGGCGATGTCGTTCGATGATCGTCGCCTGGATTCGTCTCTAACCATCCTCAACTGGCCGGCCGTGTGCCAGATCGAGGCTCCCCAAACCCAGCGCTGCGCCAGTTTTGCTCTCGAGGGAACCACTTACTGCCGGATGGTGTATATAATACGATCGCGCGCGTGATCGACAGGTTGTTGCGCAGTCCGCGTGAGGCCAGGTGTGAACGAGTCGGAGCCCATAAGGTCGGAGCTCATCAGCTCCGACCTCATTAGCCGGGCGCAGGCCGGTGACCAGGCCGCCTGGGAAGCGCTTGTTCGCCAGCACGAGCAGGCTGCCTTCCGGCTGGCTTACTTGTTCCTGGGCGAAGCTGCCGAAGCCGGCGACGTGGCCCAGGAAGCCTTCATCCGCGCCTTCCGCGCGCTGGGCCGTTTCGACCTGGACCGGCCGTTCCGCCCCTGGCTGCTCAGTATCACCGCCAACCTGGCGCGCAACCGCCGCCGCTCGCTGGGACGCTATTTTGCCGCCGTGCGCCGCTTGGTCGGGGCCTCGTCCGACCCGGCTGCAGCTGTAGCTGCCGCCCCTGCTGCTGCCCCCGCCTCCGCCCAAAACTGGCTGGCAGGTACACTCTGGGATGCCGTCCGTCGTCTGAGTTCAGCCGACCAGGAGGTCATTTACCTGCGCTACTACCTGGGACTGTCCGAAGCCGAAATGGCCGCGGCTCTCGACACAGCTGCCGGGACCGTCAAGTCACGGCTGCATCGCGCACTGGCCCGCCTGCGGACCCTGGCCGAACGTGAGTTTCCGGAGCTTAAAGAGGGATACGAGAATGGCTGAGAAGCAGTATCCGGGCGCCGGCAGTGCCGGGCAAGATGCGGCCTGGGAAGC